>DKAS01000165.1 GCA_002448875.1 Proteobacteria bacterium UBA6920 | reverse complement strand
CACGCCCGAGGCGATGGCGGTGCTGTTCGATCTTGCCCGGGAAATCAATCGCTGCCGGCAGACCGATGCGCCGCAGGCACAGCGCCTGGCGGCGCAGTTGCGCTTTCTCGCCGCCACCCTGGGCCTGTTGACCCAGGATGCGACGGCGTTTCTCCAGGGCGGCAGCCATGGCGCGCTGGATCCGGCGCAGATCGAGGCCTTGATCGCCCAGCGCAATCAGGCGCGCAAATCCCGCGACTTCAAGGAAGCGGACCGCATCCGCGGCCAGCTCGATGCGCTGGGCGTGGTGTTGGAGGACGGGCCGCAGGGCACCACCTGGCGGCAGCGCGTGGCCGGCGCGGAGTAAGCTGGAGCCGGGGGTTCAGGCCGGCGTCTGGCCGGTGAGCAGGGATTCGATGTCGGTAAAAGCAAAGCCGCAGACCGTCACCGGTTCGCGCTTGCCCTTGACGGCGATCTGCGAAGTTTTACCGTCCCACAGCGGTTTGGGAATGTACTGGTAGGAGGTTTGGCTGAGCACCAGGTCCTTGCCCAGCTCCTTGGTGGCGCTCTCCAGGCGGAACGCCAGATTGACCGCGTCGCCGATGGCGGTGTTGTCCCGGCCGACGCCGACCGCCGCCTGGCCGGTATTGATGCCCACGCCGATGGCCAGGGGCCGGGGCAGGGTGGGGTTCTCCAGATTCAGCGCCTGGGTCACCCGCTGGATGGCCAGGGCGGTGCGCAGGCTGTGGTATACCGCTTCCCGGGCATTGGTGCCCGTTTCCCAGCGGGCATAAACGCAATCACCGATGAATTTGTCGACGATGCCGGCATTGGCCTGGACGCAGTCGCTGACGTGGCGAAACCACAGGCTCATGATCCGGGTGAGGGTGTTGATCGGGATTTCTTCCGACAGGGAAGTGAAGCCGCGGATATCCGATACCAGGATGGTGATCTGCTTGATGTCCAGGTTGGTCACCACCACCGTGGTGTCTTCGTCGGTGGGGGCGGTGGCCGGTCGCCGCTGCCGCTGCTGGTGAAAATCGAACTGGGTCGAACCGATGGAAATACGGTCGCTGTTCTGCAGCAGGACGGGAGTGGCAACGCGCTTGCCGTTGATGAAACTGCCGTTGGCGCTGCCGCCGTCCATCAAATAATAATCTTCGTCGCCGAGCAGGCGGATAATCGCGTGGTTGCGTGACACCAGGGGATCGGCCAGCACGATGTCATTCATCTTGTCGCGGCCTATGGTCAATACCGGCAAACAAACGACGGTTCGAACTTCCGCATTGGCTGTGTAGGTCAGGGATGCTGTCATGGTTGGGTTCGGGTTACCGCCTGCTAAGCCGTGTCATGCCGTAGGGTAATTCATCCTAGTCAATTCCGCCGCCGGAGTACATTGCTAATTTTCGTCCGCCCCGGCCCGGCCGCGCGGCGGAGTAAGAGTAAAGGATAGCGAACTTTGTTACTATGCAGTATTTAACAAAACCGGACAAATCCGAGAATCCGCCCATGAGCCAACCCTACGCCATCGTCATTCCCGCCTACAATGAGGCTCGCACCATCCGCCGCCTGGCCGAGGAGTGCCTGCAACAGGGCAGCATGGTCATCATTGTCGACGACGGTTCCAGCGACGGCACCGCCGACCAGCTGGCGGGCCTGCCCCTGGTGCTGCTGCGCAATCCGCGCAACCTGGGCAAGGCGGCCACCCTGTGGCGGGGCATGGAAGAGGCCCTGGCCCGGGGGGCCCAGGGCGTGATTACCCTGGACGGCGATGGTCAGCATTTTCCCGCCGACATCCCCCGTTTCCTGCAAGCCTGGGAACAGTATCCGCGGCACATCATCATCGGTTCCCGGTTAGCTGACAAAGCCGCGTTTCCGCCCAAACGCTACTACGCCAATCGTTTCGCCAATTTCTGGATTGCCTGGGCGGCCGGCTATCCCATCGAGGATTCGCAGTCGGGTTTCCGGTTATATCCCGCCGATTTGCTCAGGAAAGTCAACCTGCAACGGGAGCGTGAGCACAGCTTCGTCTTCGAAAGCGAAATCCTGATCGCCGGCGCCCACCTGGGCTTTCCCAGTCATGCCATTCCCATTGCCGCCATCTATGAAATCGGCGCCCGTCCCAGTCACTTTAGCTCGGTCAAGGATATTCTGTTGATCACCCGCATGGTGGCCCGCTATCTGATCACCGGCGGATTGCGTCTGCCAGGCCTGTACCGGTCCGCCATTCGGCCCTATTTCTTTTCCCGGGAGCGGGTGAGCGCCATCTGCGGCGACGGCTGGAGCATGCTGCTGCTGTCCCTGCTGGTGGCGACGGCCACGCTGGGTGTGAGCCTGATCTGGACCTGGGGGCTGGTGCGACACCGCGCGCGCCACGCCGTGGCACCGGTAGTGAGTGCCGGAGATTGCGCTCTGGTCATGGCCATGCGCCTGCGCAACGGCGCGGTGGGCGCGGACTACCGCCTGCGTCTGCAGCGTGCGGCGGCGCTGCCGGCCGGGGTGAGGCTGATATTGCTGGGTGGTCATACCACCCCGGGGCCCTTGAGCGAAGCGGAGGCGGGCGCCAGGTATTTGCAGCAACTGGGCGTGGCACGGGAGCGGATGATCCTGGAAGACCGTTCCCGCCATACCCTGGAAAATCTGCAGCAGGCGCGGCAATTGCTGCGCGACCTGGGTTGTCAGCAACCGCTGCTGATCAGCAACCGCTACCATCTGGCGCGCTGTCATTACATGGCGCAGGGCCTGGAGCTGGAGGTGCGTTTATGCCCGGCGGAAGATCGCTGGCCGGGCGGGTGGCGCAGCATGCTGCTGCTGTTGCGCGAGACCTTTTTTCTACACTGGTATCTGACCGGCCGGGTCTGGGGCCGGTTATCGGCCAACGAGCGGATCCAGAAAAAAATCACTTGAAGGGCGCGGCGCCGGCCGCGTCGCTTCAGGCGGCTTTGCGCGACTTGCCGCCGTCCAGGTGATATTCATCCTCCTTCACCAGCAGACCCCGGCGCCCCGACAACAGGCTCAGGGTCTTGGCGCGGAGGAAGCCCATGCCGAAGCGGGCGAGGCGCCACAGGTGATTGGGATAGCGCAGCGACATGGAGGCGTATTTTTTCAGCACATCGTGCCGCCGGTAGAAGCTGATCAGCAGTTGCTGATACTGCCGATCCAGTTCCTCGACGCTGATACCTTCCGGCGCCCAGACGAAATTCATGCCGTTCATCCGTTCCCAGTGGTCTTCCTTGATCTTGGTGCCGTAGAGGTCGTGATAAATGGGTGAGCCGGGATAAGGGGTGAATTTGGTCAGGTTCATGGTGGTCATGGGAATTTTCTGCACCATTTCCCGCGTTGCCTGAATGGTGGTCAGGGACTCGCCGGGATAGCCCAGCATGAACAGACCTTTGCAGCGAATGCCGGCTTCGTGGGTCCATTGCACCGCCTGCAGGGATTTTTCCACGCGCGCGGCTTTTTCCATTTTCTGCAGCAGTTCGTCGGAGCCGGTTTCCAGACCGAAACTGATCTCCCAGCAGCCGGCGGCCTTCATCCGCTTCAACACTTCGGGTTTCACCGTGTCCACCCGGGCGGTACAGCTCCAGGTCATTTTCAGGCCGGCGTTGAGTATCATGTCGCACAGCGCCAGGGTTCGCACTTTGCTGGCGAGGAACAGATCGTCGACGAACATGATGTGGCGGACGCCATAAGTTTCGTTCAGGTGCCGCATCATCGCGAATACTTTCTCCGGCGAGTAATGACGCACCTGGGCGCCGAAGGTGGAGGTATCGCAGAACTTGCAGAGAAACGGACAACCGCGGCTGGCGGCGATGGTGGCCACGGGGCCGCGCGGATAGTCAAAAATCGCCGGCAGGTAAGCCTGCGGGAAATTCGGCAACAGATCCCAGGCGGGCATGGGTAGCTCGTCCAGCGACTTGGTAATGGCCGAGCCGGGGGTCTGCATAATCTGATCACCGGCGCGGTACAGTATGCCCTTGACCGAGAACGGTCGCTTGCCTGCCGCCAGCACCGGCAACAGCTCGCTGAGTACGGTTTCGCCTTCGTTGAGCACGGCGACGTCGAACTCGGGAAAACGCTGCATGGTCTCCATGCCCATGGAGGAGATATGCGGTCCGCCGACTAGAATCCAGGTTTGCGGCAGGGCGGCTTTGATCAGCTTGGCGATCTTCGACGCCTGCCAGACTGCTACCGTGAACAGGGTGATGCCGACGAAGGCTGGCGCCATGGCGATGATGCGGTCGGCCACCTGGCGGGCGTCGAGATTCTCGATATCGCTTTCGATAATGGTCGGGTCGAAGCCATCCTGGCGCACCTGCGCCGCCAGGTGCAGTAGTCCCAGCGAGGGCGAGCGGTTGGTGATGGTCTTTACGAAGTCATAACCGGGCGCGATGCGCTCATAGGGTGGGTTCACAAAGACAATTTTTTTCATGTTCACTGTTCGCGCCGTGCTGAAGGTGAGAAACCCCGGTATCGGTACCGGCATACCAGGCCGAACTTGCCGTTTAGTTTTCTTATATCGTAATAGTTGAGTAAAACTTTCAGGTATTTTAATGAATTCGCCTGAATATGCAATTTGGGCGCCCGGTTTTTTTACCCGGCCGGGTGCCGGCGTGGCTTTTCCTAGTGTAGCTCCTCCGCCGCGTACAGGGTGTTCTGCAACAACATGGCCACGGTCATGGGACCGACGCCACCGGGCACTGGAGTGAGCCAGGCGGCCCGGCGCGCGGCGCCCGCCGCATCCACGTCACCGCACAGGCTGCCGTCGGGCAGACGGTTCATACCCACATCGATAACCATCGCCCCCGGTTTGATCCAGTCTCCCTTGACCAGGCCGGGCTTGCCCACGGCAACGACCAGGATATCCGCATCCGCCACGTGTTTGGCCAGGTCCTGAGTGAAGCGGTGGCAGACCGTCATGGTGCAGCCAGCCAGCAGCAGCTCCAGACCCATGGGACGCCCCACATGGTTGGATGCGCCGATGACGACCGCATGTTTACCCAGCAGCTTTTCCCCGGTCTCGGCCAGCAGTTTCATCACCCCATAAGGCGTGCAGGATCGAAACGTCGGCATGCGTACGGCCAGGCGACCGATGTTATAGGGGTGGAAGCCATCCACGTCCTTGTCGGGGCGTATGCGCTCGATAACGGTTTCCGGGTCGATCTGTCGGGGCAGCGGCAGCTGTACCAGAATGCCGTCCACCGTGGGGTCTTCGTTGAGCTGATCGATCAGCGCCAGCAGCGACTGTTCGCTGGTATCGGCCGGCAGGTCATGGGCCAGCGACAGGATGCCGACTTCGGCGCAGGCCTTGCGCTTGTTGCTGACATAGATGGCCGATGCCGGGTCATTGCCCACCTGGACCACCGCCAGCCCCGGTTGCCGTTCGCCACGGTTCAGGCGTTCTTTGACCCGTTGCGCAATATGCGTACGAATGCGGCCCGCCAACGCCTTGCCATCGATTAACTTCGCCGTCATAGCCTCAGGTAAGTTGTTAATAGCGTTAAAATTCCCGCATATCATCGCATGCCGTCGCAGATGTGCCAAGCATAAGGCTAATAATTATTTGATTTTGCATATTTATATAGGTACGATTCGCAGCCTGACGGAAAGGCTGACGGTACCCAGGTGCCACCGTTTGGATAGTTGCGTATAATCTGGCGGCCGGTATACGCGTTCCGGTAAGATGCCCGGCATCGACCGCAACGCCAATCCTTCGGGGTATAGCGCAGTCTGGTAGCGCGCCTGCTTTGGGAGCAGGATGTCGGGAGTTCGAATCTCTCTACCCCGACCAAATGCACAGACGTGGCGGAGGCAAGCCACGGGACGAGAGATACCGCGGGAGGTGAGGATTCGAACTCCCGACGTTATCGTAGAGCGTTCGACGGCGACCCGCAGGGTCGACCTTTTTGATTTTTAGGCCGGATGTCCGGTGGACTGCTGGCAGCGACGGCCTGACATGCGCCCGTAGCTCATCCGGATAGAGCATCGGCCTTCTAAGCCGAGGGTAGCAGGTTCGAGTCCTGCCGGGCGCGCCAATTCAAGGCGAAACACTGGCAGGACAGCCAGCAGGCGGTTTACGCCGGGCAGTAATGTTGTTTTAATGGTGGGCGTAGCTCAGTTGGTAGAGCACAGGATTGTGGCTCCTGGTGTCGTGGGTTCGATCCCCATCGTCCACCCCATTTTGTAAAAGGTGTCAAAAGTTCGGACCAGGTCGCCCCGGGGGCCTGCCGGACAGATAAGCAGTTCAGGAATGTTGGGCCGTTAGCTCAGCTGGTAGAGCAGCGGACTCTTAATCCGCGGGTCGTAGGTTCGATCCCTACACGACCCACCAAAAATGCCAAAGCCTGGACGGGGACACCGCCAGGCTTTTTTATTGTTCGCGCTCATAAAGATATAATCCGCGACACGTTGCGAAAGTGGCGAAACTGGTAGACGCGCTGGATTTAGGTTCCAGTGGGGTAACCCGTGAGAGTTCGAGTCTCTCCTTTCGCACCACCTGACCGGCGATGGCGGTGTTATACTCTATGCAATTTTTTTCGTATCAAGAGACAAGAGGACAGTAGCAATGCAAGTTTCCGTGGAAACGACCCAGGGTTTGGAACGGCGCATGAAAGTGCAGGTCCCGGCTGACCGCATCGACAACGAAGTACGCACGCGTCTGCAAAACCTGTCGCAACGGGTACGTATCAGCGGTTTTCGCCCCGGTAAGGCACCCATGGGCGTGGTGCAGCAACAGTACGGGGCCCAGGTGGGCAACGAAGTGCTCAACGAAATTCTGCAGAACACCTTTTACGAAGCCGTAACCCAGGAAAAACTGCGCCTCGCCGGTTATCCGCGCATCGAACCCAAGGCGCGCAAGGCCGGTGAAACACTGGAGTACGTGGCGGTATTCGAAGTGTATCCGGATGTGCAGATCAAGGGTCTGGACAAAGTGTCCGTGGAGCAGCTGGCGGCCGACATCAGCGAGCAGGACGTCAACAACACCATTGATAAGATTCGTGCCCAGCGCCAGCAATGGAACAGCGTCGACCGGGCGTCACAGGATGGCGACCAATTGACGATAGATTTCAAAGGCTCGATCGACGGCGTGCCTTTTGCCGGTGGCGAAGCCCAGGATTTTATCGTGCAGCTGGGATCGGGACGCATGATCAGCGGATTTGAGAGCAATCTGGCCGGCAAGACGCCAGGCAGCGATACCGCTTTCGACGTGACCTTTCCGGCGGATTATTTCGGCCGCGACGTGGCCGGCAAGACCGCGCGCTTCGAGGTCAAGGTAAAGAAAGTCGAGGCGCCCTCCCTGCCGGCGGTTGATGAAGAATTCATCAAGGGCCTGGGTATCGCCGAAGGCACGCACGATGCATTACACGCCGATATTCGCAAGAACATGGAGCGGGAATTGCGCACCAGAATCCGCTCGCTGACCAAGCAGCGGGTGATGGACGCGGTGGTGGCGCAGAATCAAATCGATCTGCCGAAATTCCTTATCGACCGTGAAGTGGAGGCGCTGGCCAAACGCTTCCCGTCCGCCGGCAAAGACGCTTCCGGCGCCAGCGAACTGGAAACCGAAGCGCGGCGGCGGGTAACTCTGGGATTGATGTTTTCCGAAGTCATCAAGACCAACTCGCTGAAGGCGGAGTCGCGGGATGTGCGGGAGGCCGTGGAAGACATCGCTTCCACCTACGAGCGTCCGGAAGAAGTCGTGCAATGGTACTATAGCGACAAGAATCGGCTGAGCGAAGTCGAGTCTCTGGTGCTGGAAAACAAAGCAGTGGATTGGCTGTTAAATAATGTTAAAGTTAAGAACGTACAGAAGACTTTTGATGAAATAATGCAGCAGGCTTGATAGCCCGCTGTCTATCATTGTTTGCCAACGAGGAAACTGACACCATGTACCACAGATCAGCGGACCATCTGCCGGAGAGTTACACGCGCGCATTGAATCTGGTTCCCATCGTCGTCGAACAATCGGCGCGCGGCGAGCGGTCTTACGATATTTTTTCGCGCTTGCTGAAAGAGCGGGTGGTGTTTCTGGTCGGTCCGGTCGAGGATTATTCGGCCAATCTGGTGGTTGCCCAGCTGCTGTTTCTGGAGTCGGAAAATCCGGATAAGGATATACACTTTTATATCAATTCGCCGGGCGGTTCGGTGACCGCGGGCATGGGAATTTACGATACCATGCAGTTTATCAAATGTGACGTCAGCACCATGTGCATTGGCCAGGCGGCCAGCATGGGCGCGATCCTGCTCGGCGGCGGGACCAAGGGTAAACGTTATTGTCTGCCCCATTCCCGGGTCATGATTCATCAACCTTTAGCTGGGGTACAGGGCCAAGCGACCGATATAGAGATACACGCGAAGGAAATCCTGCAGACCCGGCAGCGTTTGAACGAGATACTGGTTAAGCACACGGGTCAGCCCATGGCGCGGATTCAGCAGGACACGGACCGGGATTTCTTTATGAGTGCTGAGGATTCCGTAAAATACGGCATTATTGATAAGGTATTGGAGCACCGTCAACCCAAGGTAGAGTAAGGAATAAGTCGATAAAAGCTAGACTTATTACAAGGTTGTATTAAATTTGAAAAGTAAAGGGTTGCAGTAATCAGATTTTTTTGTACAGTATTGTGATTCATCTTTGATTTGTCATATTCCATCCAGGATAAGCATATGAGTGATGACAAGCACGGTAAGGGCGACGATCACGACAAATTGCTGTATTGCTCTTTCTGTGGCAAAAGCCAACACGAGGTCAGGAAGCTGATCGCGGGTCCATCGGTCTTTGTGTGCGATGAATGCGTTGAGCTGTGCAACGATATCATTCGCGAGGAAGTCCAGGAAAAGGCCACCGGCCTGACCGGATCCAAACTGCCCACCCCGCGGGAGATCAACAAGATTCTCGACGAGTATGTGGTTGGTCAGACACGGGCCAAGAAAGTATTGTCCGTTGCGGTCTACAATCATTACAAGCGGTTGGAGACTCGCCAGAAGAAAGACGACGTCGAGCTGTCCAAGAGTAACATCCTGCTGCTGGGGCCCACCGGCAGCGGCAAGACCCTGCT
>DKAS01000208.1 GCA_002448875.1 Proteobacteria bacterium UBA6920 | reverse complement strand
CAAGAAGTGCCTGGTCAACCAGCGTGAAGTGCATCGTGACACCCTGGGATTCAATGAGTCGCTGCGCTCCGCCCTGCGCGAAGACCCCGACGTCATCCTGGTGGGTGAAATGCGCGACCCGGAAACCATAGGCCTGGCGCTGACCGCGGCGGAAACCGGGCATCTGGTGTTCGGCACCTTGCACACCAGCTCCGCGGCGAAAACCATTGACCGTATCATCGACGTCTTTCCCGCCGCGGAAAAGGAAATGGTGCGCNNCCGGCCATCCGCAACCTGATCCGTGAAAACAAAGTACCACAGATGTACTCGGCGATTCAGACCGGGCAATCGGTCGGCATGCAAACCCTGGATCAGAACCTGCAACAACTGGTGCAGAAGGGCATGATCACCAAGCAGGATGCCAAAACCAAGGCGGCGAACAAAGACGCCTTTAATTAATCGCGACACCACTCCTCGCAGGCAAGCAAAGCGGTGTTACGGTCCGTGCCGTAACACCGCTTTTTTATACGCCGTCTTTGGAATACCAGGCCTCTATACCCAGATTATCTCCGTGGTAGATCAACGCGTCGGGCAAGAGCAGATGTGAATTTACAAATATTTACATCTTCGCGGCCTGGCATGGTACTTAAAATGAATCTTATTGACGTTATAGTACAGCAAGAGTGCTGCACACTGTCTGCCGTGGATGTGCGCGAATTCCAGCAGTTGAATTGTAGTGCGGCGTAAATTTTCGATCATTGTACTCAAGATGGCCAAAAACGGAAACAGCAAACAGCAGTTAGCCACCGACCCCGTGGTAGTCACGTCCCCGGGAGGCCTGCAGGCTGATGCGCAGCTCCTGACTCGCCAGTATCAGAACCTGCTGGCCTGGGTGGAGGGGCTGCAGGGAATCGACAGCCACGATCAGCTGTTAGGTTCCATCGGCGATTACCTCAGCCACAGCTGCGACGTTGCCGCCTGTCGTCTGTACGTTTTCCTCACTGCCGATGCGGCGCTGGCGCAATGCTTCGATGACAAGCCGCTCCCGGCCGACGACAGTGCGCCGTTGGTATGCGATATCAGCCAGGATGCGACATTGTCGCAGGCAGCCAGGCAGCAGGGCGCGGTTGTTAGCGGCGCAGACCCTGCGGTTGGCGAAAACCGCATCGTCCTGCCCTTGCGACTGCAGCAAAATCTGCTTGGCATCCTCTGCGTCACCGTTCGCAGCACCGGCGCTCAGTCACCGCTGACGGATGGCGGTCTGCAACACTTGAATCTCATGGCCGGACACATTGCAGCCACTGTGCAGCGGATAGGCAATAATGAACAACAGCGGCGTAACGCCGCCGAACTGGGCGCGGCGCGCGACCAGGCGGAAAAGGCCAGCAATGCCAAATCCATGTTCCTGTCTCATATGAGTCATGAACTGCGCACGCCATTGAACGCCATCCTCGGCTTTGCCCAGTTGCTGGAACTGAATCATCCCAACCCCAAACAACTGAAGTTTATCCGCGAAATACTCAACGCCGGCAACCACTTGCTCGAGCAGATCAATCAGGTTCTCGATCTGTCGCGCATCGAAGCCAATCGCATGGAAATGCATCTGGAAGCGGTGTCCGTGCACCGCATGATCGCCGAGTGCTGCGACCTGATCCGGCCGCTGGCGGAAAAAAAGCGGCTGCAGATTGCCTGCGATCTGTCAGCACGGTTCGCGGTGCGCGCCGACAGCGTACGCCTGAAGCAGGTCATGCTGAATCTGCTGTCCAATGCCGTAAAATACAATCGCCCGGGCGGGCGCGTCGACATCAAGGTGACGGAGGAAGGCAACCAGGCGCTGAAAATCAGGGTCTATGACACGGGATGCGGCTTGAGCGCTGAACAGTGCACAAAAGTATTCGACGTATTCGAACGCTTTGGCGCCACCGCCAACGGCATCGAAGGTTCAGGCATAGGCATGGCAATCGCCAAGAAGCTGGTAACGCTGATGGACGGCGAGATCGGCGTAAACAGCACACCGGGCACAGGCAGCGAATTCTGGTTCATCCTGCCCAAGGCTCACGGCGAATCATTGGCGACCGCCGCCGAAAACCTTGCTGACGCACCCGCCACCCTGGAGAACCTGCCTACATTGCTCTATGTCGAGGATATGCCGGCCAATCTGCGCCTGGTGGAAAGCCTGATTGCCACCCGTGGCGGCTTTCGCTTCATCAGCGCCCCGGATGGTCAACTGGGTCTGGAAATCGCCCAAACCCAGCTGCCCGACATCATCCTGCTGGACCTCAATCTGCCGGGATTGCACGGCTTCGAAGTGATACGGCACCTGCGCATGGATCCCCTCACGCAACGTATTCCGGTGGTCGCGATCAGCGCCGACGGCACCCAGGCGAACCGGCAGCGGGCAGCGCAGGAAGGATTCTATGACTTTCTGACCAAGCCGCTGGATGTACAGCGTTTCTTTTCCCTGCTTGATTCCCTGCTGGAAACCCGCCCGGCGCGGCAGTGGATGAGCCGCTAACGGGAAATTTCAGGCAAATACCTGATAAGCGTCGAACACCGGGCCATCGACGCATACCCGCTTCATTGCCGCTCCCTGCGGCGTCGTCACTTTCACCACACAGCCGGCACACCCGCCTACGGCGCAGGCCATGTATTCTTCCAGACTGACCTGGCAGGGCAGGGAAAATTCCCGGGCCAGGGCCGCCACCGCCGCCAGCATGGCGTGCGGACCGCAGGCGTAAAGCATAACCTCGCGGCGCTGTTCCGTTGACAGATTATTCAGATAGTGGCGCGCCAGATCGGTTACATAACCCTGAAATACCCCGGCATAACCCTGCAGGCTGGCCAGACGGGAAGCAATGCCCCAGTCATCGAGCAAGGGCACGGCGGCAATGGCTGCCGCCGGCAGGCCAGGGGCGAGGATACGCGAGGGCGCGGTAGTAAAGGGAAACGGCACTTCCGAACCCAGCAGGACCAGGGGTTGCGTGTCCGCACGATCACGCAGCTGCTGGGCCAGAAAAATCATCGGCGGCATGCCAACGCCGCCACCCAGCAGCACCGGCCGGCTGATCCCTTCCGGAACGGTGAAGCGATTACCTATGGGGGCAATCATGCTCAGCCGCTCCTGCGGCCGGCGCTGCGCCAGCAAGCGGGTCCCGTGGCCCACTCCCTTATAGAGAAACTCCACCCACCCCTGTTCAGGCTCGACCCGCATGATGGAAATCGGCCGCCGCATCGGCAGCATGGGATGGCATTGCACATGGGCGAAACTCCCCGGCTGGGCCAGCGCCGCGGTACGGGGCGCAGCAACCCGCAGAATATATTGCTCGCCGGCTTTGGCGTCATGCGCCAGAATCTGAGCCTCTTCGACCACCAGCGATTGCCGCGTTGCCGGGTGTTTCATAATTTCTCCATCTTTGCATCATAGACTACGCGGCCGGCCAGCAGCGTATGCTGCACGCGTCCTTGCATTTCCCAATTCACGAACGGCGTGTTTTTGCCCTCGCTGTGCAAGCGCGATGGCGTCACCAGCCAGGACGCCTGCGGATCGAAAACGCAAACATCCGCCACCGCGCCCACTGACAGGTGGCCGCAGTCCAGGCCGAGAATCGCCGCCGGGCCGCTGGTCAGCAGCGCCAGAGTCTGCAGCAGGGAAAGCTTGGCCGCATGGCCGGCGCGCAGCGCCAGGGGCAGCAGGGTTTCCAGACCGGAAATGCCCGGCTCAGTCTCGGCGAACGGCAGCAGCTTCGCCGAGGTTTCATGCGGCTGATGATCGGAACAAATGGCGCCGATGGCGCCGCTTTGCAATCCGGCCAGCAAGGCCTGCTGATCACGCTGGGCGCGCAGGGGCGGACGCACATGGCAGTAACTGTTGAAATCCACCAGATCCACGTCCGTCAGATGCAGATGATGCACCGCCACATCGGCACTCACCGGCAGTCCCTGCTGGCGGGCATGGGCCACCATCTCCAGGGCGCGCCCCGAGGACAACCGGCAGAAATGCGCGGGGGCGCCGGTTTGTTCCACCAGCAGCAGGTCGCGGCTGACGGCGATGGACTCCGCGCACTCCGGAATACCCGACAGACCCATGCGCAGACTGATCGCGCCTTCATGCATACAGCCGCCGTTGGCCAGGTGCGAATCTTCCGGATAAAGATAGGTTTTCAAACCGTAACCGGAGGCATATTCCATCGCCCGGCGCTGTACCAGGGCGTTGGCTATCGGTGTCATGCCGTTGCTGACGCCGACACATCCGGCCTGCTGCAGGGCGTGCATTTCGGTGATGTGCGTGCCCTTGAGCTGCCGGGTGATCGCACCCAGCACCGCGACATGCGCCCGGCCGGCATCCTCGGCGCGCTGGCGGATCAATTCCACCACCGCCGGCGAATCGATGACCGGGTCGGTATCCGGCGGAATGCATACCGTGCAGACGCCGCCGGCGGCGGCGGCCAGCGTTTCGCTGGCAATGGTTCCCTTGTGCTCCTGGCCGGGTTCGCGCAGGCGTACGCTCAGATCCACCAGCCCCGGACACACCACTTTGCCGTCGGCGACGATATGCTGTTGCGCTTGAAAATCAGCGGGCACCTTGCCCACCGCCAGCACCCGGCCGTCGGCGATAGCCAGATCGCCGGTAAAATCCGCACCATTGCGCGGATCGACTATGCGACCACCACTGATCAGAATGCGCATCAGTGCTTTACCTCCACGCTTTCCACCTGGCGACCCAGCACCATGGACATGATGGCCATGCGCACGGCGATGCCGTTGCTGACCTGCTGCAGAATCACCGATTGCGGCCCGTCGGCGACGCGACTGTCGATTTCTACCCCGCGGTTTATCGGTCCGGGATGCAGGACGATGGCGTCGGGACGGGCGCGGGCCAGCTTGTCTTCGGTCAGCCCGTAGAGATGGAAATATTCGTGCTCACTGGCGAGAAATGCCCCCTGCATGCGCTCGCGCTGCAACCGCAGCATGATGACCACATCCACGTCCTTGAGCCCGCTGCGCATATCATGAAAGACATGCACCCCCAGGGAAGTGACGCTGTCGGGCACCAGTGTCTTCGGTCCAATAACCCGCAACTCTCCCACGCCGAGGATGTTCAAGGCGTGAATCTGCGAGCGCGCCACCCGTGAATGCAGGATATCGCCGACCACCGCCACCCGCAGCCGGTTAAACTCGCCCTTGAGCTGGCGGATGGTAAACGCATCCAGCATCGCCTGCGTGGGATGGGCGTGGGAACCGTCCCCGGCATTGATGACACTGATATGCGGGGCGACATGGGCGGCGATGAAGGAAGCGGCCCCGCTCTGGTTGTGACGCACCACGAACATGTCGCAATGCATGGCTTCGAGATTGCGCAGGGTATCCAGCAGGCTCTCGCCTTTACTGGTGGCGGAGGTGGCAATATTGATATTCAGCACATCGGCCGACAGGCGCTTGGCCGCCAGTTCGAACGTGGTGCGGGTACGGGTGCTGGATTCGAAAAACAGGTTGATGACCGTCTTGCCGCGCAGCAGCGGCACTTTCTTTACAGCCCGCGAAGCGACGCCGGCGAAGGTCTCCGCCCGGTCCAGGATCTCCGTCAGAACGGCGCGGCCCAGACCTTCGACGCTGAGAAAATGCCGCAGCTGACCCTGTTCGTCAAGTTGGCTGTTCCGCTTCATGGTGCTTCCAGAATGCTCAGTTGCAGGGGATCGGGGCCGGTGAGCTTGATATGCTCGTGCTGGCTGAGTTGCACGCGTCTGCCAACCAGCTGCGCCTCGATCGGCAGTTCACGGCCACCGCGATCCAGCAGCACCACCAGGGTGACGGACGCGGGTCTGCCATAATCGAAGATTTCATTGAGCGCGGCGCGTATGGTGCGGCCGGTATGCAGCACATCATCGACCAGGATAATATGACGATCGCTGACATCGAACGGTAAATTCGACGGCTGTACCTGTGGATGCAGGCCGATGCGGGTGAAGTCATCGCGATAAAACGCAATGTTCAGCGTACCCAGCTGCGACTGCAGCCCCAGATCGGTGTGCAGTTGCTGCGCCACCCAGGCGCCGCCGGTATGGATACCGACGATCACCGGATCGGCAATGACCTGCTCGGTCAGGAACCGACGCAGACGTACGGCCAGATCCGCAATGATGTCGCCGGCATCGTCCAAACCCGCTTTTTTCTTCGTCACTGCGCGCCCCGCTGCTGTAGCCAATCTTCAAGGATGATCTGCGCCGCCACCTCGTCCACCGCCTGCCGGCCACGCCCTTGTTCCGCCAGACGCTGCTCCGCCGCCACCGATGACAGGCGCTCGTCCATGGTATGGACCGGCAGGCGAAAGCGCTCCTGCAGCTGCCGGCCGAAGCGCCGACTGCGGCGGGTGAGGTCGTTTTCACTGCCATCCATGTTCAACGGCAAACCCACCACCAGCGCCGCTGGCCGCCATTGTTCTATCAGCCGCGCAATTGTTTCCCAGTCGGGTTTATTGGCACGGGCGTGCAAGGTCAACAGCGCGCTGGCCGTGCCGCTGACCGACTGCCCCACCGCCACGCCGATGCGCCGGGTGCCGAAATCAAATCCCAGGAAAGTTTCCGCGCCCGCGCTCATGCATGCCCGATATCCGTAGATATCGTGGCCAGATCTACCCCCACCAGAGAAGCGGCCGCCCGCCAGCGTCGCGCCACCGGCATATCGAAAATTATTTCGCTGTCGGCCGGACCGGTGAGCCAGGTATTTTCCGACAACTCCCGCTCCAGCTGACCGGCGCCCCAACTGGCATAACCCAGGGCAATCAGGCTGCGCTGCGGGCCCTGTTTGGCGGCAATGGCGGCAATGATATCGCGCGACGCGGTGACGCCGATGTCCGCCGTCACCCGCAGGGTGGAATCCCAGCTGCCCAGCGGGCTGTGAATGACAAAGCCCCGGTCCGGCTGCACCGGACCGCCGAGGTAGATCGCCTGCTTGCGTAATTCGTCGTCCGCGGTCTCCAGACTCATCTCCTGCAACACATCGCCAAAAGTGAGTTCCAGCGGCTGATTAATTACTATACCCATGGCACCTTCCGCGTTGTGTTCACACATATATGTGACCGAGCGGTAAAAATTCGGGTCCGTCAGGGAGGGCATGGCGATGAGAAACTGGTTGCTGAGCCATGTTGTTTTGCGCATGGCACAAGTGTAATCGTTCACGGGAAACCGGCGCAAGTGCGCCGGCCGTCATCAGCGGGTCACCAGCTTGCCGCCAGGCAGGAACTGCCAGGTACGGGTAATATGCAGCACATCGGTTTCACTCTGGATTTCCGGCGGAAAGGCTTGATAGGGTGAGGCCAGGCGCACGATGGCGATGGCGGCGTCATCCAGGATCTTGTGGCCGGAGCTGCGCCGCATATTGACTTCGGCGATAGTGCCATTGGCATACAAAGCCACATCCAGCAGCAGGTCGCCCTGCAGATTGCGGCGCTTGGCCTCGTCCGGGAAATTCAGACGCCCGATCTTTTCCACCTTGCGCTGCCAGTCGGCGATATAGGTGGCATATTTATATTCCTTGGTATGCGCCGCCGACAGGTATTTGATCCGGGGCCGTTTGGAATAAGTTTGCAGCTGCTCGCCCAGATCGGCCGACAGGCGGGAGATTTCCTGGCTGCGCGCAATCAGTTCCGCCGCCACCGGCGTTTTGACTTCCGGCATTTCCTCGGGCTCGTCAGGCTTATTGACGACGCTAAAATCACTTTGCTGCGTCGTCAGCATTTCTTCCTGGGTATTCTTCGGCTTGGGTTGTTTTTCCAGCGGCTGCAGGAGAAACGGCGCGCCGCTGGAATCCGACGTGGAGGTCATGGCGGGTGAGGGCGTCTCCGGCTTCACCTTTTCCTCGCTGTCGCCGCCACCGATCTGGTTGGATTGCGCAAAATAATCCGCTTGATCCGGCTCTTCCGTCGAACGCGTCGGTACCAGAGTGATATCCAGGGTGGGCATCATGTTGTCGAACACATCGTCCAGCGGGCTGAATCCGATGCCCAGGATGATCACCGCGTTGATCACCACCGACAGGAACATGGTGAAACTGAAGCGATCATTGGCGCTGATCTGCCCGATCGATGATACCTGCGTGCTTCTCACTGCCATAGTCTAATTCTTCAATAATTCCAACGCCTTATAGCTGATCACCCCGTTCAGCGCGCCGAACAGCAGGGCAGCGCCCCCCAGGATGGGCAAAAGTTTAAACAGACCCGCGTGGGGAATAAACAAAACATAAGCGGTTAGGATTTGACCACCAATATGGAACACACTGGCAACAATACTATACCCCACCGCACCCAATTTCAGTACCGGCACCTGGCGGGACCAGATCACTGCGATGCCCAGGCCCGTCAATGCGGTGACGGCGCCGGTCAGGCTCAGCACAAAGGTAGGCGAAAGAAAGGTACCCAACACCACACTGCCCACCAGCACTCGCAGCAAACTGACCCATGCTGCCCAGCCCCATCCTGCCTGACATAATACCATAATAGTGATGATATTACTGATACCCGGTTTGACTCCCGGCAGGGGGCTGGGAAAAGCGCCTTCCAGGATATGCAGAGATATTGCCAATACCGCCAGGGCTGCGATGCGGCCGTCCTCCACACTGACCGAGACCGAGGTTTGCATAGAAAATCCCTATTTCAATCAGAATGTAACAGCATCATAATAGGGGTCGCCGCCAACCACGGTGACGGCCACCCGATTGGGCAGACACACCACGCTGTCACCGGTGGTTTGCACCCAGCCGCGTAAAATACATAAGTGATTGCTGCAGGGAGATGCACTGATTCTGACCTTACCCCCACGTATCTCGACCCGGCTGGTACCCAGGGGCCCGTCCACGTCGACCACCTGGTCGCGGTGAATATCCAGGACCGAGACCGTTTTTCCACCCGCGGTGATGATGACTTTTTCCGCCGGGCCAGTCTGTGAACGCCAGGCCAGGACCGAGGCCACGACGATCAGGGCACTGAGCAGCAATGCGACCAGCCAGTCCCCCGCCGTCACCGGCACCCCCTCCATCGCCCGACGAACCCACCCCCGGCAAACGGTGCACAACTCTCGCCGCTCACCGCGCGGTACTCATGTCAGGGCAGCGCCGTCACGGTGACCACCGGTGGCGGTTGCTGTTCAAAATGCACCCGCGCGGCCATGGCCGGGGTCATGTACACATGCATGGCTTCGTCGACCACCATGACCTGGTCCATGCCCAGGGAGGCCGCCACCTCCGGCCAGTGTTGCGGACCGGCAATGAATAACGCGGTGCTGGCGGCATCCGCTTCGCCGCCGTTGTTCCAGATCACGGTCGCCGAAATGCTGCCCTGGGCCGGATAACCGGTGCGCGGATCGATAATATGGTGATACCGCCGGCCTTCATAAAAAAAGTAACGCTCATAGTTTCCCGAAGTGAAGACGCTTTCATCCCCCCGCACCTCCAGCGAGGCCAGCACCCCCTTGCCGCTGTCATCCCGCGCATGCCGGGGATCACGAATACCGATACGCCAGGGTTTGCCGCCTTTGCCGCCCATGGCCCGTAAGTTGCCGCCGGCATTGACGATGGCATCGCTGATCCCCCATTCGCGGATACGCGCAATCAGCAAATCCACGGCATACCCTTTGGCATAGGCGCCAAAGTCCAGCTGCACCAGCGGATTGTCACTGCGCAGGCGGATACCGTCCAGATGCAGATCCGCCATGCTGGGAGGGTGCTGCAGATACGGCTGGATCTGGACCGCGGTGGGCGGCGGGCCCGTGGGCGGATCGTCCTGGGCGAAACCCCACAGGCGCAATAAACCGCCGATGGCGGGGTTGTACAAACCCTGGGTCTTGCGGTAGAGCGCCAGGCTGTTTTCTATCAATGGCAGGACCGATGGCGCAACGGAAAACTCCTTACCCAGGGGCAGCAACTGATTGATCCGAGCCACCGGCCCCTCATGCCAGGCATGCCAGGTGGTGTGCATATAGTCCATGTCGTCCTGCAACTGGGCGAACAAGCGCTGCGCGCGGGTCTCGTCCACCCCCCAGACGCTGACCTCGACAATGGTACCGAAGGAATAGAACTGTTGTTTATACACCGTAGCCGGCGCGCTGCAGGCCGCCAGCCCCAGCGCAAGCAGCAGCAGGATCCACCGGCGATCCCGGAGGCGGGTCACCGTTGTCCCAGCCGATCGGCAATCCAATCCATGAATTTGCCGGCAATGGCAATGCCGTACTGGGCTTCCAGTTCCCGGATGCAGGTTGGACTGGTGACATTGATCTCGGTCAGGTACTCGCCAATTACATCGATTCCCACAAAGATAAGGCCTTTTTCTCGCAAAATGGGCGCAATTTCGCTGCAAATCCAGCGATCACGCGCGCTCAGCTCCACCCCGACGCCGCGCCCACCCGCCGCCAGGTTGCCGCGCGCTTCACCGGTCTTGGGAATGCGCGCCAAGGCGTAAGGCACCGGTTCGCCATCGATCAGCAAAATTCGCTTGTCTCCCTGGGCAATTTCGGGAATAAAGCGTTGGGCGATAACGAATTCCCGGCCATGGTTGGTCATGGTTTCCAGAATAACGCCGGTGTTTTTGTCATCGCAGTGAAGATAGAAGATCTTTTCCCCCCCCATGCCGGAGGGCGGCTTGAGAACAATCTCCCCCTGTTCCTGCAAAAATGCCCGCAACTGCTCCTGACTGCGGGTCACCAGTGAAGGCACCGTACATTGGGGAAACCAGTTAGTAAAAAGCTTTTCATTGGCATCCCGCAGCCCCTGGGGCCGATTCAGCACCAGACTGCCACGCCTTTCCGCCAATTCCAGGAGATAGGTGGCATAGATATATTCCATGTTGAACGGCGGATCTTTGCGCATCAAAATCACGTCCAACTGATCCAGCGCCATTTCCGTGGTTTCATGGAGCTCATACCACTTTTTCGGATCATCGAAAACGGTAACGCGGCTGACCCAGCCCCAGGCTCGGTCCGCCCGAGCGAACAGCTGGTCCAGCGTCAGGTAGAAAACCTCCCACTGACGTTGCTGTGCCGCCAGCATCATGGCCAGGGTGCTGTCCTTGGCAACCTTCACCGTCGCCAGCGGATCCATGACTACACCAAGCTTTATAGCCATATAATTAAAATCCTTATTTGCTCCGATCCAGACAAGAAAAAATTATTAGGGTATCATTGCCCCGGTCCATGGAAGGTGGATGGTATCCTACCTTAAACAACCCTGGCACCAAGAGGGCTCCAATAAAACCCCTTAATTCTTCTACACAAAGCTAATGTATTGGTCGAGTTCGCCGATACCTGACAGTGAGGCATTCTGTCTTCACCGTTAAACTTATGATGATTTATGGCATATATACCGATTCTATGCTACAAAAGCGAAGATTTTTATTGAATTGAATGACCTTATACAGAAAAACTATATTGAGTAGTTGAGCTGGGTAGTTACGGAGCAAAGTTTTAGTCACTCCTTTGATATTGCGTGAGGTAGATACGTGAGCGACGACAGTGCCGATCAAGAACTGGCTGGCACCAAAGTTATGGTTATTGATGACAGTAAGACCATTCGCCGTACCGCGGAAACCCTGCTGAAGAAAGCTGGGTGTGAAGTCATCACCGCCACCGATGGATTCGAGGCTTTGTCAAAGATTACGGACAATCGGCCCGATATTATCTTCATTGATATCATGATGCCACGCCTTGACGGTTACCAGACCTGTGCACTGATCAAGCGCAACGAGAACTACAAGAGCACGCCCGTGGTGTTGTTGACCAGTAAAGACGGTTTGTTTGACCGCGCCCGTGGACGTATCGTCGGCTCAGACCAGTACCTCACCAAGCCGTTTACTAAAGAGGAACTGCTTGGCGCGATCAAAGAATATGTGCATAAGGGGTAATACCTCATGGCTAAAATGTTAATTAGAGAAACACCCGAGGGAGTTTAATATGGCGAAAGTACTAATCGTTGATGATTCTCCAACCGAAGCGCACATCCTCAAAACCATGCTCGAAAAAAACGGTTATGAAGTGATCACTGCGGAAAACGGCGAGGAAGGCATCGCCGTGGTCAAGGCCCAGAAACCCGATGCCGTGTTGATGGACGTGGTCATGCCCGGTCTCAACGGTTTTCAGGCAACGCGTCAGATCACCACCGATCCCGAAACCGCTCACATTCCCGTGATTATCGTTACCACTAAGAACCAGGAGACGGACCGCGTCTGGGGCATGCGCCAGGGCGCGAAGGATTACATCACCAAACCCGCTTCGGAAAAAGAACTGGTGGCCAAACTGAAATCGGTGCTGGGAGGGTAATCAAACCCAATGGCGCCGCAAGCTAAATCCAACCCGTTCGAGATCCTGGTTGCCCTGGAACGCCGCTGCATCGAAGCCGCGGCCGGCCTGCCGCAGCAACAGGAAATTCGCCGGCCCTGGACGGGGATCGGGTTTCGCGTTGCCAATCAATACCTGGTCGCGGCGGTAGGTGATGTCAATGAAATCCTGTACATTCCCCAGGTAACCTACATCCCCGGCACCAAGTCCTGGGTCAAGGGCATGGCCAATGTGCGCGGTAATCTGATGCCGATTCTCGACCTGCAGGACTACCTGGGTACGACGCCGGCGCAAATCAACCGCCAAAGCCGAATTCTCATCGTCAATCACATCGACCTGTGGGCAGGCTTGCTGGTGGACGAAGTCTATGGATTGAAACACTTTTTCGACGACGAAAGAATGTCCGGAAAAATTACCGCCGCCAGACAGCTGGCGCCTTATCTGACTTCCGGTTTTCGTCAGAACGATACAGCGTGGTTTGTCTTCAGCATGAAAGTGCTGACGCAAACTCCGGAGTTTTTACGCGTGGCGGTGTGATCGACAACGCAGTATTTGTCGATCAGCCGTCACCTGAGTCAGGTTCCCGCAAGGGGCCGGGTGACTCAATTTACTATCATAAATTATTCGAGGTCCAGGGCCAGGAGTCATAAACGATGCGCAAGCGTAAGTCCTTAAAATTGCCGGATCTGTCACAGCTATTGAAACTTCCCAGTTTCAAGCTGGGGCGCAAGGTCCGCGGTCAGCAGGTAGCCAGCTCCACTGGCAGAACCTATACCATCATCAGTGTCCTGCTCGGTCTGTCGTTCGTACTGTTCGCCTACAACTTCTGGGTAGTGGCGATCAAGTCGACGGAAGAAAAAGTCTATATCAGTACCGCCGGTGAAATTCGCGTACTGTCTCAGGACATCGTTATCGACTCCACCAAAGCGTCAAACGCCGAAGTACAGGAGTTCCCGATACTGAAGGGCTATCGTGACCGCCTCGACGCCAAGGTCAACCTGCTGCTCAATGGCGACCCCGCCATCAATCTCCCCAGATCGCCGACCGAAGTCGCTACTGCGCTGGCGGCCACCGACAAAATCTGGAAGGAATTCAAAGGCTACGCCGACACCATCCTGGGTGCCGAAGGCACGATTCGCCAGCTCGACGAATTCGTCAAACACATCAACAATACCATGCCCAACCTGCTGGCCTTGTCCGACGAAGTGGTGCAGATCATGATCGAAATCGGCGCCAGCCCGCAGCAGATCTACATCGCCGCCCGGCAGCTGATGTTAAGCCAGCGTATGTCATTCAACGTCACCCGTATCATGCAGGGTGGTCAGGGCGCCGCCACCGCCGCCGATCGCTTCGGCCGTGACGCCGCCCTGTTCGGCCGCGTTCTCGATGCCATGCTCAATGGCAACACGGCGATGAATATCATGAAGATCAAGGACGGCGACGCCCGGGAAAAACTGCAGGAAGTCACCGAGTCCTTCGCCGAGGTCAGCGAGCTGGTAACCCGCATCCTGGAAAAAACCCCGGAACTGTTTCAGGCGCAGAATGCCGCCTCGGAAATGCTGGCAAAATCCGAAGACTTCCTCAACATCACCAATGAACTGGTGGATGGCTATGCCGGCCTGGAAAAACACCGTTTCTTCACCACCGGCCAGGGCGCCATGTTCGGCATCCTGTTCGTTACCTTCCTCAGCTGGCTGTTCATCGCCATGTATCGTGATTCGAGAGGCCGCCTGCAGGAAACCGAAAGCCAGAACCGCACCAACCAGGAATCCATCATGCAGTTGCTGGAGGAAATCGCCGACCTGGCGGACGGCGACCTGACCACCCACGCGACAGTGACCGAGACCTTCACCGGCGCGATCGCGGACGCTATCAATTTCGCGATCGACGCGCTGCGCAAACTGGTAACGTCCATCAACGAAACCACGGTGCAGGTATCCTCCGCGGCCCAGGAATCCCAGGCCACCGCCATCCACCTGGCGGAAGCTTCGGACCATCAGACGCAGCAGATTACCGCGGTAAGCGCGGCGGTAACGCAAATGGCGTCGTCCATCGAGCAGGTATCGAGCAACGCCCGCCAGTCGACCGCGGTTGCGCAACAGGCGGTAGCCATCGCCCACAAGGGCGCGCAGGCGGTGCAGGACACCATCGAGGGCATGAACTCGATTCGCGAAACCATCCAGGAAACTTCCAAACGTATCAAGCGCCTGGGGGAAAGCTCGCAGGAAATCGGTGATATCATCGAGCTGATCAACGACATCGCCGACCAAACCAACATTCTTGCCTTGAACGCGGCAATTCAGGCGGCGATGGCCGGTGAAGCGGGCCGCGGCTTCGCGGTAGTTGCCGACGAAGTACAACGCCTGGCGGAACGCTCCACCGACGCGACCAAACAGATCGAAGGTCTGGTACGTACCATTCAGGCCGACACCAAGGAAGCGGTCGCTTCCATGGAAGAAAGTACCGCGGGTGTAGTGCGCGGGGCCAATCTGGCCCAGAACGCGGGCACCGCGCTGGCCGAAATCGAGGACGTTTCCAATAAACTCGCGACCATTATTTCCAACATTACCGATGCCGCGGAACAGCAGTCCGCCGCTGCATCCAGTATTTCGGAAACCATGAACATGATCCAGGAGGTCACCACCCAGACGTCGACCGGTACCAACGAAACGGCGGCCTCTATCGGTAATCTTGCTGAACTGGCGAATGATCTGCGTAAGTCAGTAGCCGGTTTCAAAATCCCGAACTAAGGGAGCCGGGGCGGCGGTGATGCGCCGCCCCCCAGCGCAGTAAATCAGGATCTGGCTATGACTCAATCAGCTACCGCGCAGCTTTCGCCCGCCGCGTTTACGCCATCAGCGATGGCGCTGGACGATGCGTTGCTGGCGCGCGCGCGCGCCAGCCTGAGCCGCCTGCCGCTGGATATAGATCGCCTGCGCCCCTCCTTCATCGCCAGCGCTCTGACCCGTCGCTGCATCAGCCTGGGGCTGGCGCAAACCGCCGACTATCTGCAATTCATCGACAATGTCGCGCCCGGGCAGGGCGAATGGCAGCAGTTGCTGCATGAATTGACGGTCCATGACAGCTGGTTTTTCCGTCACCCGCCATCGCTGCGCTGCCTGCAGTATCTATTGAGCGAGCATTTTTCCGGCAGCCAGGCGCTGCACCTGTGGAGCGTGGGCTGCGCCAACGGTGAAGAAACCTGGACACTGGCCATGGTCGTGGCTGAGTCGCTGCGCATCGCCGGTACTGACCGGCACTGGCGCCTGACTGGCAGCGACCTCAGCAAGGTATGCCTGCAACAGGCCAGCGCGGGGATTTACCGCCGGTCGCAACTGCAAAGCATAGACAGCGATCTGCGGCGGCGCTATTTCCGCAATCTGGACCCGCAACGCATGCAGGTGGCGGACGAACTGCGGCGCCATGCCGGTTTCACCCAGGTGGATATCACCCGCGGTGGTTTTGCCGATGCCGGCGTCCATGTCGCCTACTGCCAGAACCTGCTGATTTATCTGGCGGACGATGCCCGCCGCTGCGCCCTGGAAAACCTGGCTGCCTCACTGGTACCCGGCGGATTTCTGCTGCTGGCGCCCGGCGAGACGCGCGACTGGTTGCCACCTGGATTACGGCGCCTGCGCGAAGGCGGGGTGGAATTGTTTCAACGCAAATGGTAACTGGTCGGTGACATGACGAATTTCGATATAGACCGTAAAGCTCTGAGCTGGGTGCGCGAGGAAATCAAGCAAGCGCTTGATCGTGCCCGCCAGGCGCTGGAGTCTTTTGTCGACGACAACAGCGCGTCTGCCGAACTGGATGTCATCAGTGACAACCTGCGTCAGGTCAACGGCACGCTTAAAATGATAGGCCTGTACGGCGCCGGTCAGCTCACCGATGAAATGAACAACCTGGTCGCCCACCTGCGGGAGGACAAGGTCACGCACAAGGACGACGCCTTCGAAGTTCTGATGCGCGCCATTGTGCAACTGCCCATTTATCTCGACAATCTGCAGAAAGGGCAGCGTGATATCCCTATCATCCTCCTGCCCCTGCTTAACGATCTGCGCGCCCTGTGCGGAAATTCGCTGCTCAGCGAAGCGGCCTTTTTCAATCCCAATCTGGATATTCTGCCCAGGGAAAGTGAAAACCGCGACCCCAGCAAAACCGACAGGGCGCTGGCGAAGAAGCTGCGACCCATCTATCAGTTGTCCCTGATCGGAATTTTTCGCAACGCCGATGTTGCGGAAAACCTCAAGCGGGTGATCAAGGTACTGGTACAGCTGGAACGTCAGGCCGGCAACGCGCGCGAACAACAGGTGTGGTGGGTAAGCACCGGCCTGCTCGAGGCGGTTTATGAGAATGGACTGCAACTCAGCGCCTCGGTAAAACACCTGCTGGGGATTATTGACCGCCGTATCCGGCAACTGGCGGACTCGGGCGCGGAAAAGGCTACTTCCCCACTGAGCACCGAAGTTCTGAAGAATTGCCTTTATTACATCGCCCAAGCGAAAAACGAGGGCAAGCGCGTCAGTCAGCTCAAGGAGCAATTCCAGCTGGCTCAGCTGCTGCCGTCCGAAGCCGAATTGAGCAAAGCCAAGGACGGTCTGCTGGGCCTGGATGGCGACCTGATCCAGCATGTTGCCAACGCCATCAAGGAAGATCTGCTGCAAATCAAGGAAACCCTCGACGTTTATACCCGGTCCAACACCAAGGACAGCAGCCAGTTCGCCGCTATTCTCGATCGCCTGAAGACGGTAGCGGACACCCTGGGCATGATAGGCATGGGCCGGCAGCGCGAAGAGTTGCTGAAGCATCATGCCAGCATCTCCGCCGCAATAAACGGCAAGGGCAGCCTGCAGGACACCCTGATCATGGGTATCGCCAGCACTCTGCTGTTTGTCGAGTCCTCGCTCAGTTCGGAAATGAGCCTCGGCGGCGACAGCGAGTCCCTGTTGCCACAGGCTGAATTCAACCAGTTGGTGCGCACAACCACCAACGAAGCTAAAAACGTTCTGCACAACGTCAAGGAAGCAGTCAACAGTTTCGCCAGTGACTCGGGCAACGGCGAACTGCTGGCCCCCATCGGTGCGCAATTACAAAGCGTCAGCGGCGCGATGCTGATCCTGAATCAACAGCGGGGCAGCGAGATGTTCAGCCGGCTGCGCTCCGCCATCGAAACTACTCTGGCCGGCGATAATCCGCCCGGCCAGGATACCTTCAACACGCTGGCCGACATCATAACCGGCGGCGAATATTTCATTGATGCAGTCGTCGATGATCCGATTGGCGCCGACAAGGCCCTGGATGTCATGGCGGACGGCTTGGCGCGCCTGCTGGGCGAAGCTCCGGCGATGTCCGATGCTGGCGCCGATGATCTGGATGCCGCGGAGGCCGCGGCCGAAGAAGCGATTTTCGTGGGCGGCGATGGCGGAGTGACGAACGACGACGCCGATTTGAACTTTGGCCTGCTCGACGATGAGCTGGTTACCGATATTGGTGGCGAACCGGCGGCGGATTATTCCCTCGATGATACGCTGCTCATGGACAGCGGCGAACAGCTGCCGGAGATGGCAGGCGACAGCGAAGCCACGCGGCCCATGGCGATACCGGCCAAACCCGCCGCCATCCAGTCCGCTGATATCGACCCGGAAGTCATGGAGATATTTCTCGAGGAAGCCGAGGAAGAAACCAAATCCATTGCCCAGAGTCTGCGCAGCTGGCGCAGTGATACCAACGATCATGACGCATTGACCACGCTGCGCCGTTCTTACCATACGATCAAGGGCAGCGGTCGCATCGTCGGCGCAATGGACATAGGCGAATTCGCCTGGGCCATCGAGAATATGCTCAATCGCGTCATTGACGAAACAATCGCCGCGGATGCGAATTTGTTTACGGTACTCGAGCGGGCCTGCGACGTTCTGCCGCAATTTATTGCCAAGCTCAAGGGCAATGGCACGGTAACGCCCGATGCCGACGCCATCAGCCAGGCAGCCCATGCCCTGTCCCAGGGCAAAGTACCCGATCTTCCCGGAATGGCGACCGCCGCGGAAGCGGAAGCAGCGGTTGCCGATACCGCCGACACCCTGCAATTCGACGCCATGGAACTGGCGGACGACCTTGATCTGAACGCGGGCGACGATGGCCTGTCCGTGGACCTGACCCTGGACACGGACGCCGACGACGTTCTGCAGGACAACCTGGTCATGGAGGTGGACGAAAACATCGAGCTGACGACGGAAGAAGAGCCGTCTAGCGGCATCGATCCGGTACTGGCGGAAATTTTTACCAACGAAACACATGGCCACCTGGACACCGTGGACCAGTTCGTCGACCAGTCGCTGGGCGGCATGGGTGTCTATAAGGTAACTCATGACCTGATTCGCGCGCTGCATACCTTGCATGGCAGCGCCAATATGGCGGGCATCAACCAGATGGTGCAACTGACCGATGACCTGGAAAAATACGCAAAGCAGAAAATGGAAGACAATGCTTCGGTCAGCGAGGATTTTCTTGCTCTGCTGCACGATACCACCGGCGCGGTAAGAGTTCTCCTGCAAAATCTCACCCAGCCAGGAGCCGACCTGCCGGACCGGGAACAACTGGAAGCTCGCGCTCACTCCCTGTTATCGGAAGCCGTGGAGATCGGCGCGGCAGCCGCGCCCGTTCCGCCCCCGGCCCCGCCGCCAGGCGAAGTGGACGAAGAACTGGTGGGTATTTTCAGCGAGGAAGCCGAGGAAATTCTTTCGCAGATGGAATCCACCCTGCAGGAATGGACCAGCGACCAGGATAACGCCGAGTGGCCGGCGCAACTGCGCCGCAACCTGCATACCATCAAGGGCGGGGCGCGCATGGCCGGGCTCAGCGAAATCGGCACCCTGGCGCATGATACCGAAACCATTCTGCAGAAATTCGAGGAGTCGGTCGGCGGCGATCAGCAGGCCTGCATGACTCTGGTACAGAACGCCCACGACTGGATCACCGAAGCCGTTGAGCAGCTGCGGCACGGCGTCTATATGAGTCGCCCCGCCCCGCTGTTGCGCCAGATCGCCGCCCTGACCGGGGATAGCCTGAACCCGCCACCGCTACCGGCAACGACCGGCGAGGAACCGGGCGCCGAAGTGACGGACGAGGAAATCACCCTGGAAGCGCCGCTGTCCAGTCTTGAGCTGACGGATACCGAGGATATACCGTTTACCGATGGCTTCGATCTGGACAGCGGGGAATTCGCTCTGGCGGACGCGGACGCTGCCGTCGGCAGCGAGGAAATCATTCTCGACGAGTCGCAAATCGACGCCGCCGATCTGGTGCTGGAAGATGCGCCGGACCTGGATGGCGGTCTGACCCTGGAACTGCAACCGCAGGACATCTCCGTCGAGGAACCCGCCACAGCGTGGGAGGAAGAACAGGAGACGCTGCATTTACCGGACGCCACCGAGGACGAAGCCGACTCCGCACCGCCAGCCAGGCCGGCGGCAGACAGGGCGCAGGCCGGAGAATATGATTCGGAACTGCTGGACATCTTCCTGGAAGAAGCCGCCGAAATATTGCGCACCACCGACGAGCTGATCCACCAGTGGGTGGCCGATCCGGGCGATGTCGAAACCATGAAACAGATACAGCGCGCCCTGCATACCATGAAGGGAGGCGCGCGCATGGCCAAGGTCTCCCCGGTTGGCAATCTGAGCCACAGCATGGAAACAGCCCTGGAAGCCATGGAGTCCGGCCGTGCCGTGGATGTCCAAGCCCTGCTGCACCTGGTACAGGCATCTTACGACTGGCTGACCGACGCCATCGAGAAAATCACTAATCACGCTCAGATCGCCAATCCTGATCAATTGATCGCGCAGATCGAGAGCGCCTGCGGCCTGGAAGCACCGCAACCGCCGGCCCGGTTGCGCAAGGAAAAGAAGGCTGCGGACGCGAGCCCGAAAATTGCCGACAAGCCGGTGGAACTGGCGCCCATCGCCGGCACGGACGCGGCAAGCGTCGGCAGCGAAGAGGCGAATTTCGCCTCCATTCTCGAAGCCGCCGCCTTGCTCGAGGAAAAGACCCAGGCTACCAGACCGGCGGCCACGACCAGTGCCGCGGCCGCCAAGACCAGCGGCGAAGTCATTCGCGTAGGCACCGAAGCGCTGGAGGGCCTGATCAACAACGCCGGTGAAATAAGTATTTACCGTTCGCGCATCGACCTGCAGCTGGGCACCATCACTCATAACCTGGTGGAACTCGAACACACCGTCAATCGTATTCGCGAACAGCTGCGCAAGTTCGAAATCGAAGCGGAAACTCAGATTCTGTACCGGTTCGAAAGCGCCGGCGGCGAAGCCAGCGATCGCCTGCACTTCGACCCGCTGGAACTGGACCGGTTTTCCAACATGCAGCAGTTGTCGCGCAGCTTGGCCGAGTCCGTCGGTGACTTGACCAGCATTCAGAAATTCATCGCCGGCCTGACGCGCGAAACTGAAATACTGCTGGTGCAGCAGTCACGCGTCACCAGCGAGCTGCAGAACGGCCTGATGCGCACCCGCCTGGTACCATTTTCCAGCATGGTGCCGCGTTTGCGCCGTATCGTGCGCCAGACCAGCCAGGAACTGGGTAAAGAAGTGGAATTCAAGATACACGGCGCGGAAGGGGAAATGGATCGCACCGTGCTCAATCGCTTCATCCCGGCCCTTGAGCATATGCTGCGCAACGCCATAGACCACGGCATCGAACTACCGACGCTGCGCAAGAAAAACAGGAAGCCGCCGACCGGCACCATTGAGATGGATTTTTCCAGAACCGGCGGCGAATTCATCATTCGTATCAAGGACGACGGCGCAGGCATGAATCTGGATGCGATCCGCAAGAAAGCCGTGGAAAAAGGCTTGATGGAGAAGACCGCCGATCTGTCGAACAATGAAATCGTGCAGTTCATCATGGAGCCGGGCTTCAGCACCGCGACCAAAGTAACTCAGATCTCCGGCCGCGGTGTCGGCATGGACGTGGTGAATACCGAGATCAAGCAGCTGGGCGGCAATCTGCAGATCGACACCGATGCTGGCAAGGGCTCGCTGTTCACCGTGCACCTGCCGCTCACGGTATCGGTAAACCAGGCGCTTATCGTTCTGGTCGGCGAGCAAACATATGCCATCCCGCTGGCCAACATCGTCGGCATCGTGCGTCTGAATAAAGAAGAAACCGACCGCCTGCACAACGGTCGCAGCACTCATTACGAGTACGCCAGCCACAGCTATCAGTATTTCCATCTGGGCACGCTGATGAACATCTGCAAACCGCAGATCATCGGCGAAAAAGACAAGATCCCGATGATTCTCGCCCGCGCCGGCGATCATCGCGTGGCCCTGCTGGCCGAAGCCATCATTGGCCGCAGTGAAGTGGTGGTGAAGACCGTCGGCCCGCAGATCAGCTCGGTCAAGGGCATATCCGGCGCCACTATCATGGGCGACGGCAGCGTTGCCCTGATACTCGACATACCCAACATGGTGCGCGGCGGCCTGGCCCATATCGCTACCGGCAAGGCCAAGGCCGTCGAAGAAGCGGTCATCGCCGGCAACCAGCCGACCATCCTGGTGGTGGACGACTCGATCACC
>DKAS01000239.1 GCA_002448875.1 Proteobacteria bacterium UBA6920 | reverse complement strand
GTAATGTCGGCGCGAATAGCGACTATTATTTCAGAGTTGGCGGTCATCGCATCGCTTGTTCAGGTCTTGCGTCATGGGCGCAATTGTTGCTCCCGCCGCGATTGGGAAGACACCACTTTGACGATATCGAGCATTTCCTCGGACAAAAGTTCGAGAATATCGTCCACGGTAAGAATTCCGGCCAGGGCTCCGTTGTCGGCGACCACGGGAACCCGCCGCACACCGCGCATGCGCATGTTCTGCAGTGTTTCCCAGACGCCGTCTTTACTGTTGGCGGTCAGCAGGTTATAACTCATGATATCTTCTGCTTTGCAGGCGTCGATGTCCACATCCCTCGACAGCAGTTCCACGACCAGGTCCCGATCGGTGACGATACCCACTGGTTTGGAATAACTGCCATTATGTTCGACGATGATGACATTGCCCACATGATGCTCGCGCATCAGGTGCGCCAGTTCACGCGCCGGAGTTTCGCGCGTTGCGATCACAACCTCGCGATTGCAATAAGACCCGATAGTCATATTCCGCCACCCCACACCAGGAGTCTATGGGCTCGAAACATATTCTGCTTACTTAGATTTAATAATTCATATTCCGACGGGGGGAAATTGGGAAAATTACCGAAGCGGCAGGGCAGCTCTATTGCTGAGGTTAATTGAGTTTTTCCTTGGCGACGGGTTTGGGGGGCAAGGCGGTCACGGCAATACCGGCTTCTTGTAGATCGAGCATTTCCTCCTGGGTGGCCGTGCCGCGAATATTTCTTTGTGGTGTTTCACCCTGATGAATGCGGATCGCTTCTTCATGGAACTGCCGGCCTACGTCCTGAAAATTACGGTCGACATAGTCGTGGAACTTGCGTAACAGGGTAAGCGGATCCATGGATGAGTCCTGCTGGATGCTCTGCCGCTGTTTAGCGCGGGTGCTGATGTGGCTGGCGGTGGGAACCTTGCGGATGACTCGGGAGTCACAGAGCGGGCAACTCAACAGCTGCTTCTCCATTTGGCCGTCGTAGTCGCCGCTGTCCTTGAACCAGCCTTCAAACCGGTGGCCGGAATCGCATTCCAGATCGTAAATGATCATTCCAGGGTTCAGATTAGTATTAAGATTACTGTTAGATATACCATAAGGCCGAACGAGTGGAAAGTCTGGCCAAGAAATGTAAAGAACGGCTTTGTCTCCATAAATCAAATAGATAAACAGTATAGTTAATGCTGTTAATTGAAGTCTGACCTAATATTTTATGTGGTTGAAAATACAAGTCATTTCATTACTGCCGCAGGTGTCTAAAACCGGTATAATCACTCACCAATTTGCGCCTGACCGTGCCGTATCATTTTGCGATAATCCCGAACTCTTTCAATGTATTATCAATATTTTGGATTAACAGAAAATCCGTTCTCCATTTCTCCGGATCCTCGCTACCTCTACCTTAGTGTACAGCACAAGGAAGCGCTTGCGCATTTGCTGTACGGCACGGAACAGTGGGGTGGCTTTATTCAGCTGACCGGAGAAGTGGGTACCGGCAAGACCATGTTAACCCGGGTACTGCTGGAACGCCTGCCGGCAGAAGTCGATCTGGCCCTGCTGTTCAATCCGCGGCAGACACCGGTGGAATTCGTGCGCTCCATCTGCGATGAGTTGCATATCGTCTATCCCGCCGACAGCAAACACAGCCTGAAGGATCTGGTGGATGGGCTCAATCGCTTCCTGCTGGAGAATTACAGCAAGGGTAGACGAACGGTCGTCATGATAGACGAGGCGCAAAATCTCGATGTCGACGTGCTCGAACAAATCCGCCTGCTTACCAATCTGGAAACGACAAAAACGAAATTGCTGATGATGATTCTGGTGGGCCAGCCGGAATTGCGTCTGCTGCTGGCACGCAAGGAACTGCGCCAGTTGGCGCAGCGCATTACCGCGCGGTACCATCTGATGCCCCTGCCCCTGAATCAAACCCAGGAATATATTCGCCATCGTCTGAAAATCGCCGGTTGCGCGGATGATCTGTTCACCCGCCAGGCGGTGGAAGTTATTCAGAAATTTTCCCTGGGGGTGCCGCGTCTGATCAACGTGATCTGCGACCGCGCCTTGCTTGGCGCCTTCTCCCTGGAAAAGAAAAAGGTCGATGGCGATATCGCGCAGAAAGCCGCCAGAGAAGTCGCCGGTGAAATGGCCCTGGAAGTAACCGAGCAGACGCGCCGGTACTGGCTGCCGGTGATCGCGGCCATGGCCGGCGGTGTACTCCTCTCCGCACTGGCGTTTTATTTCCTGCACTCCCCCGCTACCGCGCCGATCGCGCTGAAAACCGAATCCAAAGCGGATGCGCCGGATGCCGCTGGCGTCAGTCAGAGCACCGCTGCTCCTTCGCTTCCCGCCGCCGCGCAGACGCTGGCCGGCGGAGCCCTTGCCGGCACTCAGGCGGTGGCGGTGAATCCGGTCGCCCCGGCAGCGCCAACATTCGAGGAATTGCTCAGCAACGAAAACCTGGCCAGCGATACCGCCACGGCCTTCAAGATGCTGTTCAAATTGTGGAACGAGGATTATGCCAAACTCAGTGGCAGCAGTGGCTGTGAAAAAGCCGTGGAATCCAACCTCAGCTGCATGTTCACCAAAGGTAACTGGAATAATCTGCGGGAATTGAACCGGCCTGCCATCATCGAGCTGGTCGACAGCGTCGGCTACCGGCATCACCTGGTGGTCAGCGGCCTGCAGGATGGCCGCCTGAAGATTCTGTTGCCGGATGGGGAAAGATCATTTCCCACCAGCGAGGTGGATCCCTTCTGGTACGGTGATATGCTGTTGATCTGGAGTCGACCGCCGTTTGACGACGACGTGATCAAACCGGGAACAGACGGCGCGGCAGCGGAATGGCTGGCGCAAACACTGGATCGTCTGGAAGGATTGCCGGAAGTGCCACACAACAACCAGGTGGTGGATGATAAACTTCTGCAGCGGGTGAAGAAGTTCCAGCGCGAGCACCGACTCCTGGCGGACGGCGTGGTGGGGCCGCAAACCTTGATTCGTCTGCAGACTTCTCTGGGCGAGGAAAACGAGCCAACCCTTTCCGGCGATGCGAACGCTCAGCAGAACGGCAGCCTTTGAGGTAATTCATGTCCTATATTCTTGAAGCGCTGAAAAAAGCCGATTCCACCCGACAGAACGAGGATCAGACTATCCTGGCGCACGCGCCGGAGCCGCCTGCGCAGGATACGTCCCGCAATCGGTTGAAAATGGCAGTAGTGGCGGCCGTGGCGAGCGCTTTACTGATTAGCATTGGCGCGGGAATTTACTTTTGGCGAATTTCATCCAACGCTCCAGCGGTCAGTGCCCCCCCGCCGGGGAAGGTTGCGGTTGGCAGCACCGGCGCCCCCCCGGTTGATGGTTCCAGCGATGCCGGCGCCGATGCAAAGGGCGTGGAAGACATACCCGGTTTCGTTCTGCCGGAGATACCGGCGGAAGGCGAGCCTTTGCCGGATTTACCACCGGATATTGCTGCCGCCGTTGAGGCGAAGTATGGAAAGGTCCCCGCCGCGGGGCAGCCAGCTGCAGCGGCTTCACCCGCCGCCGCCGCAAGTAACGGGGCAACGGGCAGTCCGGCGGCGCCTGCTGCGCCACCCCCGGTGGTGACCGCCACTGCGCCACTGGCCAGCCAAATGACGCCCACCGGTACCGGCACCCCGGCCCCGCAAGCGCAGAAGTCACGACCGATGTCGGCGCGCAACCGACCCGAAGTTCAACCCCTGATCGAGGAAGTCGACATCCCGGAACCAGCCTTTGTCCCGGCCCAGGTTCGTCCCAGCGTCCCCATCGCGCCGCCGGTGGCCATGCAGCAGGTTCCGACGAATCCCGGCAGGTCGGCGACCATCGCGCCGCCGGCGCCCGCCCGCAATGTGAAAGCGGAACTGGCGGCGCTGGATATCCCCCTGCTCAAGGAAAAACCTATCGCTTTCCGGCAAGGCGTACCCGCGTTTTCCATCGATATCCATGTGTACTCCGAGAATCTTGAAAAACGTTTCGTGATGATCAATATGAAGAAATATCACGAGGGTGACGACCTGGGAAATGGCATGAAACTGGATATGATCATCGCCGAGGGCGTGGTGGTCAGCTATCGCGGGGAAAAGTTCCGGGTGGATGCCCAGTAACTGGCTTATTCACCGTTGCTGGCGATGGCGTGCGGCAACGGGGTGGTGGTGCGCTGGCGGTAGGCGCGCAGCCAGTCGATGAACTCCCGTTCTTCCATGGGGCGGCCGAACAGATAACCCTGGGCCATGTCACAGGAGTGCTGCCGCAGGAATTCCAGTTGTTTATCCGTTTCCACGCCTTCAGCGACCACTTTCATTCCCAAAGCGTGCCCCATATTGATGATGGCGGTGACGATGGCCGCATCCTGCGCCAATTCCGCCGCATTCTGCAGGAAGGAGCGATCCAGCTTAAGGCAGTGCAGCGGGAAGGTCTTGATATAGCTCAGGGATGAATAACCGGTGCCAAAGTCATCG
>DKAS01000144.1 GCA_002448875.1 Proteobacteria bacterium UBA6920 | reverse complement strand
GGGCAGCCCATGTTGATATCGATAATCTGGGCGCCGCGATCGGCATTGTGGCGCGCGGCCTCTGCCATCATGCGCGGGTCGGCGCCGGCGATCTGAACTGAGCGCGGTTCGCTTTCGCCCGTGTGATTGGCGCGGCGCAGTGTTTTCGCACTGCCCCATAATAGTGAATTGGAGGAGACCATTTCTGATACCGCCATCCCTGCGCCAAGGTCCCTGCAGAGCTGGCGAAAGGGCCGGTCTGTGACGCCCGCCATGGGGGCCAGGATCAGGTTGTTCTTCAGCGGGTACGGGCCAATCTTCATCACTGCAACGCAAACACCGGGGTCACTAAAGAGTCGAGAATCATACCCTGTAACGTCTCATTGGAAAAGAGAAGAAAAGCGGTGAAGAGTTATTTTTTTTAAAAAAAAGGCCTTGACCTTTATTGCCCATATGCTCCGCCGCGGTGCAAAAATATCAGATATTCAGGTATATTTCGCTGTTTTCGCACTGGCGGCGCGTAGTTCAATTGCAGCGGGACAGTGCATTACTTTGCTGACGCTGCCATGACACCGTGCCGTAGTGCATGACAATATTTGTGAATTCTTAATTACTGGTGCGCGCACCGGTGTTGCTGGCGCTGTTGCAAAAAAGCAGTGCACAACGCTGTGGATAAGTAAAATATAGCTTGACAGCCCTGTACGGTTTCGCGCTGCCGGCTAATTTGCCGCTTGAAAAGCGAATTCGAAATTGACGGCGTTTTTGCCTGGGTCGACGATTTCCAGCGCGATTTGCACCGGGCTGCGTGCCGGCAGGCCTTTGCGCAGGTCAACGTCCGCATCCAGGTATTCCTCGGGATAGAAGACGCGGCGCGCCACCAGATGACCGGTGATATCCGACAAACGGATTTCCATCGCGGGAAACGGCTGGGCGAACGGCGCGTTGTTGGAGATGACGACCGAGATCAGCAGCGCGTTTTTCGCCTTGGGATGGGACGTTATGTCGCGATGGGTCAGCTCGAGCTGGTTGATGTCGCTGAGCAAAGGTATTCTGCAGTGGGCCACGGCGCAGACCGATTCTATCCACGGGCGCAGTGTTTCGTGTTTTACCAGTTGTTCGCGCTTGAAGTAACTGTACTGAAATACGAACAGCAACAGCATCAGCGCCAGTCCGCCGCTCCACGCCAGTTGCCGTGCATTGAACGCCGCGGGGTGCAGTTCGGCCAGCGCCGGATGCAGGATCATCTCCCGGCTTTCCGTGGCATTGACGCGTATGCCCTCGATGCGGCTGCTCGGATTGGGGGTGTAGGGTTCGTCGCTGTTGATGTCGTGCTTTTCCGCCGGCGCTGCCGGGGCGGCTGCCGGGTGTGAGGAGGGTCGGCGGGTCGGCGGCTCGCGGTATGGTTGACGATTTTCCAGGGATACTGGCAGCTGCTCCAGCAGGTTGCCGATGGAATTGAAAACTTTGAAGCAGCGTCCGCAGCGTACCTTGCCGGCGGCGCGCTTGATGTGTTCGGCGTGAATCTTGAAATAGGTATGGCAATGGGGGCAGCGTGTGTACATCACGTGCGAGGCGGCGCTATCGTGCAGCTTGCCTGGTTTGCCGAATGTTTCCACCGATTGCATTGCCTGTTATTTCCTGGTTCCTGCCACGCAAGCCCAATTGTCGCGGACTGTCCTTGTGTCCATTATGAACCAGGGTTCATAGCTCGCCGCCAGCCCTGGCACCTGATCCTCCAGTATACCCGATAACACGATCCGGCCACCCGGCCTCACCAGGTCGGCGAAGGTCGCTGCCAGGGTTTGCAGCGGACCCGCCAGGATATTGGCCATCACAATATCATACTGCATTTGTTGCAGGTTTTCGGGGCTGGTGATTCGAATACGATCTAGTACCTTATTCTTATTAGCATTTTCCTTGGTCGCCAGCAGCGCCTGGGGGTCGATATCCACCGCCTGAACGGTGCGCGCGCCCAGGCGGGCGGCGGCAATGCCCAGGATTCCGGAGCCGCAGCCGTAGTCCAGCAGGTCGACTCCGGCGTGCAGGTTGCGGTCCAGCCACTCCAGGCACAGGGCCGTGGTGGGGTGGGTGCCGGTGCCGAAGGCCAGGCCCGGGTCAAGGATCACGTTTACCGCGTGTGGCTGGGGCGGCGTCTGGTCGCTGGGGCAGATCCAGAGCCGATCGCCGAAGGCCATGGGGTGAAAATACTGCAGCCACGCCCGTTCCCAGATCTGCTCGGCCAGTGGCTGGATGTCCCAGGAGCGCACGGCCTGAGGCAGGGCCTGCTGCAGGTGCTCGATCAGTGCCCGCAGATCGCAGTCTTCGGCGAACAAGCCGGTCACCTGGGTGGTGGGCCACAAGGGCGTCGTGCCCAGTTCCGGCTCGAAAATCGGGCTGTCCGCGTCGTCACTGAAGGTAACGGAGACCGCGCCGGCGGATTGCAGAGCATCGGCGATCGTTTCGGCCTGATCCGCCCGTGAGTGTATCAACAGCTGTTGCCAGGCCATGCTGCGCTCCCGTCATCGCCTGCCGGCAGTCACCGGTCGTTGCCGGCGACTACAACCCGAGTTTCTTCTGCAGGTAGTGGATGTTGACGCCACCCTGGAGGAAGGCCGCGTCGCGGAACATGTCCTGATGCAGCGGAATATTGGTCTTGATGCCTTCAATAATGAATTCATCCAGGGCGGTGCGCATGCGCGCCATGGCAATTTCCCGTGTCGGACCGTAGGCGATGAGTTTGCCGACCATGGAATCGTAATACGGCGGCACCGTGTAGCCGCTGTAGAGATGCGAATCCACGCGTATGCCCGGGCCGCCAGGCATATGGAACCAGGACACTTTGCCCGGGCAGGGTACGAAGGTCTTTGGGTCTTCGGCGTTGATGCGGCAT
>DKAS01000158.1 GCA_002448875.1 Proteobacteria bacterium UBA6920 | reverse complement strand
TGCGCCTCGCCGCCGGACAGCGTATCGGCGGAGCGGTTGAGCGACAGGTAGTCCAGACCCACGTTGACCAGGAAGCCGAGGCGCGCGTTGATTTCCTTGACGATGCGTTCCGCCACCTGCGCGCGGTGGCCGCTGAGCGCCAGGCCGTCGAAGAATGCGCGGGCATTTTTAAGCGGCCAGCTGCTGATGGCATGCAGGGTTTCGCCGCCGATGAACACATTGCGCGCTTCTTTCCTGAGTCTTGTGCCCTCGCATTCCGGGCAAGGCTGGGTGTTGAGGTACTTGGACAGCTCTTCGCGCACCGCGTTTGAGTCGGTTTCCTTGTAGCGGCGTTCCATGCTGCGCACGATGCCTTCGAACGCATGCTTGCGCGTGGAGAAGCCGCCCTTTTCACCCAGGTGCTTGAAGGCGATGGTTTCCTTTCCGGAACCGTTGAGGATGACATCCCGTACCCGCTCGGGCAGTTCCTCGAAGGGCTTGTCCAGATCAAAGCCGTAGTGCATGGCCAGGCTTTGCAGCATCATGAAATAGAAATGGTTGCGCTTGTCCCAGCCCTTGATCGCGCCGGCGGCGAGCGACAGGTGGGGGAAGGCGACGATGCGCGCGGGGTCGAAGAAGGTGACCGCGCCCAGGCCGTCGCAATCCGGGCAGGCGCCCATGGGGTTATTGAAGGAGAACAGCCGCGGTTCCAGTTCGGGCAGGGCGTAGTCGCATACCGGGCAGGAAAACTTTGCCGAAAACAGGTGTTCCTTTCCGTTATCCATTTCCACCGCCAGCGCCTTGCCGTCGGCGTGGCGCAGGGCGGTCTCGAAGGACTCGGCCAAACGCTGTTTGATGTCGGCGCGTACCTTCAGTCGATCCACCACCACTTCGATGGTGTGCTTTTTGTTCTTGTCCAGCTTGGGCACGTCGGGGATTTCGTACACCTCGCCGTCCACCCGCACCCGTACGAATCCCTGCGCCTGCAATTCGGCGAAGAGGTCGAGGTTCTCGCCCTTGCGGCCTACGACCAGCGGGGCCAGGATCATGAGCTTGGTTTCTTCAGGCAGGCCCAGCACGTGATCGACCATCTGCGACACGGTTTGCGCGGCCAGGGGAATGTCGTGTTCCGGGCAGCGCGGCTCGCCGGCGCGGGCAAACAAAAGCCGCAGGTAGTCGTGGATTTCGGTGACGGTGCCGACGGTGGAGCGCGGGTTGTGCGAAGTGGCTTTCTGTTCGATGGAAATGGCCGGGGACAGGCCCTCGATCAGGTCGACATCCGGCTTTTCCATCATCTGCAAAAACTGCCGGGCATAGGCGGACAGCGATTCGACATAGCGGCGTTGGCCTTCTGCGTACAAGGTGTCGAATGCAAGTGAGGACTTGCCGGAACCGGACAGGCCGGTAATGACGACCAGCCGGTTTCTCGGGATGTCGAGGCTGATGTTTTTCAGGTTGTGGGTGCGGGCACCCCGCACGCGGATGTATTCCATTTGAGGCCTAAAACGTCTTGGGCAACCTGATAATATACGCCATTCGTTTTTCTCGGGTCTAACCTCTGTTTTGGATATCACTGATGTATTGAGCCGCAACGAGCGGCGGGCCACCATCGGCCTGGCGGCCATTTACGGTTTGCGCATGCTGGGCATGTTCCTGATCCTGCCCGTGTTTGCGCTGTATGCCGCCCACATTCCGGGCGGCGACAACCATTTCATGGTCGGTCTTGCTCTGGGTGCCTATGGCCTGACCCAGGGCCTGCTGCAATTGCCCTTCGGGATGCTGTCCGATCGCATCGGCCGCAAGAAAGTGATCGTGTTCGGCCTGGCAATCATGTGCATCGGCAGCTTTGTGGCGGCTGGCGCGACCACGGTGCAGGGCATCGTCATTGGCCGGGCCCTTCAGGGCGCAGGCGCAATTTCTGCCGTGGTTTCCGCGCTGCTGGCCGATCTCACGCGCGAAGAACATCGCACCAAGGCCATGGCCATCATCGGCGCCAGCATCGGTGCGACCTTTGCCGTTTCGCTGGTATTGGGCCCGGTGCTGGACAAATGGATCGGTGTACCGGGAATTTTCGCCCTGACCGGCGTGCTGGCCATTGCCGCAATGGCGGTGGTGATGCTGTTTGTGCCCAATCCCATTCTGTCCAAATTCCATGCCGATGCCGAGGCCAATCCGGCCCGCTTGAAGGATGTGCTGAAAGACACCCAGTTGCTCAGGCTGAATTACGGCATCTTCGCCTTGCATGCTGCGCAAATGGCCATGTTCGTGGTGGTGCCCGTGGCGCTGGCCAACTATGCCGGCCTGCCCAAGGAGCATCACTGGTGGGTGTACCTGCCGGTGATGCTGGGTTCGCTGGTGATGACGGTACCGGGCATGATAATTGGCGAAAAGCATGGCAAGCTGAAGCAGGTGTTTGTCACTGCGGTGGCCCTGATGCTGGGGGCGCAGGTGGCCCTTTCCCAGACGCTGCACGGGCTGACCGGCCTGACTATCGCGCTGTTTGCCTATTTTGCGGCCTTCAACCTGCTGGAGGCGACCCTGCCTTCGCTCATATCAAAGCTGGCGCCCACTTCGGCCAAGGGTACGGCCATGGGCGTGTACAATACTTCCCAATCAATGGGTATTTTCGTGGGTGGCGTGGCCGGCGGCTGGCTCGCCCAGCACCATGGATTTGGTTCGGTATTCGTGTTGTGCGCGGTGCTGATGGCGGGCTGGCTGGTGCTGGCGCTGGGCATGCAACCGCCACCGGCAGTGAGGACGCGGATGTATCGGGTGGAAAATTTGAATCCATCCCGGGCACAGGAATTGCGCGCATCCCTGGCAGGTATTGTGGGGGTGGTCGATGCGGCCGTCCTGGCTGACGAAGGGGTGGCCATGCTTAAAGTTAAACAAAGCGGCTGGGATGAGGCAGCCGCCATGCAATTGATCAAAGGGGAAGCGTAAATGGCATCGGTCAACAAGGTCATTCTTATCGGCAATCTGGGGCGTGACCCGGAAATTCGCTACATGCCGTCCGGCGATGCGCTGGCGACACTGTCAGTGGCGACGACCGACAGTTGGAAGGACAAGAGCGGCGAAAAACAGGAAAAAACCGAATGGCACCGCGTGTCGATGTTCGGGAGGCTTGCCGAAATCGCTGGCGAATACCTCAAGAAGGGCAGCCAGGTCTATATCGAAGGCCGCATCCAGACGCGCAAGTACACCGACAAGGATGGCCAGGAGAAGTACTCCACCGAGATCGTGGCCAATGAAATGAAGATGTTGGGTGGCCGCAATACAGCAGGTGGCACCGCGGACATGGACAGCGCCCCGCGCCCTGCCAGCCGCCCGGCAAGTTCCGGCTCATCCGCGCCTGCCAAGGCGCCGACAGGCGGCGCTTTTGACGACCTGGAAGACGATATCCCATTCTGAATTTTGTAATACAGTGGCATCAAGGCAGTTTTTTGCAGTGCTAGGGAAGTACAAACAACCATAACAATCATGCGGAGAAAATTTGCGGGAGCGCTGGCTGCGCTCGCGTTTCCTTGCTTTGCGTCAGCCGAAACGCTGACGGAGACAGACTTCCTGGGCGAGCTTCCCGTGGTGCTGTCCGCTTCGCGCTTGTCCCAACCGGTTACCCGAACCCCTGCAGCCGTCACCATCATCGACCAGGACATGATCCGGGCCTCGGGTTTCCGGGATATTCCGG
>DKAS01000156.1 GCA_002448875.1 Proteobacteria bacterium UBA6920 | reverse complement strand
CCGCATTTCCTGTTCAACAGCATGAATACCATCGCCAGCCTGATCCGCGAGCAGCCGGCCCAGGCGGAGGAAGCGGTGGAGGATCTGGCCGATCTTTTCCGTCACTCCCTGGCTGACGCCTCCAGCCAGGTATCGCTGGAGCAGGAGCTGGAAATCACCCGCCGCTATGTGCACATGGAACAACTGCGCCTGGGGGAACGCCTGCAGGTCACCTGGGACGTGGACAGCGCCCTGCTGCCGTTGCGGTTGCCGGCCCTGCTGCTGCAGCCGCTGGTGGAAAACGCCATCTACCACGGCATCGAACCCTTGCGCGACGGCGGCAGCGTCAGCATCGTCGGCCGGCTGCTCGACGGCCAGGTCGAACTGGTGGTGACCAACCCGGTGGCAACGCAGGCGGCGCCGGCGCACAACGGCAATCGCATCGCTCTGGAAAACATACAGCACCGTCTGCAGACCCTGCATGGCGCGCGCGGCCAGGTGCGCAGCCAGCATCTGGACGGGCGTTATAGCGTCACCCTGTCCTTTCCCGCGGAGCCTGTAACCGCATGAACATACTGGTGGTCGATGATGAACCGCTGGCCCGCAGCCGTGTGATTCGCCTGCTGGCGGAACTGGAAGATTGCAAGGTCATCGGCGAGGCCGGCAATGGCCGCGACGCGCTCAAACAAAGCGGCGAACTCAACCCGGACATCGTCCTGCTGGATATCCGCATGCCGGAAATGGACGGCCTGGAAACAGCCCGCCAGTTGAGCGCTCTGCCCAATCCGCCGGCCATCATTTTCACCACCGCCTTCGGCGACCACGCGCTGGCGGCCTTCGACGCCAATGCGGTCGATTACCTGCTCAAGCCCATACGCAAGGAGCGCCTGGCCAGAGCCATCGCCAGCGCCCGCCGCCTGAACCGGGCGCAGCTGCGCAACCTGCAGGCGGCGCCCAGTCCGGCGCGCGCCCACCTGAGCATAGTCGTGCGCGGCAATATTCAACTGCTGGCGGTAGCGGATATTCTGTATTTCATCGCCGACCAAAAGTACACCCGGGTGGTGCACCCCGGTGGCGAGGCGCTGCTGGAAGAATCACTGGTGGCGCTGGAAGAGGAATTCGCCGACGATTTTGTCCGGGTGCATCGCAATGCCCTGGCCGCCATCGCCCATCTGAGCGGCATCAGCAAGGATGCCGCGGGCAGACATTTCGCCCTCTGCGGGCCGCGTCAGGAACGGTTGGAAATCAGCCGGCGTCATCTGCCGGCGGTACGCAAGGTGATCAAGGAGGTCAGTTGAGAACCGGAGCGCGTCCCTGCATCACCTGATAGGAAGCCTCGATGGCCTGATCCAGATAGGCGAAATACATTTCCACGGTATTGATACCCAGCAAACGCGGCGCCAGTTCTTTGCCCTGGGTATCCACGAACACCACGGTGGGCGTCACCTGGACATTGTAGTGCTGGGCAAATTCGCTGGCATCGACGGCGGCCCCGTTGAAATCACGCAGCTTGCCGCTGCCGTCGGTCATCACCCGGCGCAGCACCACCCGGTTTTTATAGTGGCGGCTGATATACATGGGATCGAGAATTTCCCGCTCCAGCAGATGGCAATAGTCGCAATCCGCCGCGGAAAACACCAGCACCATCGGTAATTTGCGATCCCGCGCCAGCGCGGCATCTTTCGCCAGATCCACGGTGGCCGGCACCACACTGTCACCGTCACTACCGGCTCCTGCCACGCCCCACGTCAACACCCCACCCAGGGACAGCAGGGTGGCACCCACAAACGCGACTAACTTGTGACTCATCCAGCCCTCTCTCCATCAGGGTTCAGTACGAATGATCCATTATTTTTGTCATTTTGCCGCTATTTTATGGGGTTCAGAAAGAAATGACTATTTAATTTCTAGAAGAACTTAATAAATTGAATTGATCAAACTGGAAAGTTTAGTAAGAGAATTTTAACTGCTTGTTTTAGCTTATATATTTACAAAGCGCCTGACCAGGCAGCCGGCCGTTGCGACGGCAAATAACAGGTATTTAACCGGGTTTTACCCGGTCCACAATGGCAAAATCTGGCTGGTGACACATTATGGAAACCGGCCCGAACCCCCAGTGAAAAGATCCGGACCGGATGCCTGCCTCGCAAGGCGGCCGGAGGTCAGGCAACGTTAGGCGTCGCCGGCGTCGCACGCGCCGCGGACTTGCCAGCGGCTACCGCGGGTTGCTGCGCAGGGGCCTCGGCGGTTTCGGCCGCGGCCACTTCCCCCAGGGCCTGCTGTAAAAATTCGCGCACGTACACGGTGCGTTCCAATTCTTTCTGGTAGTCGATTTTTTCACTCTGCAGCGCTTCCACCTTGCGCGACAACTCCTTGATCATCTCATCGCGCCGGCTGGTTTCGGTATTGATCGCCGATTCCTTCAAGCGAGCATCATCGATGATATCCTTGAAGTGAATATTCACCGACTCCAGCGTTTGTTTCATGATGCTGGCAATCACCCGGGCGCTGACATTGTGCCCCTTGAGCGAACTGACCAGCTTGATCGCCTGATCGATGGTATAACGCGGAGCGCGGGCCGCGCTCACCTGCCGCGCGGGTGCGGGGGTGGCTGCGGGGGCGGGGGCAGGTGCGGGTTGGGCTGCTGCTGGAATCTCCTGTTCCGGTTCCAGATCGAAATCCGTCGGAAAGGTACTGCTCTTCTTGCCAAATATGCTCATAGCGACTCTCCCAGTTGTGCATGTGATTACAGCATCCTGCAGACGACGCGCCGGACAGATCGGCGGAACAACACCTCGCATACAAATTATAGAAAACCCTGGCCACTATAAAACGAATTACCTAGCGTTTCTATCGGTCTGCAGTGAATATTTTCAATGCAGAATTCGTTCACAAACCGCTACGCTTAACATTCCTTAAGCAGACGCGAAAAAAACTGGGAGTAACGCGGTAAAACGCGGTCGACGCATCAGCCCTGATTGGCCAGCAAGCCGCGCAAGCCGGCCAGACGTTCCTGGCCACGACGTTTCTGCTCCACTGCCGGCAGTTCCGTTTCTCCGCCTTCCCAGCTGAGCAGATCCTGCGGCAATTCCTGGAGAAACCGACTGGGCTGACAGGTTTGCCACTCGCCGCCACGCCGACGGTTGCGGGCGAAGGTGATGGCCAGACGCTTGCGCGCCCGGGTGATGCCGACGTAAGCGAGGCGCCGTTCTTCCTCGATGGTATCGGTTTCGATGCTATTCTTGTGCGGCAACAGGCCCTCTTCCATGCCCACCAGATACAGATAGGGAAACTCCAGCCCCTTGGCCGAATGCAGAGTCATCAGGCTGACGCGATCACCCTGGTTATCTTCGTCCTGGCGTTCGAGGATATCCATCAGACTCAGATGACCGACCAGCTGATCGATATTGTCCTCCACCCGATCCTGTTCCACCAGACGCTGCAGCCAGGCCACCAGATCGTTGACGTTGTCCATGCGCCGCTTGGCGGTCGTCAGATCCTTGCTCGTATCCTTGAGCCACTGCTCGTAGGCGATATCGCGGATCATATCTTTGACCGCGGCCACCGGTTCGCCGCGTTTGGCCTGATCGCCCAGGGCCACCAGCCAGTTGGCGAATTCGTGCAGGCGCTGCGCCACCCGCGGCGTCAGCGACTGTTCGAGACCGAACTCGAAACAGGCGGCGAACAGACTGCAATGCCGGCCGTGGGCGTACTGCGCCAGCTTCTCCAGGGTAACGGCGCCAAGCTCGCGTTTGGGCGTGTTGACCACGCGCACGAACGCAGCGTCATCGTCGGGATTCACCAGCAGACGCAGGTAGGCCATGATGTCCTTGATTTCGGTCATGGCGAAAAACGAGGTGCCGCCGCTGAGAAAATACGGAATGTTGTGCTCGCGCAGCATTTTCTCGAACTGCCGCGCCTGATGGTTGCTGCGGTACAGAATAGCATAGTCCTGAAAACGACTGCGCTGGCGGTGATGGTGATGAATGATATCGCTGACCACCCACTGCACCTCGTGTTCCTCGTCGCGCGTGCTGATGACGCCGATCGGATCGCCGGGCCCGAGGGCGCTCCACAGGGTCTTTTCGTACAGATGCGCGTTATTGCTGATCAGCTGATTGGCGGCGCGCAGAATATTGCCGGTGGAACGGTAATTCTGTTCCAGCTTGATGACCTGCAGGCGGGGAAAATCGCTGGCCAGATGCGTCATGTTCTGCGGCTGCGCGCCGCGCCAGGCGTAGATGGACTGATCGTCGTCACCAACCACGGTCAAGGCGCCGCGCACCCCGGTCAGCAGTTTCACCATGGCATACTGCATGCCGTTGGTGTCCTGGTATTCATCGA
>DKAS01000175.1 GCA_002448875.1 Proteobacteria bacterium UBA6920 | reverse complement strand
CTACCCTTTAACTTCCACCTCTATAGTGTACCCGTACTCGTCGTCAACCGCTTCTGAACAGCTACCGCTGCAATTACAGCGTCTGGCATGGGGGTCAACGCTGATTATGCGCGGGTAACCCAGCGAGGAATCATAGCTTACCGTCAATTTGTCCGCCGTCTTGTCAATCTCTTCTATCAGGGAAAAAAATCGTCAATCGTATAATAGTTGGCGTATTCCTCCACTGGTATCAGACGTGTGACATAGCCCTCCGCATCCTCTGTTTGCATGGCGGCGACTGCACCTTCGACCATGCTGATGCGTACATACTCTATGGCGCAGAAACAGCTGCGATAATAGCGAATGTCGTAGCTGACGAGGGCAAGCTCCTGCCATTGCTGCCGCCTGTCGTCAAGTTGATCGAGGCCGGAACGTTCCTTGTTGGTACTGTCGCAGTTAATATCGCAGCCGGAAACCAGAAAAACACCGGCTAACAACGCCATTAGAGCAATTCTCATCGTACGGCTGCCCCTGTATTAGATAAATAAATCAGTGCCACCTGTCTACGCGTCCCGCCAGGAACGGCAATCCACGTCGGATATGCACCTGACCCAAGGACGAACAAACAGATGAAAATCCGCCTATATCGTTACGCCCAGCCCATCTGCTCATGGTCACCAAGCACAACAGACCGCCGAAACATCTGATATCGTTATTTCTTAACTTCCCATTTTCTCGCGCACTACCTGCTTCGCAGCATCGGGAACGTCAGCACATATCAAGCCTCGCAGCAGGTTTGATCGATGTCAAGTCAGCATCCGGCGTTTACCGACCGGCATATTTTCACCGCCTGCCCGCTTGAATTGTTGGTCTATATTGGAAGGAATTCCCGGCCGGTAACGGAGGACCGATCGTTTAGTAATGGCTGCGCTGCAGCCAACGACGACCTTATTGTAGTATCTCAGTAAATTACTCGACCGTTCTCTGATCAACCCTACAAGCATGTACAAGGTTGTGTTACCAACTTGAGGATGAACCAGCAATTGCTACCGGGTCTGGTACTGGTAGCTGCCTGAATTATCTGCATGGTAGCGGACGCCCTTCCCACCCTTAAAGTCGACTATTCTAAATATGGGTTAAAGCACCCTCCGGTGGCCAAGGCCGCGGTTTATGCCTTGATCAAACGTGGCTGGGAAGTAGAAAGCTTTAACAGCAAGAAGCCTATCGGCAACATAGAGGCTTACACCAGCAGGGTAGAAATCGATTACTCTGCGTTTCCTGTCATCAATATATCTTTCCTGGCTTCAGAGCGACCGCAGGAAAAATGGCTCGGTTATCTTGAAGAAGACATGCTCATCCGCCTGTTTGCCTGCGTCCCCTGATTCCCCGGAGAAACGACAATGAATAAAATAATCGCGACTATGCTATTTCTGGCTGCGCCGCCACTGGCCATTGCCGAAGAAGCAAGCGATACACCGGACCGGGTCGGCAGTAAATATGCAGGAAAACCTGCTACCTTTTCCGGAAGCAAAGAACAGGTGTTAAAACATCGTCTAACTGCCAAGAAATACCAGATATAGGCTGAGCATCAGCCCCTGGGGATGTATCCGCTGCGGCGAACTCTTCTGACCACTGCTGTCTACCACCTCAAACTCTATTTCCGATCGGTCAAGCATCAGCTCCATCCCATATTCAAACGCAGACGGCCCCTTGCGATAAACCAGCCCTCCGGCGACAAAAGGTCCTGCGCGCCCCGCAACAACGTAGTCACCCCGGGCAAAATTGTGACGCAAGCCCAGAGCGAAATTCCAATCATACATGCTAGATCGCCGTGCGCATTTGGCGGTCCTTCTGCATTCTGCAAGGCAAGGTTACATGGAACGTGGTACCAAGGCCGATCCGGGACTGTACCGTGATCTCACCGCCCAGCAGGTTGCAAAGGTTACGGCAAATCGCCAGCCCCAGTCCGGTGCCGCCGTAGAGTTTCGCTGTCTGGCGATCCCCCTGTTGATAGGCGGTGAACAGACTGGACAGTTGCGAGTCGGACATGCCGGGACCGGTATCGCTGACGGATAGAAGCAGGCGATCGCCGGCCGGTCCGGAGACACTGTCCACTTGCAGATTAACGGTACCGGCGTGGGTGAATTTGAAAGCATTACTGAGTAGATTTAGCAGAATTTGCCGCAGGCGCATGGGATCTGTTTCCAGATCGATGGAATCTGTTTGCAAGTCAACGACAAACCGGTTGCCATTGGTGATTGGCGCTACTTCTTCGCTGATCTGGACGATGAACGCATCCAGGGCAAAAACCTCGGGCAGGATTTCCAGCTTGCCTTCCTCGATCTTCGACAGGTCCAGAATATCATTGATCAGGCCCAGCAAGTGCCGCGATGAATACACCAGCCGGTCGACGTCGGGAATCAATTCCCGGGAGCGCCCTTCGCTCAGCTCCTCCCGTATCAGTTCACTGTAGCCGATCATGACGTTCAAGGGTGTGCGCAGATCATGGCTGGTTCTGGCCAGCACGTCGCTCTTGGCCTTATTGGCGGCTACGGCCTGCTCCTTGGCCTGTTCCAGCTCGTGCAGGACTCGCAGCCTGTCCACCGCCAGGGCCTGTTCGCGCCGGCTGATGGCGACAATAGCTACTGCCATGGCGAAGATCAGCGCGGTGAGAATGGCAATGAATGTCTTGGAGGTATCGATGGTGGCCAGTGATTCTTCCACGGCTTCACGCATTTCCTCCCGTTGGTAGCCCAGAATTTCCTCCAGGGCTTCCAACGCCTGGTTGGTCACCGGCAGTACTTCCTGGGCCAGTAATTTATCCGCGCCCTGGTAGTTTCCCTTCTGGTGCAGGGCAATCACCTGGTTCTGCAGATCGAAGCTGCGTTCCACGATTACATTGGCGCGGGCCCAGCTGTCGGTTTCCGCATTGGTAATCAGGTGGGATGCCAGGAACTGGCGCTGGGATTCGCGAAACCTGGCTTCCCGCTGGTGATATTTATCCGCGTCCAAGGGGCGTTGACCATGATAAAACTCTTCCACCTCCCGGTATAACTCGTAGGCCATGAAGAAAACCGCCTCGCGCATATTGGCGACAGTTTGCATTTCATCGGTTTCCTCCACGACGTGAACGAGCAGGCCATGGGATTTGGCGGTGTTGGCATACCACACCGCGAGAATGGCGCTAAGAACACTGCATACCAGAGCAAGGAGTATCCATACGTACTTGGGGGCAAATTTCTGTAGCATTTTTTTAAATTAGATGTTCTTTCGCGTATTCCCACCGCTATCGTCCAATCCCAGGAGAATCTTACAGGGAATTGGGGTAGCCCCATGGGCAGGAATGGATGAAAACCACACTCTAGGCAGGATGAGGTCTCTGAGCCTTGAATAATACTCTTATTTAACATTATGTTACCAGGGAGCTGGCGCCGGCGCCCGGCGGCAGGTTTAGCCGAGGGGCCGCTCGAAAGGTGTCCGGGTTAATAATGTTTTAATGCTGCTCCCTACTCTGCTCAAGGCGCGGCAGGATGCGGAGCGCATCCCCACCCTCTCGCACGACATGTTGTCGCGCTGCGTGCTTGCGGCAGGCCGTCTAAACGCTTGTTTAAAAAGCGGTGAATATGCCTTTTTTGCCGAAAATTTTTCCGGTCTATTGCTAGCTCCCATGCGTGTGCTTATGATGATTCTATTGCTGCCGTCCATGCACGGATCAATGTCGTTATGCCCACGCCACCCCAAAGAAAGAGGAAGCAAAGTCGGCTCTTGTCGTTCCTTGAGGTTGATACGCGCGCCGGAATTTCACGACGCTCTCAGTCCAAACCAGCGTCGTTGAAATAGTCAGTTGTACTGAATATTTTGGCGAGGAAATCTACATGAGTCTGTTCAACAAGAAAGCGATGGAGCTACCCGAAGACTTTGCACTTGAGGGCGACGATCTGTTTCTGGAAGAAATCACGTCGGAGCAATTCAACAGCGATCGACCCAAAAACACGCATTACACGATCGATCAGGCCATCATGCTGATGCAATCGCTGACCATTAAGAATATCGGCCCGCGGGTACTCGGGGGGATAGTGAAAAAAACCCTGGAATCCTTCGACATTCCCTTTGCGGAAATTATCGACGACGCGATAGCAAAGGAGGCCGCGTTGCAGGCTGAATTTCAGCGCCGGGAAAATATTATTGGGTCGCTGGCGACCAAGCTCGAGTACTTGCAGCAGCAGAATAAGATGATTCTGCAGGAACTGGAAAATACCGTGCAGGCCAGGGAGTTTCTACAGCGCGCCGACATTGCCGCGGAAGAACGCGTCGCAGTAACGTCACAAATCAAGAACGCCACCGATGCTTTCGTCGCGGACACGAAGCCGATCGCGCCACCGCAGACGGTGCAGAAAAAGCTTTCCCGTAAGAGAAAAGCCGCGTCGCCTACCATTAACTAGACTGAATTCGTTTCAATTTCATCTTAATCCGCGCAGCGAGTTATAATAAAGCTTTACGATGCGTACCCCGCCGGTGCACCAGTCAGCCCCGTTCCCCAGTCTGACCTGAGGCTCAGTGGTCGGGGTTGGCGCCTTATCCGGCGCTTGCTCGCATGAAATGTCAATATTTTCTCAAATAGAAAATCCAATCAGACAATCAACCTGCTCATCGATAATACGACCCGGCAATCGTAAAACTGCGAATTTAGTATTCTTGTTTGATCTCGTAAAAAGGTAGCTATGAAGGTCCGGGTTTATGGCGGACGATATGAAAGACGTTAAGCAATTGCATTGGCGCGAGTGTTTAGTTTCCAGTGGCTTGCTTCTGGCACTTGGAATAGTCGCAGGTTGTTCTGGCAGAGGCGGTGACAAGCCGGGCCAGGAAACTCCTAAAGCCCACTACTCTGCTCCAGAAATCCTATCCGCTAAGTTCTCCAAAGACGTCCTGCCGCTCCCCAATAACGGTGAGCTATTTAACCTGACTCTGGTAGTCACCTTTGAAGACGAAGATCTTGATGCCAACAAAGTATCAGCCGTTTATACGCGACCCGACGGCACGAGCAAGACTTCCGAAGTCAAACTCACTCAGGCAGAACGCTATGGTGCTTTCGTTCGTACCTTAGACGTCACTGCCGCCGATCCGGCAGGCCACTACGATGTTCAACTCTGGATCTCAGACGCGCAAAACCTGAAAAGCGATGTCGCCAGTCTTTCATATGAAATCAGCGCGAGTGCGCCGCGAACTTTGTCAGTAAGCAGCATCACACCGACGCAGGGATTTCCGGGAGATACCGTGACGATTTCAGGTATTGGCTTCGACTCCGTACCCGAAAACAATCGCGTGACCTTCGCTGGCGCTATCGGGCCGGCGGATATCGTGTCGGGATCGGATAGCGAACTCAAGGCTGTTGTTCCGGAAGGATCGGTTACTGGCAGGATCGCCGTTAGTAATACCTCAGGACAAGTGGCGAGCAGCGAGGAATTCTCAATCGCAACGACAATTACACTAACACCACATACAACGCAGGTTATTACAGATGGCGAGACCGCATTCCATTGCGCTGTGAGCGGGCTGGTTGACGGGCATATTGCCTGGAGCGTCAACGGCAATGACACGCCTCCCGAATCCCTTGGCAGTATCACCGTCGATGGTATCTACACCGCACCCGAGGCAGTACCTATTCCCGCTTCGGTGAAAATCAGGTGTCGCGCCGTGGCTGATGGCTCGTTGTATTCCGAGGCTGATGTACTAATCATTCGACCACCCGACTCGCCGGGACATGCTACTATCGCGGCCACTTCTGGCGGTATTGCTTCCTCGGCCAACGATACAATCACCTTGCGGATACCAGCTGATGCACTCGCGGCGGATACAAACATATCTGTCTCACAGCTTGCTCCCACCGACTATCCAGTAGCGATCGAAGGATCCTACAATGTGGCGGCGGCGCGGTTTGAACCCAGTGGCCTTGTATTCACAAAACCGGTGTTGGCGACCTTTCAGTTGAGCAATTGGTTGGAGCCGGGAAGCGTGCTCCCGTTGTTCATCGTCAACGAGACTTCTGGCAAGCTAGAAAACAGCGGTGCGACCGCGACCGCCGATGATTCCGGTATGACGGCAACCGGCGCTATCTCCCACTTCAGCACGCTCGTCGCTGCAGTGCAACGTGCCGCTGCGCAACCGACGTTGGCCGAGCAAACTGGAGCCTTCGTCTCGCAAAGTGCGTTCTTCAATTTCTATCGCATCGTTCTTCCCGCGGGAATCGATTGGCTCGAGGGATTGAAGGTACCTATTCTCGTCAACAAAATCGTAGGCGAGCAAACAGGAGCAGGGCCGTTCACTGCCGGTATCCAGGTCTCGGCGGAATTCACTGACCCCACACTAAAAAGCCAACATCCGATCTCGGTCGGTCCTTATGTGCAACCCAGTGGCGACGGCTGGCAGCTGGTCACGGCGGTAAATCTTCCTGTCGTAGACACCTGCAATACGGGACAAACTGCAAATGCGCGCTTGTTAATTGGTTATCCTCAGCAAGGTGTGACCCAGACGCTCGCGATTGGGTTCATTGTGAAGTGCCTTAACGAGTTGGTGGTTCCACAGCTGCAAACAGTGACCGTCTCCAATCGAGACAGCGTCAACTATTACTCTAAGTTGCTTGTCGATTTGGGTGGTGTGTTGCGAATCGACGTGCATACGATCAATCCCGCACCGGTTCGCATTTGGGTTACCAGCGACATCGATATTCGCGGACAGATCGCGTTGAATGGAACAAGCGGTGGCGATGGTGGTGGATCGTTTGACGGCGACTGGGGCGGAACGTGGGGAACCCGCGGACACCACTATGCCGGTGATGGGGGTTCTGGCGGTCCACATCATGAATCTGGAACCTGTATTATCGGTGGGGCTCCGATCGGTTGTGTCTGGACAAGCGGCGACGGTGTCGCCGGCAAGAACTCCGCAAGTGGTGCCGCTGGTGGTGCCGGAGGGAAAGTCTGGGAAGAAGGATCTGCGATCGATATTATTGCCAACTTTGCTGTTGGCTTGTATTCACTCGCGGATGGCAGCTTCGTAGGCGCGATCCAGGGCTTGGTGAATGCTGCAAACGAATACGCGAAGATCGTCAAGAACGACGAGAACCGATACAAGTCGGCCGGTTATGGTGGTGAACGTGGCCACGCACTGATCTCGGACTCACCAGAGGATTTGTCGGTTTTCATTGCGCCCCAAGCCGGCGGTGGCGGGGGCGGCGGTGGACAGATGATTACCGGCATTTTCGAATCGAATCAAGCCGGTGCCGGCGGTGGCGGCGGTGGTGGAGGAGCGGCCGCATTGGAGCTTGTGTCGGGTGAGAGCGTCCTACTTCGAAAAACATGTATACTCGCTGGTGCCTGCGCGCAAGGGCATATCGATGCGACCGGTGGCAATGCCGGAAACGGCGGCAGCCACGTTTATCACGAGACAGGACCGGGTGGTGGTGGCGGTGGTGGTTCTGGCGGCCAAGTCGTCGTCGTCACGAACCGCCTCATTTCGGAAGGAGAAATGAATTTCAAGGGTGGTCGCGGTGGTGTTCCCGGATGGGTCGATATCGCAGATGAGTACTATTACTTCATAAACTCCGGCTTTGGGCGTCATGGAATGGATGGAAAAATCCGGCTAAACGGTACGTTCGAAGGCAATGCACCAATAAATGCTATGAGTTTTCATATTGGACCGCGCCTCGGTCCCTTGCTCGCAATCGTTGCAGTTGACGGCGATCAATGGTGCAAGTCGGTTGATCTCGGAGGTATGTATGGCTTCCCACAAGGGTTAATCGGTTTCAGCCGCCAGTACAACTACTACCGTGTCGTCAACGGTGTCGCGCAGACTGCGGATCCAGAGTTTTTGATTACGAACAGCAACAATACATACGGAACGACTCAATTGTGCTTCCCGCTGACACCGGGGATCAACTCGCTTTCGCTCAAGGTTGGATACGAATGGTCGCTGCAAAATCCCAGTGCCGCGCATGCGTTCATTGAACTGAATCCGTGGGAGCAGCAACATATTGTCTACTTCCCAGGCCTGCACGACGCCGACCATGACGGATTGGCGGACGCGTTGGAAGCAAAGATCGGGACGAACCCGGACCTGCCTGACACCGATGGCGACGGACTCACGGATGCACAGGAAGTCGCACACAACACCAATCCTCTCATGCAGGACACCGATGGCGACTACTTCACGGACAGCGAAGAAGTAGCGGCCGGAACAAATCCACTGGATCCCAATTCGCATCCGTCGGGAGATCATGTTCCACCAGCGGTTACGTCAACCGATCCCCCTGATACCGCTGAAGGCGCGCTGCTGATGGGACCGATCAGAGCGTCATTCTCCGAGCCGCTCGATCCGGCGACGGTGGATATTACCAGTTTCACAGTCACCGGTCCGACTGGCGCCGTAACAGGTGCAGTGAGTCTCTCATCCGACGGTTTGGTAGCGAGCTTCGTGCCGCAGACCGCCATGACCTTTGCGACCGATTACCAGGTGCAATTAGCCACGGCTATTCACGACCTTGCCGGCAATCCTCTGGCAGGCAACGTGACGTGGCAATTCAATACCGGCAAGCAGTTGACTACCGGCATCAATCACACCTGCGCACGACTGATCGATGGCGGGCTGAAGTGCTGGGGTGCGGGTGGGCTAGGTGCGCTGGGTCTAGGCGACACCCTCACCCGCGGCGATGCAGTGGGTGAAATGGGCGCCGCTTTACCGCGGGTGAATCTGGGTACCGGTCGCAGCGTAGTGCAGGTCGTCGCCAAGTCCTCCCACACCTGCGTGCGCCTCGACGACAATACTGTCAAGTGCTGGGGCGTGGATTCGTGGGGCGTCCTGGGACTTGGCGGAATTAACCCGACCATCGGGGACCAACCCAACGAAATGGGCGACAACCTGCCGGTGGTCGATCTTGGCTCCAATCGTACTGTAGTGCAGTTGGCCGCGGGCGAAGTTCATAACTGCGCGCGCTTCAGCGACGGCAGTGTCAAGTGTTGGGGAAACAATGGCTACGGCGCGCTGGGTCAAGGCGACCGGTTGATCGCTCGCGGTGATGAGCCAGACGAAATGGGCGACAGTCTACCGGTGGTACAACTGGGTAGCGGGCGTAAAGCCCTGAATATCTCTGCAGGAAACATGAGAACCTGCGCGATTCTCGACGACCACTCAGTCAAGTGCTGGGGCGACAACTATTGGGGAAATCTTGGATTGGGAGACTACGAACATCGCGGCGACGATCCCGGCGAAATGGGCGATGCGTTGCCCCGTGTCAATCTCGGCACCGGACGTACGGTACTGCGTATCAGCACCAGCGGCTCGCATACGTGTGCGGTACTGGACAACGCCACGGTGAAATGCTGGGGAGGCAACGGCTATGGCCAGCTTGGATTGGGAGATCACTACGATCGCGGCGGAAGTTCCGCGACAATGGGCGACAACCTTCCGACCGTTGAACTTGGGACCAACCGCACCGCAGTGAGCGTGGATGTTGGCATCGGCACAAGCTGTGCACGACTCGATAATAAGGCACTTAAGTGCTGGGGTCACAATGGCTACGGCGAACTCGGACTGGGTGACATTGCGTACCGGGGCAATCTCGTTGATCAGATGGGCGATGCGTTACCAGTCATTGAAGTGGGCACCGGGCGCAATGCCGGCGAAATCGATATGCATTCCTGGCACGCGTGCGTACGCCTCGATAACAATAGTGTAAAATGCTGGGGAAACAACGCCGCCGGCCAACTTGGTCTTGGTGACACCAGCAATCGCGGTGACACACCCGGCGAGATGGGTGACGCCTTGCCAGGCGTTGACCTCGGGAACTGAATTGCGCCCCCGCCTGGACACCCACCTCTTCCCTCCCCCTTTCAAACCAACCTTTAAATCGACTATCGTGCCGCAACGCAACGATTCACACCGCCAGCCCAAAGCCGCCACCTGCTAGGCAAGCTATCGGCAGGCGCTCGCCGACGTTTTGGCCGAGAAAATATCCGCTAGTATTTCCAGAAGGTCCGCCATCCTCAGAGGCTTGACCAGGTAATGAGCAAAACCTGCTTCCAGCCCCGTTTGGATATCCTGGGCCAATGCGTCCGCGGACAAAGCGATGACCGGAATACCGTGGGTACGCACATCGTTGCGTAACTGGGCTAGCACCTCGTAACCGTCGATACCGGGCAGATGAATATCGAGAAGTATGATATCGGGGCGATATTTTCGCGCCATTTCCAGACCCTGTTCGCCATCCATCGCCGATAGCAATTGCCAGGCATCCTGTTTTCGTACCATAGCTTCGACGACGCGAAGGTTCGCGGGATTGTCTTCTACGTATAATATGTCTAACTTGGTACCGTTGACCCGCTGGTGGACTGACGGTTCCCCATCGGCAGTGGTATTCAGCGATTTCTCCGTTAACGGCAGCTCCAGCCAGAATTCCGACCCCTTACCGGGGCGTGACTCCACTCCGATACGGCCTCCCATCAATTCAGTGAGATGCTTTGACAGTGCCAGACCAATACCGACGCCGTCGACACCTTTCTTTTCCGCCCCAAGGCGGTTAAAAGGCTGGAACAACTGACGCACTTTGTCCGGTGGAATACCGATACCCGTGTCACTGACAATGATGCGTAACGACGAGTTCTCGCCGTTTACGCATGACACAGTCACGGTGCCGCCTGTACGGTTGTACTTGGCGGCGTTGACCAGCAAATTGACCAGTACCTGCTTAAGTCGGGTGCTATCCGCCTGGATCCAATTTTGTTCATCCTTGCAGCTGACCTCCACCGACACCCCGCGTTCTTCGATAGTGCGACCGGCGATTTTCACCGCTTCGTCAATCGCCGTTGCCACCTGCACCGGTTTCAGTTCTGCCACCAGCATTCCTGACTCGATGCGCGACAGATCCAGCAATTCATTGATCAATGTCAGGAGATGGTCACCCGCCCGCTTGATTTCTCCGACATAGTCGAGCAATTCGCCCTGTAAATCCTCCGTTTGCAATATCTGCGCAAAGCCGAGAATGGCGTTCATCGGCGTACGTAATTCGTGACTCATGCGCGACAGGAATTCCGACTTTGCCCGGCTGGCCCGCTCCGCCTCATTCTTGGCTTCCATCAATTCCTTTTCGGCGGCTTTACGTTCCGTTATTTCATGCACGGTTCCATGCATGGCTGTTTGGGCCGAGCCGCCGTCAGGGGGCGTTGTCAATGAAGCCTCGGCATGAACCCAGCGAAGAACGCCGGCGGGGGTTACCACTCGGTAATCAACACCGCTTTTCTGCAATCCGGCCAAAGTATCGGCGGTAAACTGCCGCATTAGACCTTGGTCCTCCGGATGGATAATCGCCTCATAGCGTTCGAAAGAGGCCGGCTCCTTTTCCGGATCATAGCCGAACAGTCGGTACAACTCTTCCGACCAGGTCACCTTGTTGTTAGTGATATCCCAGTGCCAATGCCCCAGATGGGAAATTTTCTGCGCCTCCCGCAGTTGACGTTCGCTTTCGAGCAGCTTCGCGGATCGCTCGCTGATTTGTTTCTCCAGCTGCCAGCGATACCCCTGCAGTTCCTCCTCCACCCGCATGCGATCGGTGATATCCGTATGTGTTCCCAACATGCGCAACGGCTGTCCATCGCTGTCCCATGCCACCAGCCGTCCCTGCGACAATATCCATTTCCAATCGCCGTTTTTACAATGCTGCCGGAATTCGACACGATATTCGGGAAATTTGCCGGAGATGTAATCTGTATACACGTCATACACCTTTTTTGTGTCATCAGGATGCAGGCGTTCACGCCATGCCGCGTTGGTTTCGACAAATTCCTCCGGATCATAGCCCAACATGGTGGCGTATTCCGGGCTGACTATCGCCTCCCCCGTTTGCACATTGAGATCATAGAATCCCTGATTCGCGCTTTCCATAGCCAGGCGCATGCGTTCTTCATTGTCTCGCAATTCCTGTTCAGCTTGCTTACGCTGGGTGATATCCGTAAACATGGTGACGATGCCGACGTGTTTTCCCGCGTCGTCTCGCAGCATCGACATTGAAACTTGTACATCGAAGTCACCATTGACCGAGTTCGTTTGCTTCATTTCGGTCACATAGCGCCCACTCCTTTGCAGCAGGTCAAATATCATTTCTTTGTCGCCTGCCCGCCCGGCCTCTCCAAATAGCAAATCCGCCAGTGGCCGCCCGATCATCTCAATATAAGTATGACCGAACATGCGAGTCGCACCCTGGTTCCAACTGGTGATCCTACCGTCCAGGTCCGTGGAAATAACGGCCTCGTTCACCTGATCTATAATGTAGGCTTGCGCCCGCATCTTGGCGGATAATTGCAGCTGCCTTTGCTGCAATACGGTGAATCTCGCCGTCAGGCTGCCCAATTCATCGAGAGATAGAGGTTTTATATCGGCCAGCGCGATCTTGTCGTTGTCGCCGCCGAATTGCAGGTAGTAGTTCAGCGGAAAAAGTCCTTGCCTGATGCTTCTCCAGGCCAACCAGGTGCCGCCAGCCGCTAGCGCCAGCAGGGAACTCCACAGGAACAGGGCCTGCCATTGAAAATGACCGGTGAGATTTATGTAATAGCTGATTAGCAGGGTGTCGATGAGCAATGGGGTGACAATGCCGAGCATCAGGAGCTTTCCCCACAACGGCACCATATTCACACATACGCCGCGTGGTCCATAATATCTTCCCAACTGATCAACGAATTAAAAAAATATCGAAAACGCCGTAATCAGAATCGTCGGTATGAGTCCAAACAGATTGCGCAAATGGTCCAGCAGGCTGTAGTCCTGATATCCCATGTCCTCGATGGCCAAGTCAGCGCTGAGCGCACCGAATATTGAATATACCGTGACGAATCCCAGAAGCATCCAGGGCAGGCGTTTGAATATTCTTTGCGCATTGGTGTTTGCCGTTTCCGTGTCCAGGGTGGTCAGTCGGATAAGGCTCAGGAGCAGATGACGCGTAGCGTACCCGGTCAACAACGTCACCGCTGCGACGTAGACACCCGTGTAGGAGAGGAAAATTCTATACACCTGCGGAAACGGATAAAATCCGATCACTCCCATCAGAGTGGCCCCAATGGCGGGCGGGAGAAAAAGCGCAAGCATTGCGGTTAAATAGGTACTGCGACGTAACTGATCGTCGCTCAGCGGCGTGAATTCGACTTTTTCTATCATCCCCACGACTACCTTTGTAACTATGGTTTGAATTCATGCCCAACCAATCGCCGAGAATGCCGTGTGGAGGCTAGAAACGACGCATTATTCAGCCAGTTCCCTCTTCGCATGAATGACGATACGATATTCCTTGCTTATTATCTCTAAAATGTTTCTTCAACCAGATGATAAATACGTTAAATATTGTGAATTCTTAGCCTTAAACGGAAAATTCAACTGGGGACGCACCGAAGCCCTCACCCGTCGAAACCACACACTCACCCCACCACGCAACCTGTCAACCTGGACACTCACTCTCTACAATGCTCACTCTCTCACTTTATCCACCTGGACACTCCTAGGCCTTCGGCAAATAATGACTACTTCTTCGCATAGGCCAGCGCTTCCCGAATATAGCTCTCATAATGCACGCCATTGCCATCACCAAAGCCGTCGGGAAAAACTCGGCAACAACGTTACACGTTGTTGCCGATTACATGGATCAGGCAGAATTTCCGGTTCAGCCTGAAAACGCCTGCGCAAATTCGCGCGGGTCCCAGTAGATGTTTACTGATTTGATCTTGCCGTCTTCAATACTGTAGATTTCGGCCAGATCGAAGGCCACATCGGTACCTTTAGGCGAGCTGACCCGCAGCGTACACTCGGTCACTACCGTATTGTCATCGCAAATATGACGATGAATATCGTAACCCCGGACGATTTTGAAAAAATCCTGATTGAGTTTGATGAAATCCGCCTTGCCTTCAACCTGATCCATGGGACCGGTGAACGTAATATCATCCGCGATCAAATCCTGCCAGTGATTATTCCCCTGCTGCATCGATCCGGTGAATTGCTGCCACACTTGAAATGCCCGTGAACTCATATGTTTCTCCTCATAGCGTAAAATTAACTCCAGGATTGAAAACCAGCGATGGCTTTAATCAAGGTTTAGACGGATGAGGCAGCAGTTTTGAACGGATCTTGCGAACTTTCCGGCAATAACTCTATTTTACCAGCCAATACAATCAGTTAGATGCATCGGCGGGGGTGATTGCAGCGACTCGACTGGCCCAGTCGGGCAGATTTTCCAGGAAATAGATATGCAGCTCATGGCGGGTATTATTGATCGGATCGGTGGAACGAACAATGTCCAGGCGCAGTTCCAGCAGGCGTTCGGCGTCGGCGGATTGCGCTTCCTTCACCATGTTGATCCGGTTTGTCTCCTGATGCGCGCTTTGCTCCGTTGTCAGAAAGCCTTTCAGGGCCGCGCATTGATCGCAAACACCGCCCTTGTTGATCAAGGAGCAGCGATCATCGAACACCTGCATCATCGTTTTGCGTGCGTCGACGATACCGTGCTTCACCTTGCCCTCGGCAAGCCCGGTGATTGACTGAATTTCTTCCTGCTTGAAACCGTAGACGTCTTTCAGCAGCAGGCAGATCTGCTGCACCAGTGGCAAGGTTTTGCTGATACAGGTAAAGCAATAATCCAAATGCTGTTTAACCTCGAAGGCAACTTCCGGTGTCGCAAAGAAATTCCGGAGTTTCTCCGAAAGAGCGTTGTCCATGACATGGAGATCACGGCCCTTGTCCTGGTAGTCGACCTGCCAGCGTTTTTGCCGGGCGAGAATATCCCGGGCAAGATTGGTCGCGATACTGTATACCCAGGTTTTGAAAGATGCCTCGCCGCGAAAGGACGCCAGGTTTTGCGAAAACTTGATATAGGTTTCCTGGAGCACATCGTCACAATCCGCCCGGTTCGTCAGCAGACGAAACAGATAGCTTTTTAGTTCAGCTTTAAATTCGAGAAATTCCTGTAAATAGGGATCGGTTTTCAACGGATAATCCTTATCTGTACTGAGTGAATACATGTCAGGGAGGTCACAGCTGCTTATTCCAGATTGATGCTTGCCGTAAGACTGCGAAAAACCCGCCTATCGCAATACACAGCTTCCAGTATATAGAGTATACAACTGATGCTCTACCGCATTGGAGGCGCCACTAGCCGCCGTATCCGGTATTTTTTCTGTGCGCGCAGATTACCGCGCCCTAACTGTCGCCTGGCTCACACGCCTCTCCCGGGTAGCCAATTTCCCTGCATCTGCGACAAATCATCCTGAATCTTAGCGCATGGCCGATTGCCGCCACTTGGGCAAAAATCCTCGCGGCGCGCACCAGCCCCCTCACCAGCACAACCCGTTGCGCGCCGTTGACGATATGATTGTTATGCGAAAACGGAAATAGTGCGGGCCCGGGCTTACGCCCGGGCCCGCGGTAGCGCCCAAAGGCACTGCATGGCTTCAGTAGAAGCAAACCTCCGCGTGCGCGACCACATAGATTTTGCCATCTCCATTGGCATCGGCCACCACGATGTCATAGCTGTCGCTTGTCGTGCCCGCCGGCAGCGGGCTGTGCTGATTTCCATATTTCCCGGGAGCGCTGGTTTTCACGTTGACGTCCCCCGCGTATAAATGGGTTGCCAGCATGCTGTAACTTCCCGAAAATACATTGTAGGTAACATGCAACACCCCATCGCCATACAAATAATACAGCGTCCCCACGTGCGTGCCCTTGCTGATATCGTTCTGCGCAGCACCGGCGTAAATTGGTGTCGATCCCGCGACGCCCGCCGACGCAGTCAGCTGCCAGCCCCAGCGCTTGTCGTTGAGCAGGCCGATGTCCTCGAAAGTCTGATCGCCGAACGCAAACGCGGTTTCGGTATGCTTGCAAACCGTGGGCGGTGCGACACACTGTACGGTATAAGAAAAAAATGTCGCCCAATTGCCTTTCGCCACCATACGTTGACCCGCGGCCCAGCCGGTTTCGCTGCGTACCGACCCGTCCGCGCCTGTCAGGCTCAGATCGGCATGAGCGGCCAGAGTCAGTACGGCGCCACATGTCACCGCAAAATCTCCCTGCGGCAACTTAAATGTATAGCTCCCGGCGCCACCGGCGGAGTCGGTATAAGTGAAATTACCGATTTTCGGATTACCGGTCTTGGTCTGTGGCATCTCCGCCAGCGAGGCGCCAACGAAGAGGTGCACGTCCTGCAAGGTCCAGCCGCCTGAGGCGGTATAGGTTATAGAAATAAATTGCGTATCGTTATCCACGCAAACACTGCCCGCATTTATTGTCTGGGCCGCGTACAGGGGCGCGCATATCGGCGCTGCGTGCGCGCTGGAAACATGCAGAAACATGCCAACGGCGGCCAGTACAAAGCACAAAAAAGCACCCGTGCCACGGGAAAGCTGTTCCGGTATTTCACCAACCGCAGAGAGAGAAAAGCGCTTCATAAATATTCTCCTTACTTCACACAACTGGACGGTAACAATTTTTCACCAGCAAATTCTCTACCCATCGCCAGAAGGGCGACTGCTATCACGGAATTGACCCGATTGATTTGATCATACACCGGCGAATTCTTCCCGGCTGTCAAGCTGTGTTACCGCAATGCAATAATTGATTTCGTGACGCTGCGCCGACCTGACGATACAAGAAGATTTACCTAACGCAATAACAAGTACGGGACCGGAGGTTAACCCGGTCCCGTATTTACTTACTCCGCTTACGATGGCGCTCAGTCGCCGACGGTCATCGCCGGCTGACGCGACGTCATGTCAATGGCGCAGTCCGTCAGACGGTACCAGTCGAGCTTGCGAGTAATGAACATGAGCAGTGACAGCGCGACGAATACCAGCACTGTAGATTTGTATCGAAATTTGACCCCGGTTGGCGAGAATTCACGCTAAATAGTGACCCTACCGTTTGCGTCTATGCTCTCGATTGCACAGGAAAGAATGGCACTTGGGATGGGTCATTTACCTCTGCAAACTTGGGATCAATCCGGGCTACAAATGCACACCATGTCGGCGATAGGGACCACCCTGGGTCCGTCATTGGGGGGCGTTTTGATCGATGGCCCCGGATGGTGGTCCATTTTCCTGGTCATGGCAGCGTTCGGAGTCATTAATACCTTACTGGCGTTTCGCTACCTCCCATTGCGGGCTCAATCCGACAGATCCAACCGTAGCCGCTTTGACATTCGGGGTACGTTGATACTGAGTATCTCGCTCGCTGTATTTTCGTTGGCAATGACAGTTGGGGAAGGTCGCTTCGACGGGTACAACGTCGGGCTGATGGCGATTGCGGGCCTCAGTGTTGTTCTGTTTGTCTATAGCCAGAAGCAAGTGCCATCGCCTTTAATCCAACTAACTGCTTTTCGTAACAAGGTCTTGAGCAGCGGACTGATCATGAATGCGATTGTGGCGACGATCATGATGAGTACGTTGGTGGTTGGACCCTTCTATCTCTCTCTAACGCTGGGGCTAAGTGCTTCATTCGTGGGCTTGGTCATGTCGGTTGGGCCCGTCCTTTCGGCACTGAGCGGTGTCCCTGCGGGTCGCATAGTCGACCGGTTCGGTGCTACTTCTATGGTCTTGGTCGGTCTAGTGCTTGTGGCAACAGGTTCGTTTGCGCTGTCGCAATTACCGGAATTGATTGGCGTGGTGGGCTACATAGCCACTCTGGCACTTTTGACTCCGGGTTATCAACTTTTCCAGGCGGCGAATAACACGGCAGTCGTGCTCAGTGCATCTGATGATACACAGGGGGTGGTTTCCGGAATGTTGGGGCTTTCGCGCAATCTCGGGCTCATCATGGGTTCATCCGCCATGGGTGCCATTTTTGTGATGGCTTCAGGAACCAGCGATATCGCACTGGCCGATTCACTTTCTGTTGCCGATGGATT
>DKAS01000034.1 GCA_002448875.1 Proteobacteria bacterium UBA6920 | reverse complement strand
GCAGTTCCGGAAAGTCCTCACGCAGCTTATGCATGCTGGTGCCCAGGCAGCCGGTGACGATGACCCGGCCGTTATCCTCCAACGCTTCCTCGATGGCGTCGTAGGATTCCTGAATGGCATCTTCGATGAAACCACAGGTGTTGATCACCACCAGGTCGGCGTTTTCATAGCTGGGGGATATTTCATAACCTTCGGCTCGCAGCTGGGTGAGAATCTGTTCAGAGTCCACCAGTGCCTTGGGGCAGCCCAGGCTAATAAACCCTATCTTAGGGATGGATAAAGGCATGAAAAAAGGTATCGAATCGGCTGTTTGCTGCTGAAATCCAAGACTGGACACTTGCCACCCGCATGGCGGGAAGTCGCGGCTATTGTAACGGATTCACGGGGTGGAACACCACGGGAAGATGACGCCCGGGGCGATTTCTTTCCCCTGTGATTGACCTGATCCACGCTAACACCTAACATGAGCAAGCGTTATCCGGAGACGGGAATGAAAGTCAGCCAAATTTTGCAGAAGAAGGGCAGTTTCTGCCACAGCATCGAGTCCGGCAAGTCATTGGCCGAGGCGGTGAAGACGATGATGGACAACCGCATCGGTTCCCTGCTGGTGATTGATCAGGGGAAACTGGAGGGAATCATCACCGAGCGCGACGTCATGTGGTCGGTGAACGAATTCGGCCACAAGGTGCCTGAGGCCAAGGTCAGGGATGTGATGTCGAAGAAGCTGGTTTCCTGTCATGGCCAATGCACCGTTGCCGACGCCATGGATCTGATGACCAAGAACGAAACCGGCAAGCGCATTCGTCATTTGCCGGTGATTGACCAGGGTGAGCTGATGGGGGTGATTTCCATCGGCGATATCATGAACACCCTGTTGCAGGAGACCGTTTTTGAAAACAAACTGCTGAAGAATTACATCAAACACTGGCCGGAAGAGGGCAGTTGATCGCAGCGCCTTCGCGCTGCTGGCAACCAGCTTACTGAATTTCTTCCGCCACCACCTCGCCGCTGGTTTCAGTGATCTGCAGATTGTTGCTTTGACCAAAGTTCATCAGGAACGCGAACAGCATCGGGTCTTCCCCTTCCAGCTCACGGTCGATTATCACACAACTGACCCCCTTGATCGTTGCCATCTGTACCCGCGGGTGAAAGCCTGCCCGGCGCGTACGTTTTCCCGGCTGGAAACTGGCTACTGCGGTGGTCAGACGCTCCGCCCAGTCGCTGGGTCTGAACTTGCGACCGTCCCGGGTGGTACCCTGAAGGATAATTTTTCCTGCTTTATTATTCATTTATGTGTGTGTCGAGTGTTCTATTGGGTCGTTTTCGAATGGTCGATTATAAGGCTTTGAGCGGCAATTTCCTAAGAAGTTACATCAGATTGATGTTGCACGACTTTTTCCGGCCGCGATTGTGCGCAAAGTCGGCGGATTTCTCCGGGGATCTGTCTGCATAGCGCTAAAAACAATTCAAATTCGCCAACCATTAACAATTAATATAGTAATGAAATTATTCGGTCCGCGGCGATATCACGGGGGAAGGGTAAATCCAAGATCACTGCAAGGGGACGCTGACGCAGGCGACACCTGGCCAATGGGTATTCATTCTGCGGCGGTGGGTATACCGGGCTCCTGATGCGCCGGGTGCCTCCGGGAGCCGTGGTGATCAGTCTGCAAATCAGTCGCCTGGTAGGACACCGGATTTACCTTCAGGCCGGAGTAGCCGCGGGAACGTTCAGGTAGCCGCTGATACTGCGCTGTCCATCTTCGCAAATGCATGGCCCGCCTTTTGCAAAGAGTGCCGATATCGACAGCGTTCCGTCCGCCGCCCGCTTAGGCAGCGAACGTGGTGCGCAAGCAAGACATTTTCGTGCAGTGCGCACAGTGCAGGGAGCAAGGCAGCCCGCGGATGGCATAGGGCGGGATGCTCAGGAAGAAAAAGAGCGTAAGCCGCCGGCCCTTATAGCGGAGAAAAAGCCGGTTTATTGCCCTAGGAATCGGGATTACCATGGTCCGGCAGCTGGACGCCAAAGCATTGGGGGAGTGCCGGGTGGCGTTTTCCGCAGACACCAAGCAGGATAGTACCAGGTTCTGTTCACTGGAGTAGTTCACCTCATGTCAGCCAAGGATAGAAAAGATTTGCAACTGTCCGCCATCGACGTGCAGCACGAGGCGGGTAACGCAAGTGCGGCGCGCGGCGGCGGCACTGACGGGGAAAGACAAATACAGGAATTGGCGCGGCAACTGATCGAGAAAAACGTCGGCAGCGCGCAACGCCGATTTTTCCTGGAAGAGCAGCTGAAACTGATCCAGAACGAACTGGGTTTGCTCGACGAGGATCATACCACGGAACTGGATTTGTTCCGCCAGCGCTTGCGCGAGCGGCACCTGCCCAAGGAGTTGCGACAGTCGCTGGAAGGCGAGCTGCGGCGCTTTTCCCGCCTTGATCCTTCATCCGCCGATTATACCGCCGTGCACAGTTATCTCGACTGGCTCACCGCTTTGCCCTGGGGACTGCGGTCGACGGATATGCTTGATCCCGCGCGTGCGCGCGCTGTGCTCGATCAGGCGCATTGCGGTCTGGATGACGTTAAACAGCGGATTCTGGAGTTTCTCGCCGTCGGCGCCTACAAGGGTGCGCTGCCCGGCGCCATTCTGTTGCTGGTGGGTCCGCCCGGCGTCGGCAAGTCCTCCCTGGGCAAGGCGGTGGCGCAGGCGCTGGGCCGAAAATTCTATCGCTTCAGCGTCGGCGGTATTCGCGAGGAAAGCGATATCAAGGGACAGCGCCGGGCCCTGCCTGGCGCCATGCCCGGCCGCTTCATTCAGGCGATCCGTGACTGTGGCGTGGACAATCCGGTGATCATGCTGGACGAAGTGGATAAGATCGGCGCCTGTTATCAGGGGGATCCGGTGGCGGCATTGCTCGAGGTGCTGGATCCGGATCAGAACCAGTCGTTCTACGATGCTTATCTGGAAACCGAATTCGACCTTTCCAAAGTGCTGTTTATCTGCACCGCCAACCAGTTGTATACCGTGCCCGGCCCCTTGCTGGATCGCATGGAAATAATCCGTTTCGTCGGCTACATCATGGAGGAGAAGCTGGCCATCGCCAAGCGGCATCTCTGGCCGAAGCAGCTGGCGAAAGCAGGGGTGCGCAGTTCGCGGCTGCGCCTGTCCGATGCTGCGCTGCGGCAAATAATCAATGGTTATGCGCGCGAGGCCGGCGTGCTAGGCCTGGACAAACGTCTGGGCCGCATCGTGCGCAAGGCGGTGAGTCGGATGCTGGAGGGGCAGAAAACACCAATACGCATCACACCGCAGGATCTCGAGGACTATCTGGGACAACCGGTGTTTCTCGCCGAGAAGCCAATGAGCGGCGTGGGGGTGGTGACCGGTCTGGCGTGGACGGCTTCCGGTGGCGTCACTCTGCCGGTAGAGGCGTCGGTGATCAATCACAAGAAGACCGGCTTCAAACTCACCGGCAAGCTGGGTGACGTCATGCGCGAGTCGGCGGAAATCGCCTACAGCTATGTCGCGGCGCATCTGGCGGAATTGCGGGGGAAAAGTGATTTTTTCGATCATTCCTTCGTGCATGTGCACATGCCGGAAGGCGCTATACCCAAGGACGGTCCCAGCGCCGGCGTGGCGATGGCGACCGCCCTGCTGTCGCTGGCGCGCGCGGAAAGTGTGAAACCGGTGCTGGCGATGACCGGCGAATTGACCCTCACCGGCCATGTGCTGCGGGTCGGCGGCATCCGCGAAAAGGTAATCGCCGCCCGCCGCAATCGCATTCGGCAGCTGGTGTTGCCGGCGGACAATCGCAGTGACTATCTGGAGCTGCCCGAATACGTGCGTGCCGGCATGCAGATTCACTTCGTCAAACACTATAGCGAAGTAGTGGAGGTCGTGTTCGCCAGGAAGCCGGTGCGGAAAGAACGGGCCAACGCCTCCTGAGAAGTGGCGTGAGCTAGGCGTGGCCGGCGCTGCCGGCATCGACAATGCTGCGGTACAGGTTCTGGTACTGTGATTTGACTTCCTCGCCGAACAGGGGGTCGTCGTCTGCGGGCACCGATTTTTCAATTTCCTGCCAGTCGCTCTCCCGCAGGTGCTGCATGGCCAGGGGGAACACGAATTGTTCTTCATGGCGCACATGTTCGCGGTTGAAATTGACGAAATCCATAATCATGTTTACCACCGTGTCCCGCGGTGTCATATCCGAACCGATGATGATGTTGTCGAGGTTGCCCGCAAGGGTGTGGGCGAGCTTGCTGATTTTTTCATGTTCGTCGCGGATGCGGGACACCGGCTGCGCTGCGTCGCTGGTGAGAGTGGCGAGGCGGGACATCATCGCTTCTTCCTTGCTGTGATGCACGCGTTCGAAATAATTGGTCAGGTAATCCAGAATGTCCTGCATCAGATCAAATGCCGGTTTGGCGCCGGATGCGAATATTTCCGCCTGACGCTGCAGCACATACAGCAGTTTGAGCAGGTTGGTATGCTCGGTACGCATACCGGTGATTGTGTCCGCCATGACAGTTTCCCTCGTACCACCGCCGCTGATCGTAGCGTTATCGTACCCAGTATAGTCGAAATCCCACGCTGTCGAAATGTCGACGCTGGCGCGCCGACTCCGACTCAGTTTAGATTCTCGAACGGATCCGTATGGATATGCACGGGATTGGCGCCGTATTTTTCCGCCGATCGTTCCGCTTCCTCCACCATTTCCGCGCTGCCCGCCAGATACACCCGCCAGCCTTCCAGATTTCTGTGCTGGTAGAAAGCCACATCGGGAACGCGACCGGCGGTGACATGGGCGGGAATGTTTTCGCCAGAGGCGCATTTCATGAAATGGAAATTGGCATATTCCTGCGTCAATGCCCGCAGCTCTTCCGTCATGTACAGATCCTGCGCGTCCTGACAGCCGTGGTAAAGGTGAATTTCCCCCTTGTGCCCGCTTTTCAGCGCGTCGCGGGCAATTCCCAGCAGTGCGCCCAGGCCGGTGCCGCTGGCGATCATCAGCATATGGTCCTGCGGTTCACCGGAGAAATAGTAACACTCGCCCAAGGGACCCTGAAATTCGATCACCGAACCCTGCTGTAAGTCATCGAATATCCACTGGCTGACGCCGCCGCCGCTGTTCTTGCCCACGTGGATCTCAAGGCAATAGTCATCGTACGGCACGCTGGCCAGCGAGTAGCTGTGCGTCTCCCCGGCGGGGGTTTTGATATTGATAAACTGCCCGGAGTGATAGTACAGCTGGGTCACCGGATCGAGCAGCAGTCGAATGACTTTCGCCGCCGCCCGTTCCTTGCGGTAGACCATGGCGCGGCCGAACAAATCGCTGTCCCGTGCCGGTTCCAGCAGCAGATTGGTTTTGGGTACACATTCGCAGGCGCGAAAATAGCCCAATTCCTTCAGGGACGGGCGCAGACCCAGCTGGGATTTTTCCGCGACTTTGCCGCTGGGGGCGCGCAACAAACAGGTGTGGCAAATACCTTTCTTGCAACTATGAGCGGTCAGGGCGCCGTGCCGCAGCAAGGTTTCCAGGACGGTTTCCTGGTCCTGGGCGTCATAGGTCTTACCGCAATAAACTATCTTTTTCATGTTGTCTTGTCGGCCCACTAGAATTGAACTGATCGACAGACTTATCGGCAGATTCACCCATTTGTTTAGGAATATTGGGTATATACAGAAGTTGTATTGACCGTGTGGAAGTGGCTGTGGGGGTACGCGCCAGGGCCGCGGTTGCTCACGGTTTCTGGCTGCGTACCGCCAGTCGCACGCCCATGGGGCCGCGTGCAATATAAGTGGTTATAGCCTGGCCGTCACGATTGAGCACCAAGGCCACCTGCTGGCCGGCCTGACCGGCCGAGGTGGCGCTGCGCACGTCGCTCCAGGTATGAATGGGCTTACCATCGTAACTGACAATGACATCCCCGGCCCGCACACCCGCCTGTTGCGCCGGTGAACTTTCCAGAACACTTTCCGCCAGCACCTGATTGGGCTGGCCGGTGGCGTAGAGAAAGGCGCCATAATTGTCCTCGCCCAGCTCGGCGCGAATCTTTTCCGTTTGTTCATCGAGTTTGTCCACCTCGTCCACGTAGCGGGAGGTGCCTACCCAGCCCTCGCGCGTGGCGCGATCCCGCAGGTACAGACGGTCCATTTCCATTTTTTCAAATTGCTTCTTGACGGAGGCGGCCTGGTCGACGGTGATGCCGGCATCCAGCAGCGCCTGCTCGTCTATCCAGGTATTGCCGGTTTCACCGCGGTTGGCAGTCGTGGTCGGTGAGGTGGTCGATGACTCCGTCGACGCCTGCGGGCGGGCGTCGGCTGCCGGGTCCGGGGCAGAGTTTCCTGCCTTCGCGGCACCGTTCTGCTGGCGCAGCAGGGTGTAAAGATCGCTGACCTGATGCTCCAGGCGACGACGGGCTTCCTGTTCGGCGCGCAACTGGGTGGCCAGGGTAGTGATGGCTTGCGCCTGGTCATCGCCCGGCTTGAAGTCCAGGGGCGGAGCTTGCTCGCTCTGGAGAGGCTCTGGCGGCGCGCGGTCGTCGCCGGTGAACAAGTGGATCAGGATCACCAGGGCCAGAATACTGATGAGCGTACTGTAGATGTGGTCGCGATTCATGTCACTCCGGGCACTGCGGGTTTAATGTCGACGTAAACGATTGGCAGCCGCCATGATTTCCTGCAGGCGCGGCAGGGCCAGGGCACCGTTGCGCGATTCGCACAGGACATCCAATCCGTGTTCGGCGATTTCCCGCAGTACCTGGCGGATGCCGGTGACGGTATCCGCGGCGGTCTGATAGTGCTGCAGGTAGCGTTGCAGCACATGGCCAATGGCTTTACTTTGCCCACTTTCAAGCAATTGTTCAACTCGTGACAGGTCGATATGGCATTCCCCATAGACCAGAGTCATATTGTCGCGCGCGTCGATTTTGAGTTTGCCGTCCTGCCGTCGGGCCTGGAGCTGCGCCGCGGCAAGGCGCCGTTTTGCCGGCAGCATGAGCGGCGGCAGCGTATCCTGCCAGGAAGCTTGCGGGCGGCGCAGCGCGCGGGCCTGCGCGCTGACGTCCAGCGCCCGGTAATTGTCCAGCATGATGACCTGATCAGCCACGTCCAGGTAGTCGCCGCTGCCGCCCATGACGATCACCGAGGAAACGCCTTGTTCGCGGTGCAGGGCGCGCACCCGGTGCAACAGCGGAGTGATCGGTTCCTTGTCGGCCGCGACCAGCTGCTGCATGCGCTCATCGCGGATCATGAAGTTGCTGGCGCTGGTGTCTTCATCGATCAGCAGACAACGGCAACCGGTTTCCAGCGCTTCGATGATATTGGCCGCCTGCGAGGTGCTGCCGCTGGCGTTTTCCGTGGTGAAGCGCCGGGTGTCGCGCTGCAGCGGCAGATTGTCGATAAAACCGCTGATATCGACATCCCGCACCGCGCGACCGTCCTCCGCCCGTATCTTCATGGCGTCGGCCACCGTCACTACCTGTTCCCGTCCGTCACCGGGGATATGGTTGTAAACACCGCGTTCCAGCGCATGCAGCAGGGTGGATTTGCCGTGAAAACCGCCGCCGACGATCAGGGTGACACCCTCTGGCACCCCCATGCCGCTGATGGTGCCACCGTGCGGCGGCGTGATGCTGCGCCGCAGCGAAGGCGGAGCCGTGAAGGCAATGGCCTGGTCCTGCAGCGGCCGGTCGTCGACGCCGCTGCGCCGCGCCAGCATGGCGCCGTCGGCGATAAAGGCAACCAATTGCTCCTTGCTCAGCCAGGCACGGAGAAAGTGCTGATTTTCGCAGCTGCAAATGTGTTGCCAGAGGGCTTCACCGTCCACCGCGGCAAGGCGCAGGCTGTGGGCGACTACCGCCGGCAGTTCCGTGAACAGCATAGTTTCCGCCGCCGCCGCCGCCACCCTGCGGCCATCGGCCGGCAAGCCCAGCAGCATGCGCGCTTCGATGCCATCCGCGCTGGTGACCAGCGCGTTGCGGCGCAGCAGGGTTTGCCGATTGACCGTGATACCGATCAGGCCGCTGTTGCCGCTGCCGCGTCGGCCGCGCACATGGTGTGCACAGGCGCGGGCGACGGTACGGGCGAGGAAGTCCTCGAAGCCATCGCGGCGGCTGGCGTTCTCCCAGTAATGGGCCGGGAAGCCGGCCTGGGCGTGGCTGCGCCGGATACAGATACGACTGGGCGCGGCGAATGGGTCGCCCTGTACATGATCGAAAACCAGTTCATAGTCGGGAAAACGGTAACTGCCATTGAGCTGCTTGTAGGCCTTATAGCCTTGGCCGTCGATATTGCGCAGTATCTGGCGGAGCCGGTCCATGGTAGCGGTTGTGCTTATCGGGTCGGGTAAGGGCGTGGCGTTCAGCCCTGTTTTTGCCCCAGGGTTTGTTCCAGTTGAGACACGAATCGGCCGACGCGTTTTGCGTCGACGGCATTGATCTCGAAAAACTGGCCGCGAATGCTCATGGTGCCGGCAGCGTCGTTGTTGCTGACGTCTTTGATGCTGAACTTGCAGCGCACCGGGGCTCCCTCCATCATTTCCAGGACGCAGGAGGGCGCGATCTCTCCCGGTTCCACCGGTAGAATGCGATAAAAGCAGGCATTCATGCCCTGGGCGGAAATGTCCTGAATATGCCCTTTGAGAAACACCTTGCCTTCCAACTGCAGCATGACGGGCAGTTTCTGGTCTACCCAGACGCCGATGCGTTCCGTGGCGCGTCGCTGATGGTAATGAATGCTTTGCGGGAAACGGACGGGGTAGGCTTCGAATGGCAGGGCGCTGTCCGCGGCTTGCAGCGTACCATTGAACTGCACCATGACTCCTGCCAGCTTCCCGTGACAGTGGTATTCCCCTGCGGACAGGGTGGGCTGAGGCTGGCCCAGGTCGTTCAGAGGAGAGAGCAGTAGATGGCCACGCTCGAAATCAATTTCCCTGATGGTGCCGTACCACTCGCTATCGCCCTGATGGGCTTTGCAGGTCAGAGGCACGTGTTCTTTGCAAAGTCGTGTCAATATTCCGACTATGCGTCTTGCCTCCACGATACGGTGCTGGTCAGTTTCCATGTCGATGTTTATCCGGAAATTATAAATTCTTTGCCGATGCGCTCATGGACAGGGCGGAAGGTACGCAAAAAACCGCCGACAACTATAATAGTACACTACGAAGTGCCGTCTTTGCCCGGCGATTTCCCGTGTCGGGTATGATGCGCCGGCCCGCAAGTCAGAGCAGGGTGCGTGAACGGATTCTTGAGAATGTGTTAACATATTGAATATTATGGATAAAACAGAGAACTATGAACAACCGTTGTACCGCCGCGTGGCGCTGCGGTTCAAATGTACGCAATGTGGCCGCTGTTGCGTGGGCGGTGATGACCACTTCGTTTTTTTATGTGCTGGCGAAGCGGAAACCATTCGTGACTATTTGCAACTGTCACCCGCCTGGTTTCACCGCCGCTATCTGACACGCAGTGAAGGTGATCTGGTATTGCAGTCGGCGGCGGATGGCGCCTGTGTCTTTTTGCAAAATGGGCAGTGTCGGATCTATCCGGTACGCCCTTTGCAATGCAGCACCTATCCGTTCTGGCCGGAGATTCTCAAAAGCCGGAAACACTGGAATCTGGAAGCGGAACGCTGTGAAGGCATCAATCGCGAACTGGTAGTGCCGATAAACAAGATCGAGGCGGCTTTGCGGCAGTTCCGCCGATGCTAGCTGGCCCCACACGGGGCAAGGAGCCTGCAGATGAGTCTACATGCCCGTAAATACATCCGCCACCCTTCGGATATCCCCATTGAGGTCGAGGTGGACGAGGCGCATGAGGAAAGGGACGCGCTGAATAATATCAGCAACGGCGGCTTGTCTTTTCACTCGCAGACCGAGCTGGTGGTGGGTAAGATCATCGCCTTGCGCATACCCGCCGTCCAGCCTCCGTTCGAGACCAAGGCGCGGGTTACCTGGTGCCGGGCCAACGGCAACGCCTTTGATGTCGGCGTCGAGCTGCTGGACAAGGAGCAAGCCTACCGCGTGCGTATGGTGGAACAGGTTTGCCATATCGAACACTACAAGCGTAAAATTCTCCTGCACGAAGGACGCGCACTCACCGGTGAAGAAGCGGCGCGGGAATGGATCGCGCTGTATGCCGAGCGATTTCCCGGCAGTGATCAGGAATTCAACAGCGGTACCTGATTCCTCCCGCGGCGTGTTGCAGCCGGGATCGCTGAGCGCGGGCGGCTCATTTTCTGTTGTTCGAGGCGGCAATGCCTGCGCTACCATCGCTTATCACCAAATCACGCACCCTGTCTGTATTCATCGCCTCACTGGCTTTGCTGCTGGCGCTGACTTATCTACTGCGTGACCGCCTGCTGCCCGACCCGGGTGCGCGTCTGGTAGTGGTGCATAACGTGGTTTTCTCTCCTGAGCTGGCCGTAAAATTTAGCGCCTATTTGCAGCAGGAGATGGCAGGCTACACCGTCGTTCCCCTTACCCCCGGTGCGGTATCGGCTCCCCCTCCATCCACGCGACCGGCAACGGTGATCGAATTGACGGATCTCGCGCTGCTGGCAGGTGCACCGGTAGCGCAGTCCTGGCCGCTGGCGGAAGACGGCGTGGCCATCGTCGTCAATGCCGCCAACCCGGTGCAGGAGCTGACCGGTCGTGATCTTGCAGACATACTGCAACGCAAATTGAGCGACTGGAAGTATGTTGGCGGTGAAGATGGTGCTATTGAACTGTTGCTGGCGGACGGCGGCTACGCCGAGCTGGCTGGTGTGATCGAAAATCTGGGCCTGCCACTGCTGCGTTCGCTCAGCGCCTTGCCGCATGGCAACAGTCAGCGACTTATCGATCTGGTGGCGCAGCGCCCGTCGGCCATTGGCTTTGCCTCCTGGCGGCAAGCGGAACTGGCACGCACTCAGGGAAAGGGGATCAAGCTGTTGTCCCTGGCCGCTCAGCCGCCGCTGGCCGCCGACGAATCGGCCACGCAAGCCTATTCCCTGCACCGCGTCGTGGGCGCGGCGGTTACCGCATCTACAACCGCGTCACTGGCGGCGATCAGGAGCTTGTTGCCGTCAGCCCGGGTTCGGGAATTGATGACAGAGGCGGGATACAACCCATTGTCCACCGCCTTGTCTGGTGCACCCTCAGGGAGCGGATCACCTTCCCGTGATCCGCTGCAATAACCTGTCAGGCGGCGCTGCTGACCTTGCTTTCGCTGGCGGCGGCGTTTTTCACATACTGGCCCAGCGATACATTACCGAGAAACTGACGCAGATCCTGGCTGAAATTATACCAGCCGGATTTGGCGACATTACCCTGCACACTGTCGGCGGTCAGGGGTTCTTTGTTAAAAATAACAGCAATATCCGCCAGGCTGATCTGATCGGCGTCACGGCTCAGTTTGTAACCGCCCCCGGGACCACGGGACGCAGTGACCAGCGATGCGCGACGCAACTTGGCGAAAATCTGCTCAAGGTAGGAGACAGAAATATTCTGCCGCTTGGAGATGTCCGAAAGCGTGATCGGCGTATCCGAATTGCGTGAAGCGATGTCCATTAACGCAATGGTTGCGTAACGGGCTTTGGATGAAATGCGCATTTTAAAAGTACTCCTTCAGCTGTTTCGTATGCTTAAAAATTTAAACTTTTTCTAAAAATCCGCACAAGGCGTTCTGGTAAAAAAGCTTAATGACTATCGCAATAAAAACAATATGGTCTACGTAAAATATTGTTAAATTTTGTTACCATGTTATTAAGTTGACGATAGAGCAATATTATGAAAGTTAATATATACAATAAGATATAAACTAGCCCTAGGGCATGGTCTGATCTTTCAGTGCAATTTACCACTTGAATAGACCCTATATTATATCCAGGGTTGCAGGGTGGCTATAATTTCTGTTTATACACATATTGAACTAATCCACGGGCATGCCCGTGGATTAATGTAAGGTGTTTTAGAGGGAAAATCGTTAAGGGCTGCTTACAGATCGCGCAAAAGTTCGTTTATACCTACTTTTGAACGAGTTTTTTCATCCACTTGCTTTACAATTACCGCACAATAAAGGCTGTATTTACCGTCTTTTGAGGGCAGATTGCCAGAAACGACCACGGAGCCTGCGGGGATTCGACCGTAGAGTATTTCATCACGCTCACGATGGTATATGCGGGTGCTTTGTCCGATGTAAACGCCCATGGAAATGACGCAATTGTCTTCGACAATGACGCCTTCCACCACCTCGGATCGCGCCCCGATAAAACAGTTGTCGCCGATGATGGTGGGATTGGCTTGCAGCGGTTCAAGCACGCCGCCGATACCGACACCGCCGGACAGATGAACATTCTTGCCGATCTGGGCGCAGGANNGTCGACCATGGTGCCGCTGTCCACGTAAGCGCCGATGTTGACGTAAGAGGGCATCAAAACCACATTGGGGGCGATATAGGAGCCCTTGCGCACCGTGGCCGGGGGGACCACACGCACGCCGTCGTCACGGAAGGCGCGGGAGTTGTAGTCGGCGTATTTGGGCGGCACCTTGTCATAGTAGTTGCTGAAGCCGCCCTTCATGAATTCGTTGTCGGCGATGCGGAAGGACAGCAATACGGCTTTCTTCAGCCACTGATGAACCACCCAGTCGCCGTCTTTCTTTTCCGCCACCCGCAGTTCGCCTTTGTCCAGTTTATTGACCACCTCCGTGACGGCTTCCTTGACATGGGTTTCCACGGTGCGCGGATTGATATCCGCCCGGCGTTCAAAGGCCGATTCGATAATGCTTTGCAGTTCGCTCATGAGCTTCTCCGTCAGAAAATAAAAAAGGGTTATAGCGATTCCAGGTAATGCCGCATGCGTTGCGCGCCCGCGACACATTCGCCGACCGGCGCCACCAGGGCGATGCGCACATGATTTCTGCCGGGATCGCCCTGCGCCGTGACCCGGGACAGATAGCTGCCAGGCAGGACGGTGACGTTCTGTTGCTGAAACAGACCGCGGGTGAATTCGGTGTCCGGCAGGGGAGTGCGGGGCCACAGATAAAAACTTGCATCCGGCTGGTTCAATTCCAGTACCGGCTTCAGGATCTGTTCCACCGCCTGGAATTTTTCCCGGTACAGATCGCGATTGGTACGAACATGCCGCTCATCGTTCCAGGCGGCGATACTGGCGTGCTGGCTGTACACCGGCAAAGCGCAGCCATGGTAGGTGCGATAACGCAGGAATTGCTGCAGAATGCGGGCATCGCCGGCGACGAAGCCGGAGCGCAAACCCGGCACGTTGGAACGCTTGGACAGGCTGTTGAATACCACGCAGCGCCGGAAATCGTCGCGGCCCAGCTGCCGGCAGGCCTGCAGCATGCCCAGCGGCGGATTGGCCTCGTCGGGATAGATTTCCGAATAACATTCGTCGGCGGCGATGATGAAGTCGTGCTGGTCTGCCAATGCCAGCAGGCGACGGTAAAAATCCAGGTTGAAAACGCTACCGGTAGGGTTGCCCGGGGAGCAGATGTAAATCAGCTGGCAACTGCGCCAGATCCCGGCCGGTACGTCGTCCAGATCCGGCACGTAATTATTGTCGGCGGTACATGCCATGTACCAGGGCTGGGCTCCCGCCAGCAGCGCGGCGCCTTCATAGATCTGGTAAAAGGGGTTGGGCATCAGGACCGTGGCCGGTTTTGACCGGTCGATGACCGCCTGGGCAAAAGCAAACAAAGCCTCGCGGCTACCGGCCACTGGCAGGCAGTGGCGTTCCGGATCGACATGCTCGGCCGCCAGCCCGTAACGGCGGCACAGCCAACCGGCAATGGCTTCGCGCAAAATCGCCAGGCCTTTGGTGACCGGATAATTAGCCATGGTCAACAAATGTTGGCTCAGGGATTGCCTGATAAAGTCGGGAGTCTCATGCTGCGGTTCGCCTATGCTCATCGCGATATGCGGCGCGGTGGTGGCGGGCGTTACGCCACCTTTGAGCTCCGCCAGCTTCTCGAAGGGGTAGGGTTGGAGCTTGTTCAAATCCAGATTCATAGGAAGCGTGGGTTATATAACACGTGTATCAGGTGTGGTAAATGAAGGTAAGCTTATGAGCCTAAAGGAATTTATCTTGTGACCGACTGTCTTACCGCCGCCGCCCTGCGCGCCGGGCGTTTAGTATAGAACAACACGCTATGCCAGCCAAATTCCACGCGAGATTTTTTCCCGTCGCCTGTTTGCTCTATACCGCCTCGATGTGGGGGGTTATCTGGTATCCGCTGCGCTGGCTGCAGACCGCAGGTATGGCGGGTGTCTGGTCGTCTTTGTTTCTTTATCTGGTGTCCCTGCTGCTGGGCTTGGTGGTGTTCGGCAGACAATTGGGACAAATCAGGCGCCAGCCCTTGGCCCTGGTGTTGCTCGCCTTGACCTCGGGGTGGACCAATGTGGCATTTGTGCTGGCGGTGATCGATGGCACCGTGGTACGAGTGCTGTTGTTGTTCTATTTGTCGCCATTGTGGGCCGTGCTGTTGGGTTGGCTGTTGCTCAAGGAGCGCATCACCCCGGCTTTTTTCCTGGTTCTGGTCCTGGCCATGACCGGCGCGCTGGTCATGCTCTGGTCCCCGGATCTGGGCTATCCCTGGCCGCACACGGTCCCGGACTGGCTCGCCATCAGTTCCGGGCTCGCCTTTGCCTTGTCCAACGTTTTCATCCGCCAGGTACAGGATGTATCGATCCAGGTAAAGACCACGGTTTCCTGGCTGGGCGTGGTCCTGGTGGCGCTGCTTCTGGTTCTGTTGCAGGATGCGGCAGTACCGCGGGTGGCCCCCTCGGTCTGGTTGGCCGTCGTCCTGCTCGGTATTTTCGCTACATTTTTCATGACATTAGCGGTACAGTACGGTGTTACCCACATGCCGGTACACCGTTCCGCGGTTATTCTTTTATTTGAGCTGGTCGCAGGCGCGATTTCCTCTCAGCTGTTGACCGCTGAAGTGGTTTCGGCCCGGGAGTGGTGGGGTGGGGCGTTGATCCTTCTGGCAGGATATTTTTCGGCGTACAGCCAGGTGAAAACAGAGCATGAGTCTACAGGGTAAAAAGCTGCTGCATGTGAGTGTCCTGGTCCGCGACCTGGAACAATCGCTGAAATTTTATCGGGATTTGCTCGGCCTGGCGGTAAAGAACAACCGTCCGGAGCTGGGGTACCCTGGTGCCTGGCTGGCGGTGGGTGAGGCGGAAATTCATTTAATGCAACTGCCCAATCCGGATCCCCTGGAAGGGCGTCCGTCGCATGGCGGGCGCGACCGGCATTTTGCATTGCAAATAGATGATTTTGCCGGTTTCAGGGCTAAATTGAATGCGCTGGGCGTCCGTTATACTGTAAGCCAGTCCGGGCGTCCGGCTTTGTTTCTTCGAGACCCGGACGGCAATGCGGTGGAAATTATCGGCACTAACTGAACGGATCTACCCTTGATCAAAGTATCGATTGAACATTTAGGGGCACCGACTTTATCCGGGGATTCCATGCGGGTGCTGCAGCTGCTCGGCTCGCGCAATCTGAATTTCGCCGATCTTGCCCAGGCCCTGGAGCGTGACAAAAAAATGGCCACGGCCATGCTGCGTTATGCCAATTCCCCGCTGTACCGGCGCGGTAAATCAATCGATAACGTGCGTGAGGCTTTAAATCTGCTGGGCGTGACCAATGTCCGGCTGGCGGTTCTGAGTAATTCCTTGAAGAAATTTACCGTAAACTGTCGGAACGAAGCCTGCAACTACCTCAATCAATATTGCATGGCGGTGGCCACCCTGACCCGGCAGTTCGCGGCGGTGAGCGGCATCGGTCAGGACGAGGAAATGGAAATCACGGCGATGATGAGCGCCATGGAATCCCTGGTGCTGGCCAGCAATTTTCCCGACGAATACGCCGCGCTGTTCGCCGAAGCGCAAACGGGAGAAAGCAGCCTCAAATCCCTGGAACGGTCTTATTTCATTCTGTCGGAAGAAAAATTCGCCGCCTGGCTGGCGCGCCACCTGCGTTTGACCCCGCTGATGGCGCAGGTGCTGGTGACCCTGAAACTGGGGACTCCCATCCGGGAGCTGAAATCATCGGTGGAAATCTACTGTGCCATGATTCGTCTGGCGCAGACGGTGATTCAGGAGCATGCCCTGGAAGGCTACAATATCAAGGTCAACGATCTGACCCAGCCGCGCCAGGAGCTGCAGGCATTGTTTCAACTCAGCGACGCCACCATTGCCGCTATTTTCGGCAATTGTAATCAAATCCTCGACGCCATCCATACGTGAGCCGGGACTCAGGGGCGCGAGCAACATCCCCTTGTCGTCGCGGGTTCAGCCTGTCCCACCATTCCTCGCAGGGCGCCTCTTGCGTTAGTATTCTATCCCCGGTATCTTAATTCATTAGCAAACTCTAATAAACGATATGGGTAGTTCGTTAACATCGCAGGAGAAGGGTATGATCAAGAATATGGGTGGTGCCGATCGTGTAATTCGTATCGCAGTGGCGCTGGTGTTTTTTGCGTTGATTTACCTGGGCAAGGTGGAAGGCGTGGTGGCCGTAGTCATTGGTGTCCTGGGCGCGGTATTCATCTTAACCAGCCTGATCAGCTGGTGTCCGCTGTACCTGCCCTTTGGGCTGGCGACCTGCAAGAAGAAGCAGGCTTAAACAGAGAGTCGCCGCCGGTGCTGAACAATGGCGCCGGCGGCGGCCCGTCTTACAGGTAGTTGTTGGTTTCCAGATCGACCTTTTCCCGGGTCAGGTGCGGCGCGAATTGTTCGATGAACGCGTACATGTAGCTGCGCAGGTACTTGCCTTTCTGAATGCCGATATAGGTGGTGCTTTTTTCGAACAAGTGGCCGACGTCGCGTGACCGCAGCTGCGTGTCCCGCTCGCTCTCATACGCCATTTTCGCCAGGATGCCGATACCCAGCCCCAGTTCGACATAGGTTTTGATAACGTCCGAATCCATGGCGGTCAGCGCCATTTTAGTCGCCAGACCTTTATCGCTGAACGCCTTGTTGATCACCGAGCGGCCGGCGGAGGCGTAGTCGTAGGTGATCAGGGGAAACTCCGCGATCTTGTCCAGGCTCAGGTTTTTCTCGTCGAGCAAGGGATGGCCGACCGGCGCGATGACGCAGAATTCCCAATCGAAGCACGGCAGGGTGACGATGGAGTGGGGCAGTTGCCCGGTCTCGCTGGTGATGGCGATGTCCGCCACGCCGGTGGTGACCATTTCCGCCACCTGCACCTGGTCGCCCTGGTGGATGCGCAGGCGTACATCCGGATACGTGTCCTTGAACGCCTTGATGGTGCTGGGCAGCACATAGCGGGTTTGCGTGTGGGTCGTGGCAATGGAAAAAGTGCCGCTGTCTTCCTGCGAGAATTCGCCACCGACCTGCCGGATATCCTCGATTTCCCGCAGTACGCGCTCCGCCATTTCGATGATGCGCTTGCCCGGCTGGGTAATGCCGACCAGGCGTTTGCCATTGCGTTCGAAGATTTTTACGTTCAATTCCTCTTCCAACAGGCGAACTTGCGTGCTGATCCCCGGTTGCGCGGTGTGCAGGATCTCCGCCACCGTGGATACATTGAGCCCACGGCGCGCGACTTCGCAGATGTATTGCAACTGTCTTAATTTCATAATCCGGCTCTTATTGTTTAGACGATGCTGTTTGCCCCGCTGGCGTTATAACCCCCAGCCATATCAATATTTCGGATACAACGGCGATCTCTTGAGGGGAGAAACGGATTTAAAGTATTTTTTTGTATATGCCGCGACTGGCGCAGCGAGGGACAGGGCCGGTCGCGCCGGCCCACTGTCTGGCCGGCGCAGCCGCTGGTTCTAACTGATTGTTAATGCGAGGGAAAGATTCAGGAGCCCGAGGCGTCGGGACTGAGCTTGGCAATGATATTGGTCTTGAGTTCCTGTCTCAATTCCGCATCGTCCAGCGGGGCGTTGTTGCTGCTGACAATGAAAAATATGTCCTCCGCGCGTTCACCGATGGTGGAAATCTTCGCGTTGCGCAACCGTACCCCGCACTGGAGAAATACCCGGCTTAAGACGGCCAGCAGGCCGGGGCGGTCGGCGGCGATGACTTCGAGTATGGTATGGCGGTGCTTGCGGTCCTCGAAGAACGTGACCCGCGTCGGAATGGGAAAATGTTTCAGCCGCCGCGGTATATGCCGTCGCGGCGTACCGCGATTGTCATCCTGCTGATAGAGCTGGGCGAGCAGGGCGCCGATGATCTCCTGTACCCGGCTGGCGCCAGCGATAGGCTCGCCTGATTGCTCGAAGATGATGAAACTGTCGAGAGTATGTCCGTCTTCGCTGGTAATGATGCGGGCGTCGACGATGGTCAGGCCCAGTTTGTCCAGGATCGCCGTGGCGTTGGCGAACAGATTGAGTTGATCCCGGGCGTAGATGAATATTTCGGTCGCCCCCTGGTGACTCTCCGGGATCGGGGCGTTCAATACCAGAGGCTCCTCGCTGGGCAGGTGCAGCAGTATCGCCTGCGTGTGCCAGGCGATGCGCTCGGCGGAATAGCGCAGAAAATAGTCGTCCGGAAAGGTGTCCCACAGGGTGTCGATCTGCGTCGTCGTGACGTGCGGTGCCTGGGTCTGCAGCAGTTCGCGGGCGCTGTGGCGGGTGCTGGCGATCCACTCCTGCTGGTCGGGCTGATTGTCCACGCCGCGGCGCAGTGCGTGACCGGCGGAGTAGTAAAGCTCCTTGAGCAGGGCATCCTTCCAGCTGGTCCACAATTCCGGATTGGTCGCGCGAATGTCGGCGACGGTGAGCAGGTACAGGTGGTCGAGTCGTGCCTGGTTGCCGACGATGCTGGCGAATTCGCTGACCACGTCGTTGTCGCTGATATCCTTGCGCTGGGCGGTAACCGACAT
>DKAS01000126.1 GCA_002448875.1 Proteobacteria bacterium UBA6920 | reverse complement strand
TTCTGTAATTGCTCATAGGGTAACAAATGATTGTTTGGAAATTGTAAAGAAGCAGTATAGATTTTATGTATTTTCTAATTCCCCCCACTGACACCAAAATACCTTCGTTATGGGTATTGCTTGGGACAGGTTTTTGTCAGGTCGTTTCCTCAGGCGCTCTTGGCAGCTCAATGATGAATGCAGCCCCCTCACCAACCTGACTCTCTACACGCATTCGTCCCCCCTGGCTTTCGACCAGCGACCGTGCGATGGCCAGGCCTAATCCCGATCCACCTTCTTCTCGCTGGCGGGATTTATCCCCCCGATAGAAGCGATCAAACACATAGGGCAGGTCCTGCTCAGGAATACCAGGACAGGTATCTTTGACGGTTATCGCCACGCCTTCAGGGATGTGGGTTGAGGAAAGAGTAATCTTGCCACCCTCAGGTGTATAGCGCAGGGCATTATCCAGCAGGTTGCGCAGCAATAATTTCATCCTGGTCTCGTCCAGCAGCAGTGGCGGCATGCCGTCGACGGGCGCTGTTACCCGGATCTTTTCGCCACCCCGGGCCGCGATCACTTCACGCACCAGGGCCGGCAGGTCGCAGCTGGTCTTGTGCAAGACCGCATGGTCACCCGCCAGGCGCTCGCTTTCCAGCAGTTCGCTGAGCAGGGTGTCGATCTCGGTCAGGTCGTGCTGGATCTCTTGCTTGCGCGTCGTCTCGTCGAGCAGATCGACGGCAACCTTGGCACGGGTCAGCGGTGACCGCAGCTCGTGACTGATAGCCAGCAGCAGTTGCCGCTTGGCGTCGAGCATGCGCTGGATGTCGTCTGCCATGGCATTGAAGCTGGTGGCAAGGGCGCCGAGTTCATCGCGGCGGTGGATATTTATCCGGTGCTGCAGATCGCCGGCGGCGAAACGCCGGACGCCGGCTTCTATGGTGTCTATGGGGGCGAACAGGCGGCTGGTGAGGTGGTAGAGCACGAGCAGGAACGCGGTGAGCACCAGCAAGGGCAGCAGGGCATGCCAGCCGCCGCTCTCGTCCCGCGCCAGGCGCAGACCGAACGCCAGGGTGGTGGCGCCGCGCCGGCCCAGCAGATAGTGGCGGCCGTTGCCCGCGGCCAGTTCATAGTCTATGCCGTTCTGACTGAAGCGGCGCTCGCTGTGCAGGGCGGCAATGTTCAGCGGCCGGCCGTCGGAGGCCCAGCCGCCGTCGGCGTCGAATATGTAAATCTCCATGTGCAGCTGGTCGGCCAGTATGCGCGCACGTGCGCGGTCCGGCGGCATGCCGATATCCTGCTGCACATATTCCAGGTAGCGCTCCAGGTGTGGCCGCAGCACGTCGTGAAAATGCATCTTGAAACCGTGACGGATGCTGATACCCACCAGAGCGACGATGACGATGGAGCTGGCGGCGAACAGCAAGATCAGCTTGCCGGTGAGCGCGTGCCGGCGGTGGCGGAAATGGTTGCGCATTATTCCCCGCCCACCAATACGTAGCCGCTGCCGCGCACGGTCTTGATCAGGTCCAGCGGTTCCAGTTTCTGCCGCAGGCGGCTCACCAGAATGTCGACCGATCGGGTGTAGATGTCGGCATCGATGCCCTTGAGCTGATTCAGGATTTCGTCACGGGTGAAGGTTTTGCCGGGATGTTTTGCCAGCAGCTCCAGCAGCTGATACTCCATAGTGCTGAGATTCAGTTCCTGGTCCGCCAGCAGGGCGCGGCGCCGGTCCGGCTCCACCGTTAGGCTGCCGTAGCACAGTTTGCCGCCGCTGCGTTGCGCCCGCCGCAGGATGTTCTGCAGGCGCGCCAGCAGTTCCCGCGGTTCGAACGGCTTGGCGAGGTAGTCGTCGGCGCCCAGTTCGAGACCGACCACGCGGTCCATGACTTCACCGCGCGCGGTAAGCATGATAATAGGAATGTCGCTGGTTTTGCGGATTTCGCGGCACAATGACAGACCATCCATCTCCGGCAGCATCACGTCGAGGATCAGCAGGTCATAGCCGTTGCCGGCCAGCAGGGCGCGGCCGCGACTGGGTAACGGCGCGCAATCCAGCTGATGGCCGTAGCGCTGCAGGTACTCGCCCACCAGCTGGCAAAGTCGCTCGTCGTCATCGATCATGAGGATTTTGTGCATGTAATTACTGCGAATTACGTTAACTCAGTCGCCGCTACGCGCCGCGCCCCCGCACCCAGCCCGGGGCTGGGACCAAGCTGGCACTGTAGCGCGTTTGCCCGGCCGATGAAAGGGCCGGCGCCGGTCTGGCGCCGGCCGTTGCCGGTGAACGATCAGGGGACGCAGTGGTGATGCCCGGCATGGCGCTGCAGCCAGCGGTTCAACTGCTCGCGTTGCGGTTCCTGCAGTGCGGCGTGAAAGTCGGCATAAGCGTCCACCAGTTGACGCAGTTGATCGCGATATGCCCGCTCCGGGACCAGCAATAACTGCAACGCGTTGTTGCGATCCAGTTCCGACGCCGCCAGCAGTTGCGACAGCAGCTGGCGCTGATCGCGGTGGATGTCGCGCATGAAGCTCCGCGTCTGGCGCCAGGTGCTCAGAACCTCGTCCAGCAGCCGTTGTTGCCCTCTGTCTAGACGCAGGCGCCGGCGCCACCAGGCGGCGAACAGCTTGAGAACGAACGCCGGGGGGTGGTGCGAATGATGTGAATGCGAAAAAATATGCATGGATCGATGTCTCCTGTGGGCGTTTACCAGTGGTGCGGCTGGTTGTGATGCTGCATTCTGTCGGCGACATGCTCCCTTACCGTCTGTCGCTGTGCGTCGTCCAGGCTGGCATAGAAATCCGCCAGCGCGGCGACGACTTCCGGCGCCAGTTCATTCACCGTGCCGGTCTTGTCCCGCACTATCGCCAGCACGGATTCCTGATCCAGGGTGGGTGCCGCCAGTAGAGTCAGAATTTGCTGCTGTCGCTGCTCGTGGTCCTGATGCATGCGCTCACGGGCCGCGATCAGGCGCTGTTTGACGGTGTCGAGACGGGCGACCTGGTCGGTACCTAAATCCAGTTCGCGACTGACCTTTTCCGTCAGCCATTGCAGGTGATCTTCGCCGTGCATGGTGTGGGCGCCGAACCCCACCAGGGTGGTGCCGGCCAGCAGAATACCGACAGTCAGCAACAGAGTTTTGCCATAGGAACGCATCTGATTTCTCCTTTGTCATGGGTTCACGCTGTGCAGTGTACGGCCGCCGTCTGGCGGCAGCTTTTCCCCTGCGTAACGCTGGGTAACAGAATGTAACGGGATCCGCGACTAGGGATAAAAACACTAATTTAATTGCCGTAAAGGCCCTTTCATTAATCGTGAAATAGTGCCGATAAACGGACGCAGAGCAATAATTTCTCAGGCATCGCACAGTACCAAGGGGACCGCAAAAACCATGACAGGTGACGCACCGCCGAAGAAACCGCCGTCCGGCGCCAACAAACGCGCTTTCAACCGTATCCCGGTGCAGTTGGGTGCGCGCGCGCATCTGGCCGACGGTCGGGAGCTGGCATGCACGATCAGGGATTTTTCATCGGGTGGAATGCTGCTGTTCTACCAGGATGCGGGCGATGGCAGCCGTTGCGTGCCAGTGACCAACAGCGAGGTGAAGGTCGTCTGCCGGGTAAAATCGGGAGACGTCAAGGTGTTGCATTTCTCCGGCACAGTGGCGCGGCACTCGGAAAGCGGTTTTGCACTGCGGCTGGCCAGCGCCGATCTGCCCAGTCTGCAGCTGTTGCAGAAGGTCGCGGTGGTGCAGGAGCGGCGCGCGCTGGAGGCGGCGGCGCAGCAACAGTCCACCCGCCAGGAAAAAAACCAGCTCAATCGCGCCGACCTGGTACGACGCAGCGATCAGCTGGTGCTGGATGATCTGGAGCCCATGGTCAACGAATTTCTCGGCACCGTTCTGCAAAAGCTGGTGGATCCCGCGGTCTATATGCAGGCGCAGAATCGGAATGTGTTCATGGAGGCGTCCGGCGTGCTCACCGCCAATCGCGAGGCTTTGCGTTTGGGCTTCGTGCGAGCGGCCGGCGAGCAATTGCGCGACTGGCGCCCACAGGGCGAACAGGCGCAGGAATTTACCGAACTCGGCTATTCCGCCGACACGCTCTCCCTGGTCAACGACGATGCCTACGAGGAGTGGCTGGCAGACACCACGACCACTGATAAGGTGGAAAATGAATACGCGGAACTGCTGTACGAAATCGGTGTACGCCTGAGCGAATTGCACCAGGTAAAGATCGACAATAAGAACAATCCCTACCGGCCAGCATTATTCGTCGACAGCCTGGAGCAGATGGTGCGACCGCTGGGTTTTACGCATGCGGTCAATATGCTCTGCTTTACCGTATTTCGTGAGGTGCTGTTGCGCAGAATCGGCGATATCTACCGGCGCCTGAATCAGTTCCTGATCGCGCAGGGCGTGATCCCGGTAATCACTTATCACATCAATAAACAGACCGGCGAACGCACGGCCGTGATTCCCGCCGAAGCAGCGCCGCCCCAGCCAACGCCGCCCGTCGCACCGCCGGCGGCAGTCCCTAAGAAGCCTGTCAAGGCGGCAGCCGCGCCGACGGCGGTAAAAGCGGCGCCAGTACCGGCATCGGTATCGGCGGTGGTGGCGGAACCGCCGCCGTCGATACTCGATATCGTCGGCAATCTACGCAGTCTGGCCGCCGGTTATGGTCAGCCGCCAGTGGTCGGCGGTAAATCCGCGCCTGATCCTGACGCCGGCAAGCCCGACTACTCGGTGCATGACATATTGGATGCACTGGCGGCGCTGCCGCCGCCGGCCGCGACCGGCCCGGCGCTGAGCAAACAGGATCTGTTGCAGGCGCTGCAGCGGGCCGCTGGTCCGGGCAAGAAACTGGGGCGGCGGGAGACGCAGATCATCGATGTTTCCGACAAGGTGTTTCAGTTGATGAACACCGATGAGCAGGTGTCCGGTCAGATAAAATCCTGGATCAATCGCCTGGAAGTGCCCATTTTGAAGATCGCTTTGCGTGATGAGTCGCTGTTTCTCGACCGGGAACACATCGTGCGCCAGGTGATCAATAAGATCGCCAAACTGGAAGTGCTGGTGGGGGAGGCGGAAAAAGCCAGCCCGCATAATTCCATGGTGGTCAACGCCATCGAGTGGTTGATCGACATGGTGAACAAGGAGCACGAGGTTTCGGCGGATGTGTTTGCCCGCGCTGCGCATCAGCTGGATATCCTGCTGCGCACCCAGCAGCAGACCTACGACAAGAATCTCGAGCAGGTGCGCAAGGATATCACCGCCGGCAAGACCCGCCTGGCCGCGGCCGGCAATGCGGACTACACCGATGTCTGGCAGGTGCCGGAGGAAATACAGGACGAATGGCGTAAGAAGGTCGGGCGCCTGCGCGAACAGGACTGGTTGCTGCTGCACGCCGCCGATGCGACGCCCGAGCGTTTGCGGGTGGGGGTGGTGGATCAACAGGGCGAGCGCCTGGCGCTGGTGAATCAGACGGGTAAGCTGAACAAGGGCGTGAGTTTCAATGACATGGCGCGTCACTTGTACGACGGTTCTGCCACCTATGTGCAGGGGTCCGGCGACCAGGCCATGGATCGGGCCCAGTATTCGATGCTGCAGGAGCTGCACGAGGAATTGCTCGATCAGGCACTGCACGATCCGTTGACCGGGCTGTACAATCGTCGTGAATTCACCGCGCAACTGGCAGGTATCCTCGGCGATGAGGCGAACGCCGGCGATCCGCGCTGCACCATTGCATTCTTCGATGTCGATCAATTCAAGCTGATCAATAGCGCCTGCGGCTATCAGGCGGGTGACGAGCTGTTGCGCAGATTGACGGCCATCATGCGCGAAAAACTGCCCGCCGATGCCATTCTGGCGCGGGTGGGCAGCGACGAATTCGGCATGATTCTGCGGCATCTTCCGCTGGACGACGTGCTGGAGCAGGGCGAAGCGCTGCTGGCGACGGTGCACGGTGCCAAGTTCAATTTCGAGGACAAACGCTTTACCATCGGTCTCAGCGGCGGCGTGGTGCATGTGCGCAAGCCGGGAGCGGTGGCCGACGAAATCCTGCAGGAGGCGGAAAACAACTGCGCCATGGCCAAGAATGCCGGCGGCAACCGCATCATGGTGTATGCCGCGGGCAATCGCCTGCTGTCACATCAGCAGGATATGTTGAAGTGGGCGGCGGAAATCGATCATATCCTGGAGAATGACCTGCTCACCCTCAGCGCGCAGCGCATCATGCCGATTCGCGGCGGCGGCATGCGCAAGGACATCTATGAGGTCCTGCTGCGGGTAAAAAACACCAAAGGCGAGAATATCACCGAGCAGTTCGTCGAGGCGGCGGAACATTATCGGCGCATGCAGGAGGTGGATCGCTGGGTGGTGAGTCATGCCTTCGAGTGGATGCGGTCGCAGCCGCAGAAACTTGCCAGGATCGAGGCGCTGACCATCAATTTGTCGGGAAACTCGCTCAATGATGAAACCTTTCTGCAGTTCATTCGCGACGAGCTGCAGGGCGGCGGCGGCGTGCCTGCCAGCAAGATTTGTTTCGAAATCACCGAGACCACGGGCATCACCTCGTTGTCGAATGCGTCGGAGTTCATGCTGACGCTCAAGGATTCCGGTTGCCGATTTTCCCTCGACGATTTCGGCGCCGGCATGTCGTCCTACGCCTATCTAAAGAATCTGCCAGTGGATTTCCTGAAGATCGACGGCGCTTTCGTTCGCGACCTGTTACGCAATGCCAGCGATCAGGCGGTGGTCAATTCCATCTGCGAAGTTGGCCATTTCATGGGGAAAAAAGTGATCGCGGAGTATGTGGAAAGCGGTACGGTGCTGAAAAAACTGCAGGATCTGCGCGTGGATTATGCTCAGGGGTATGCAGTGGAGAAGCCCAAGGCGTTGACTACCCTCTGATCCATCCGCCGCCATCCGGCCGGCGCCCCGCTTGCTGCGGGTTGGCGCCGGCCGGACAGTGGTGAATGGGGTGTGCGGCTCAGACGATGTTGTAACCGCGTTCGTCGTGCAGGGAGATATCCAGGCCCTGCTGTTCCTGTTCGTCGCTGACGCGCAAACCTATCACCATGTCGATAACCTTCAGGATGATATAGCTGACCACCGCGGTGTAGATGACGGTGATGGCCACGCCGCCGAGCTGAATCATGAACTGGTTGCCGATGGTGATGCCTTCCTTGAAGCCGCCCAGGCTGGTGACGGCGAATACACCGGTAAGCAGCGCGCCGATGATGCCGCCGATTGCGTGCACGCCGAATACGTCGAGGGAGTCGTCATAGCCCAGCGCCCGCTTCATCTTCGTCGATGCCAGGAAGCAGCCGGCACCGGCTACCGCGCCTATGACCAGGGCCCCCATCGGGCCGACGAAACCGGAAGCCGGGGTGATTGCCACCAGGCCGGCGACGGCGCCGGACGCGATGCCCAGCACGCTGGGTTTGCCGTGACTCAGCCACTCGCTGAACATCCAGCCCAGTGCCGCGGCGCCGGTGGCGATCTGCGTGACCAGCATCGCCATGCCGGCGGTGCCGTTGGCGGCGATCGCGCTGCCGGCGTTAAAGCCGAACCAGCCCACCCACAGCAGGGCCGCGCCGACCAGGGTCAAAGCCAGACTGTGCGGCGGCATCGGAGTTTTGCCGTAGCCGACGCGCTTGCCCAGGACCAGGGCCGCGACCAGACCGGCAACCCCGGCATTGATGTGCACTACCGTGCCGCCGGCGAAATCCAGTACGCCCAGATCCCACATCAGGCCGCCGTCGCCGCTCCACACCATGTGCGCGATGGGTGCATAGACCACGGTGAACCAGATGCCCATGAACCAGAGCATGGCGGAAAATTTCATGCGCTCGGCGAAGGCGCCGACGATCAGTGCCGGCGTAATGATGGCGAAAGTCATTTGAAAGGTCGCGAACACCGATTCGGGGATGGTGGCGGTCAGGCTGTCCAGGCCGATGCCGGCGAGAAACATCTTGTCCAGGCCGCCGACAAAGGAGTGCAGATTGGTCACCCCGGCCTCCATGCCGGCGGTGCTGAACGCCAGGCTGTAACCGTAGATGGTCCAGAGCACGGTGATCAGGCCGGTAATGGCCATGGTCTGCATCATTACCGACAGCACGTTTTTCACCCGCACCATGCCGCCGTAAAACAGGGCCAGGCCGGGAATCGTCATCATCAGAACCAGAGCGGTGGAAGTCAGCATCCAGGCGGTATCGCCGCTGTTTGCCGTCGGCGCCGGAGCTTCCGCTGCCGCTTCCGTCGCCGGTTGCGCTGCGGGGGCGTCATCGGCCAGAGCGTTCGCGCCCACCAGCAAACACGCCGTCAATCCAAGTGTTATGAAAAATTGCCGCAATAGACTAATCATGATTCTATCCTCGTTACCCGTTCCAGAAACCTGTTACGCAGGTGCCGCCACCGCCATCGGTGTTGGCACGTACCGCTTGCTACCATCGCCGCGCAATATCGCTTGCTCATCGCCCGTGCGGGCAGTGGCTCGTGCAAGCAAAATCAGACAGCGTTCCGACCGGTACATAGCAGGCGGCGTGCCGTGTTGCATATATTCAATAGATACAGTGGCTTATATGCGCGGAGAAAGTTTGAACGAGAAACTTCGCACCATGTTGAGGCGCGCACCGGAGGCGCGCGCACTATATTCGTGCGCCGGCGATGGGGCGCTACGGCACGCAGACGCGGCGGTGATTACGGTGGATGTTCGATCGGGATGCAGATGTCTATGTGCTTAATTGGCGATGCCGAGTGGGTATCGCGATACAGCGCCAGGCCCGGTGCATTGGCCAGCCGGCCGGCGAAGGATTTCACCCAGGTACCGTAAATCGCCGCGTAGGCTTGCCACAGATCCTGGTAGCGACCGGTGACGTGGAATACACAATACGGACCGGCATGTAAATAACGGGTGCCGAATTCGCCGCTGGCGCGTACGCTGTCGTCGACGGTGATGCAGGCTTCGTAGCGCACCAGATCTTCGTCGGTAATGACCGGGCTGTCGTAAGTGACGCCCACTTGCCAGCTGTCGGCGGTAAACAGCCCGCGTGAACCGGCATAGGCGCCAAGCGCCGCCCAGGCTTGCTGCGCGGCGTGGTCGTAACGACCGGAGCGGCGTACATACACGACCTTGCGTCGTGGGAAATCCACGATCTCGTTGGCGGGCACGCTCGTGTTGGCGGCGGTACCGGACCAAGACTCCTGTGCCGCGGGCGTGGTTGGTGCCATCCGGTAGTTCGACGGTGGAGTACCGTAGGCCTGGCTGAACGCCCGGGTGAATGCCGGTACCGTGGAATACCCACACTGGCTGGCGATTTCATGCACCGGGTCGCGGGTGTAGCGCAGGCGAAACGCGCCGCGCTCCAGGCGCAGGCGGCGCACATAGTGGTTGAGATTTTCGCCGACGAAGGTCTTGAACAGGCGGTGAAAATGAAACGCCGACAAATGGGAGATTTCCGCCAGTTTGTCCAGGCTCAGTGGTTGATCGATATTGTCATGGATAAAGGACAGCGCCAGGTTTATCCGCTCCTGGTAGCGATTTGCGGTGGTGGGGGAAGCCATAAAGCGATACAGCGCTCCGTAGAAAATACGCCCACCGGTGGGTGCGGCGCCGGTATCTTACAGCAATGGCGTTGGCTGGCAAGAACGTTTAAGGTTGCGGTTCGCCGGCGGTGAGTGGCGGTGTCCGGCGGTGCCGCTGACGCACCAGCAGTGCGATATCAGCGGCGCCAGCTTACCAGGCGAGATAAAGTACCAGTGCGCCGAAGATGATGCGATACCAGGCGAAGACGCTGAAATCGTGTCGGGAAACGTAGCGCAGAAAAACCTTGACCACGATCAGGGCGGTAAAGAAAGAGGTAATGAATCCCACCGCCAGCACACGCAAATCGCCGGCCAGCAGGGCGGCGGAATCCTTGTACACTTCATAGCCGGTGGCGGCCACCATGACCGGCATCGCCAGGAAAAACGAAAACTCGGTGGCAGCGGTGCGATTCAGACCGGTGAGCAGGCCACCCATGATGGTGGCGCCGGCGCGGGACACGCCGGGGATCAGGGAAAAGGTCTGGGCGATGCCGACTTTGAGCGCATCCAGCGGTTGCATGCTGTCCACTTCGCTGACCCGGTTGCTCAGGGGCAGGCGCTCAATGATCAGGATGGCGATGCCGCCGGCGATCAGGGCGATGGCCACGGTGAAAGAGCTGAACAGATAGGTCTTGATCTGGTGGTGAAACAACAGGCCGAGGATGGCCGCCGGCAGAAAAGCGATGAACAGGTTGAGCACGAAGCGCTGTTCCAGCGGCTGTCGCCAGCCGCGAACCACGCGTGCCAGCCGCTGGCGATAATCCCAGGCCACACCGAGAATGGCGCCCAGCTGAATGACGATTTCGAAAGCGTTGGCTGCGTCGCCGGTGAAGTCTATCGCCTGGCCGGCGATGATCAGGTGGCCGGTGGAGGACACGGGAAGGAATTCGGTCAAGCCCTCGACGATACCCATGATCAGGGCTTTGAACAGTAGGATCAGATCCATGCGCTAGTCACTCCTGCGACGGCAGCCGTTGCCGGTCTCGCGCCGTTGGCGCCCCGCGACTGACTACTTTAAGAACAACACTAATAAAGTCACCTGTTTCCCGATCGTCTCCGTACCCTGCCGGGGTCGGGACGGGGCATATTAGCATCCGTAGATGACACTTTCTATGGCGCGGCCGGGCCGCGCTGCCGGCCCAACGGGGATATGGTACACTGCGCTCCTTGCGGTTGCGGGGCGGCCACTGTCGGCGCTGTACCGAGCCAAGCCATTTTCACGCGAGCCTTATAGGGACTTACATGAGCGAGTTGAAAAACGACAGGTTTTTGCGGGCGTTACTCAAGCAGCCGGTGGACTATACACCGGTATGGATGATGCGGCAGGCGGGCCGTTACCTGCCGGAATACCGGGCTACTCGCACCAAGGCCGGCAGCTTCATGGATTTATGTAAAAATCCCGAACTGGCCTGCGAAGTCACCCTGCAGCCCCTGGATCGCTTTCCGCTGGATGCCGCCATCCTGTTCTCCGATATTCTTACGGTTCCCGATGCCATGGGGCTGGGCCTGTCGTTCACCCAGGGTGAAGGCCCGGTGTTCAGCAAGCCGGTGCGTTCGGCGCAGGATGTAGCCCGCCTCGGCGTACCCGATCCCGAAGGCGAACTGCGTTATGTGATGGACGCGGTGCGTACCATCCGTCGCGAACTGGACGGTCGCGTGCCCTTGATCGGCTTTTCCGGCAGTCCCTGGACCCTGGCCACCTACATGGTGGAAGGCGGTGGTTCCAAGGAGTACTCCTATGTTAAAAAGATGCTGTATGACGCGCCGCAGGTGATGCACAGCCTGCTGGAAACCGTAGCGCGCGCGGTGACCGCCTACCTCAATGCCCAGGTGGCCGCGGGTGCCCAGGCACTGATGATTTTCGATACCTGGGGCGGGATTCTCACGCCGCGGGACTACCGCAACTTCTCTTTGCACTACATGGCGCAGATTGTCGCCGGTCTTACCCGTGAGGCCCAGGGCCGCAAGGTGCCGGTAATCCTGTTCACCAAGGGCGGTGGTGCCTGGCTGGAAGACATGGCAGCCACCGGCTGCGACGCGCTGGGGCTGGACTGGACCATCACCATCGGCGAAGCGCGTCGACGGGTAGGAAGCAAAGTGGCGCTGCAGGGCAATATGGATCCGTCGGTGCTGTATGCGTCGCCGCAACGCATACGCGAAGAGGTTGCCGCGATCCTGGCCGATTACGGCAAGGGCAGCGGCCACGTGTTCAATCTGGGGCACGGTATCCACCAGCATGTGGAACCGGAGCATGCCGCCGCTTTCGTCGCGGCGGTGCACGAGCTGAGCCGGCCGTACCACGGCTGATCCGACGGCACATGCGCAAAGGATGGCACTGGGGATTGCCGCTGCTGGCCTGGCTGTCGCTGTCCGGCTGCGGTTTTACCCGGCCGGAGCGTTTGCAGTTGATCGAGGCACCGGCTCTGCAACGCTTGCTGCAAAGCCAGGATATTCTGCTGGTGGACGTGCATGTGCCCGAACAGGAGCATATTCCGGGCACCGACCAGTTCATCCCCTTCTATCGCATCGGCAGCAATCTCGACAAGTTCCCCGCCGATAAATCCGCGCCCATCTATCTCTACTGCAAAAGCGGCCCGATGGCCAATTGGGCGGCCCGCACCCTGCTGGATGCCGGTTACAGCAATCTCTACAACCTGCAGGGCGGCATGGACGCCTGGCGGCGGCAGATCAAAGCCGACTGAGATGGCGGGGCGCGTCAGCCCTGGCTGATCCGCGCCACGCCGGAGGCAATGGCCGCCTGCGCCACGGCCCCGGAGACGGTGGCTTTGAGACGTGCATCGAAGGGTTTGGGGATGATGTAGTCCTTGCCGAAGGCCAGGGATTTCAAGCCATAGGCCTGCAACACTTCCGCCGGCACCGGCTCGCGGGTCAGCTGCGCCAGGGCGCGTACGGCGGCGATTTTCATCGGCGTGTTGATGCAGCGCGCGCGCACGTCGAGGGCGCCGCGGAAGATNNAAGCCCAGCACATTGTTCACCTGGTTGGGATAGTCCGACCGTCCCGTGGCCATGATGGCGTCGTTGCGGGCGCGGGCCACGGCGTCCGGACGGATTTCCGGATCGGGGTTGGACAGGGCGAAGATTACCGGCTGGGCCGCCATACTGCGCACCATGTCCTCGCTCACCAGGTCCGGCCCGGAGACGCCGATCATGACATCAGCGCCATCCATGATATCAGCCAGGGTGCGCGCCGCGGTGGCATGGGCGAATTCCTGCTTGTAATCCGGCAACACGCCGCGACCGGCGTGGACCACACCGCTGCGATCCACCAGAAAAATGTTTTCCCGGCGCGCGCCCAGGTCGATCAGCAGCCGCATCGAAGCAATGCCGGCGGCACCGGCGCCGATGCAGACGATGCGCGCCTGCTCCAGTTTCTTGTTTTGCACTTCCAGGGCGTTGAGCAGGCCGGCGCCGATGATGATGGCGGTGCCATGCTGATCGTCATGGAACACCGGAATATCGAGGCGTGCGCTCAGCTCCTGTTCGATGGCGAAGCAATGCGGGGCGCCGATGTCTTCCAGATTGATGCCGCCGAAAGTGGGGGCGATATTGGCCACCGTGGTGATGAAGTCCTGCGGTGAGGCGGCGTTGACTTCGATGTCGAAGACATCGATGCCGGCGAAGCGTTTGAACAGTACTCCCTTGCCTTCCATCACCGGTTTGCCTGCCAGAGCGCCGACGTTGCCCAGGCCCAGCACCGCTGTGCCGTCGGTGATGACCGCCACTAGATTGCCCTTGCCGGTATAGCGGTAGGCCAGTTCCGGGTCGCGGGCGATTTCCCGTACCGGCTCGGCCACGCCGGGGGTATAAGCCAGAGCCAGGTCTTTCTGGGTGGCGCAGGGCTTGGTGACTTCTATTCCCAGTTTTCCGGGATGGGGTTCGGCATGATAGCGCAATGCCTCGGCTTTTAGATCCTTGAACATGGAGCGGTACCTTTTGTTGTCAGGGGCTTACGGCGGCAGTACTTGCAGAGCCACCGGGTGGCGAATGCGCAGGACGGCCTGGTCCTTGTAGCGGCTGAGCCAGCCGCGGGCGATCACCGTGCGGCCGCGCAGCTCATCGGGCCGGTATGCGGTAAAGTATGCCATATCGTCGCGGGCAATCCGCAGTGCCAGTTGCCGGTCCAGGTTCAGCCACACGGACTTGCGGCTCTTGCCGACTCGTTGCACCCGGCCCTGAACGAAGACAAAGCCGCGCAGCTTCGGGGTAATGTCCGCGGCCCGCAGCGGCTGATAGGCCGCGTCCGACCACATGCCGCGGTGGGCGCTGCGGGCGGCTTGTTCGTCCTGCAGGTAACACTCGGCATTGGCGATGTTGGGGGGGATGGCAATGGCCGCCGCCAGGCCTTCCTGCAGCAGAATGCGCTGCAGGTCGCGGCCGTCGTCCGCGGATACATAGGCCAGCACGCGGCCGTAGTGGTCCTGGCGCTGGACGCCGTAGGACAGACCCACACGCGGCGAGGCGCTGATCAGTTGCCGCAGGCGCCGCAGAGCCGCCTCACCGTAGGGTTGCCCGGGCTGGTGTGGCTTGGCGACTTCCGGCGCATTGATCCCGGGAAAACGTACCCGGCGCCCATCCTGCAGCTTGATCGTGTCACCGTCGAAGATCGCCGTCACCCGGGCCTGTTCCTGGGGAGCCAGCGGGGCGCATAACTGGGCGTGGGCGGTGGCGCCGCCCAGCAGGCCGGCAAAAGAAAAGGCGCCCCCGAGGAGCGCCTGTTTCCAGCGATTGCGCGGCATGTGAACCGTTATTTTTTCAGCCCGTACTTCTGGCGGAAACGGTCGACGCGACCAGCGGTATCCATGATCTTCTGCTTGCCGGTATAGAACGGGTGGCAGGCGGAGCAGACTTCGATATTGAGGTCTTTCTTGCCGATGGTGGAAGCGGTGTCGAACTTGTTGCCGCAGCTGCAGGTGACTTTGACCGTTTTGTATTCAGGATGGATTTCCGCTTTCATGGTATGACCTCAAATTGCATCTTGTAGAGTTGGCCGATTGCTGACCGGCACTGCCGAAAAAGGCGCCTGATAATAGGGCAAATTGCGTTCCGGAGCAAGCGTAATTCCTGCTTCCGGGCCCTGAAAAGCCCCGGGATAACATGGTAACTTATTGATTATTAATAATTAATATTCATTATTTTGGCGTCCCCTGAGAACGCATGCGGGTACCATGGGTGAGGGACAAATTGATTTCCTCCGCGCTCAGCGCCCTGGGGAAATAACAACCGGAAATTTTCGAGCCGTTGAGGCTGGCGCCCTCGAGTTTGCTGTTGGAAAAATCGATGCCGCGTAAATCCGCCTGGCGAAAATAGGCGTGGCTGAAATCCACGCCGCTGGCATCCAGGCCACGCAGATCCACGCTGCGAAAATCGGCGTGCGTCAGGTCGAATTTTTCGCCGGCGGCTTTGCGTTTATTGAATTCCGCGATTTTGCCTTCACGCAGCAATTTGTACATCTTGTCCTGTTTGATCTCCGGGGCGGTACTCATGAGGCAAACTCCTGTGCTGGTTAAGATGTTATTTCACGATCAGAACTCACTGAACCGTTAGCGATTTCCGTTCCATTTAATACTGTTGTCGGTAAATTCGCCGAGATTCTTGCGCGGGGTGTGACATTTGTTTACGGATTTAATTCTCCAATTATCAACTGGAATATGGTCAGCAAATGAACAACTGATTGCTGCGAAACAAATCAATCCGCAGTCCGTCCGGCAGCCAAGGTGTTTTGGCTGTTATTGTAAAGCAGTATATGTTAAAACCTACGGCCATGTCTGTGCGAGAGGGATAGATGCTGGCAGTTCTTGAACGTCCGGAAGTGCAGTCGGCGGTGGCCCCCCTGGTGCTGAGTCTGCTGGCCGGCTGGGGCCTGTTCAGGTGGGCGCCGCGTTATGCCGGATGGGCAGTGGTGCTGGGTTTCGTGACCACGGCCCTACTGGTGAACGGCTTGGAATTCGTGCCGCTGACCGGTGCCCGCAAGATCATGCTCGTGGTCGTGCTGGCGGCGGTGGCGGGGATCGTCCTTGATCGTGTGCAGGCACCCGGGCAGCGCCGGGCTGCGCTTCTGGGGCTGATGCTGGTCGCCTATTTCTGGATCGCCTACCGCGTACTGGCCAATACGCAAGGCGTGGCCCTGGGGCTCGCCATCGCCGGCGGCGTACTCTACCTGGCATGGCTGGTCCTGGCGCTGGATCGGATGCGTGAGAATAGTGCCGCGGCCTTGGCCGTTTCGCTCGCCCTGGCGATGGGCACCAGCATAATTTCCATCCTGGGCGCTTCGGCGCTGCTGGGGCAGTTGAGCGCGGGTCTGGCCGCCGGTGCCGGCGCGCTGTGGCTGCTGACCTGGCGCTACTCGGATTTTCGTTTCAACCTCGACCTGGGTTTGGCTGTGGCGCTGGGAACCGGCCTGCTGGGCCTGGGGGCCGTGCTGTTTGCCCAGCTGCCCTGGCACGCGCTGGCGGTGCTTGCGTTGGCGCCACTGGTGTCGCTGCTGCCGGGGGTGTGCAGGCTGCCTGGGTGGCAGCAGCGCGTCGCCTATTTGCTCGCCGCGTTGATCGTCGCCGGCAGCGCGGTGGCCTGGGTGTGGTCAACCCTGGAGGATTCCTCCGGACTCTACTAAAGAAAAAGACTGCGTGCCTGGTACCGGGCACGCGGCACAACCACTATTTTATTTTGTCAATGTTGTTTATTTTGCTATCACTTCAGGAGAAAAAAGAAATGAAAAAACTTGCTGTGTTGACCCTGCTTGGCGCCGCCATTGCCCCCACCGCCTGGGCCGGCAGCTACACCCTCGATCCGACGCATACCTATCCCCATTTCACCATCATGCATTTGGGTTTTTCCACCATGCACGGTCGTTTTGACAAAACCGAGGGCAGCTTGGAGCTGGACACGGCGAAAAAGACCGCCTCAGTCAGTATCACAATCGACGCCGCCTCTATCAATACCGGTTTCATCAAGCGTGACGATCACCTGCGCTCGCCGGATTTTTTCAATGTCGCCGAATTTCCCAAGATTACTTACAAGTCGACCAAGGTTTCCTTTAACGGCGACACGCCGAGCCAGGTGGAAGGCGAGCTGACCATCATGAATGTGACCAAACCAGTGACCCTGGAAATCACCCATGCCAAATGCGGTCCCCATCCCATGCCGCAGATGAAGGGCAAGGAAGTCTGCGGGTTCAACGCCAAGGGCGCCATCAAGCGTTCCGATTTCGGCATCAAATACGGCCTGCCCGCCATCGGTGATGATGTGGCGCTGGAATTCGAAGTCGAAGCTGGCAAGAACCAGTAAGTTGCCCATGGACCGGCACGGTGCGTGCCGGTCCATGTTCCCTCTCCCTCCCCGCCGCGGTTTCCATAGCTGATAACAATTCCTTATTTCAATATTGCGCCGCTGCCGGCGTGAACCGCCGGATCGCTTGCGCCGCGATGGCGCCTTATTAAATTTTCTTATTGAACTCATGCCGGCGCCGGTCGCTAACGGGGGAAGACATTTTTATTTGTAAATTTTTCCGCCCGTACGCGGGTAGGCCTGGGAGGAAGATAACAATGGGACGCCGCTTGGTTTTTCTCGCGATGGCAGTGTGCCTGATGGTCGGCAGCGCCGCGGCGCAAGCCGATCTGGTTCTGGGAATCGCGGTTTCCGCCGGTGATGATCAGGCCGCGGCGCGCTGGCAACCCCTGGGGCAGTATCTGGGTGCGCGGTTGGGCGAGGTGGTGCAGGTCAGGCTGCTCAATCCCCGCGAATTGCGCCGCCAGGCCGAAACCGGGCAGCTGCACCTGGTGATCTCCCCGGCGACCCAGGCGGTATTCATGCGCGAACGCCTGCATGGCAGCGTGTTGGCGACCCTGGATAATGGTCAGGGAGTCTGGCAGGGCGGCGTACTGGTGGCGCGGCGCGGCAGCCCCTTGCATACCGGCAAGGATCTGGCGGGCAAGAAAGTAGCCATGCTGGCCGCAGATGCTGACGGCGATGACAGCCTGTTGCTGGCGTACTATCTGTTCAATCAAGGCCTGGAAGCCGGCAAGGATGTGCAGGTGCTGGCCCTGGCGGGTGGCAGCCAGGCGCTGGTGGCCGCGGTGCAGGATGGCAGCGCCGACGCGGCTTTTCTGCACACCGGGGCGATGGGGAGCCTGGCGCGCGAAGGCAAGGTTCACCTGGACGACTTTGTGATTGTCGATCGCCGGGTCAGCGATGAATCGCCGCTGGCGCGCAGTACCAGTCTGCATCCCCAGTGGTGCGTGACCAGCCTGCCCACGGTGGGCAGCAGCCAGGCTTACCTGGCACAGAACGCCTTGCTGGAATTTCGCTTGGGGGCGCCGTCCAGCCAGCCCGGCGCCATCCTGCGCTTTGCCCAGCCGGCATCGCTGGACAGTGCGGTATTGTTGCTTAAACAGCTGTCCCTGGAACCCTATGGCGCGGTTGCGCTTTCCCGCTAGGCAACTAGCTATTGCTTCAAACAGGATTGTCGATATCGATAAACTCATGGCGCAGACTGAAATGCTGCGCCAGATGTTCTCCCAGTGCCTGGACACCGAAGCGCTCAGTGGCGTGATGCCCGGCGGCGTAGAAGTTTAAGCCCATTTCCCGTGCCACGTGCACCGTGTGTTCCGAGGCTTCCCCGGTGATAAAGGCGTCGACTCCCAGGCGGGCCGCCGCTTCGATATAGGATTGCGCGCCACCGGAGCACCAGGCGACCGTGCTGACCGGCCGCTCATGACCTGGGACGAACAGGGGTGTTCGTCCCAGGGTCCGGGCGATATGTTCGGCCAGTGCGGTGCCGGACCGGGGAGTGGTCAGGGCGCCGTGCAGGCCGAGGGGTGGCAGCGAATCGCCGAACGCGCCCTGGATTTGCAGGTCCAGGCGGTCCGCCAGTTGCGCGTTATTGCCCAGGGTGGGATGAGCGTCCAGGGGCAGATGATAGGCCACCAGGTTGATCTGGTGTTGCAGCAACAGGCGCAGGCGTCGCTGTTTCATGCCCACCACCCGCGGGTCCTCGCCCTTCCAGAAATACCCGTGGTGAACCAGGACCAGATCGGCGCCCGCCGCCACCGCCGCCGTCAGCAGGGCCTGGCTGGCGCTGACGCCGGAGACGATATGCCGCACCTCTTCCCGGCCCTCCACCTGCAGACCATTGGGACAGTAGTCGCTGAAACTGGTAATATTCAAAAGTTGCGCGCAGTAACGCATCAATTCGTCTAATTTCATGGGTCTGACTCCCTGCAATTCTCCGGCACGGTATGATAAAAAAGCGCTGGCTGCATTTTTTCTTCACCTATTCCGTCATAGGCGTGATGGTTGCCTATGTTATCATCAAACTGTTTCCCGGCCTGGTGGGCGACAATCGGCCGGCCATCGTGTTCAACGAAAGTGTCGTGCCGGCGGGGGTCCCCACCGGCAGCGGTCCAGTGTCCTACGCGGCGGCGGTGGAGGCGGCTACCCCGGCGGTGGTCAATATCCACACCAGCAAGATGATCACCCAGCGTATCAATCCCCTGTTCGAGGATCCGGCGTTTCGCCGCTTCTTCGGCGATATTCAGCCGCCGAGCAAGCGCACGGAAAACAGCTTGGGCTCCGGGGTCATCGTCAGCCAGGACGGTTTCCTGTTGACCAATAATCATGTGATCGACGGCGCCGATGAGATCCTGGTGGCGCTCAAGGACGGGCGCAGTGCGCCAGCTACGGTCGTGGGTACGGACCCGGAGTCGGATCTGGCGGTGTTGCGCGTCGCACTGGAGGGTTTGCCCAGTATCACTCTGGGGCAGTCCCAGGCCCTGAGGGTGGGCGACGTGGTGCTGGCAGTGGGCAATCCCTTCGGAGTCGGCCAGACGGTGACCCTGGGAATCGTCAGTGCCACCGGGCGCAGTCACCTGGGTATCAATACCTTCGAGGATTTCATTCAGACCGATGCCGCNNGCGGCGGTTCCCAGGGCATAGGCTTTGCCATCCCGGTGGATATCGCCAAACTGGTGATGAAGCAAATTCTGCAATACGGCCACGTGGTGCGCGGCTGGCTGGGGGTCGAACCCCAGGATATCACGCCGCAGCTGGCTGAGTCCTTCGGCCTGGGCGATACCGCGGGTGTGATTGTTGCCGGCGTACTGCGCGACGGACCGGCGGACAAGGCCGGTATTCGCCCCGGCGATGTCATCACCAGCATCGCCGGCAAGACCATTCATGACAGTCAGCAGGTGCTGCAGATCATTTCCCAGACCGAGCCGGACAGCGCCGTGGATATCGAATTGCTGCGCGCCGGCAAGCATCAGCAGGTCAGTGCCCGGGTCTCGCAACGGCCGGTGCCGCACCCGGCGCGGGAGTAGGCGCGTCAGTCGCAGGTGCGTTCGACCACGGATTTTCCCATGACGGTGGTGCCTTTCTTTTCGTCTTCGCCCTTGCCCAGCACCGTGGTCCGGCCCTTGGTGGTGGCCACATGGGTGTTGCAGCCGGTTTTGATGATGGATTTGCTCATCACGTTGACCTTGGCTTTGAAGCAGTACCAGCCGTTTTCGTTCATTAACTCATAGGTGGCCTTGGACATGACGCTGACCGCCGGGCGGATATAGATCAGCTGCGGATAGCTGGTTTGCGCCGTGTCCACCACGTTGCCACCCAGGCCGAACAGCTTGAGGTCGGGATCGATGACGCGAAAGCGCAGTTCATCCGGTTGCTTGAACGGATGCTCGCCCCAGTTGCCCAGGCAGGCTTGCACGTCCGGCCAGTAGCGGGAGGAATTGTCCTGCAGGGCGAACTGGCCGCCATATTCCTTGCGGTTCAGGCCGTCATGAGCGTTGCCATGGCCGCTGGCGATGCCGCTGCCGCCGCCATCGCCGGCTGCGGTGTCGCCTTCAGCCGAGGTGTTGGTGGCGAACACATAGGCGACCAGCACCGCACATACGCCGGCAATGAATGCCCGGGAAAAAAAATGACTCTGGTTCATGGTGCCTCCGCCGGCGGCCGATGATTGTTACTGTTGCCGAGTATTTTACCCGAATTTCGCCGCCCTGGCCGCCGTACAGTTGCGGTGCGGTGGCCGGACGAAAAATGTACCCGACCGGCGGAGTGCGCCGGGGCGGCCGGAGCTAAGAGCCGAGGAAAGCGCGGATTTTGTCCTTGTCGAGCGGTGCCAGGGCAGGGTCGGCGGCCCGCTGCAGGATGATGCTGATGCCGTCGAAATAAACCGCTTCCCATTGTGGGTCCGCCAACAGGGCCAGGACCAGCGGCGGTGGCCGATTGAGTACCGGCTGGCGCGCATAGAAGACGACGCTGTCGATGGTGTACCGCTGGAAGACCTCAGCGTAGCGGCCTTGCCAGGCGGCGTTGTAGTCGGTCCACACCGTGAAATCCAGATTGCGCTGATCGATGAACACCGGCGTCTGCGGATACAATTCCCAGCCCAGGTACCCGCCGTATTCGAAGGCGTTGAACAGCCGGCCCGACGGTGGATGCTGGCGCAGAAACGCGGCGGCGCGGTCGGGAAAATAGGCGGTCTCCAGCGGCCCGTGCCACAGGGCGCTGCGGCCGCTGACACCCCAGATCAGCACCGCCAGCGCCAGGGCCAGGGCCAGGGCCAGCAGGCGGGAGGCATGCCTGGCTGGCCAGGCGCTGGCGGCCGCCAGCGCCGGCGCCACCAGAGCCGGCAGCAGCAGCGCTTGAAAATAACTGAAGCGAAACGTGGCGAAACCCTCATAGGCGAACAGCATGAACAGCAGGCCATGGCGCCACTGCAGGTGTTGCCGGTAGTGCCAGCCCAGGCCGGCACAGACCAGGACCAGGGTCAGGGCGCCATAGAATATCGCCGGCGCCTGGTAGGTCCGCGCATAGGTATAAAGGGGAAAGTATTCGTCCACTACCCGCATGAACGGGCCATTGAGTTCGTCGATATTGGCCAGCAGCGCGTTCACCCCGTTGGGATTGAGGATTGACACCGCCATGGCCGCCGCCAGTACCCCCAGATAGATGTGCAGTGGCCGCCGGTCGCCAGTCGGCGCCAGCCGGCGCCAGTACCACAGTTCGTAGGCGCCATAGACCAGCAGCAGCACCCAGCCGAAGATGAAACCGCGGTGCAGATTGGCCCACAGCAGCGTGGTCAGGGGCAGCAGCCAGCGATAGTGCGCCAGTGCCTGGCCGCGGCGCAGGCGCTGGCTCATGTATTCCAGCTGCAGCAGCACCAGCAGTACGCCGATGAAGGAAAAAATATGCGGTCGCAGCTCATCGAAGCGATACAGCAGAAACGGTAGCGGCGTCAGCAGGCACAGCACCAGACGCCATTCGACGCCGTTGCCCAGCAGCCAGCGCCACAAAAGAAACAGCGGCAGGGTGAGCAGCGTGGCTTTGTACAGCAGCAGGCCCCAGATGCCGAACCAGGTGTAGAGGAAATAGTAACTGAGCTGCCCCAGGTAATAGGCGCGGCTGATGACGACGCGGCGTATATCGTCGTCCTTGGCGTAACTGTAGGTGAACGGGTCGACGCTGAACAGGGCCTGGTGCTGCCAGATCCAGCGGCCGCTGTTCAGGTGCCACCAGAAGTCGCTGAGCCCCATCGGGAAGGTGTAGAACAGAAAGATCAGAAGGAAAAACAGCCACGGCAGCCAGCGGGCGGCGCCTTTGCCGGCGAGCTCAGGCATGGTCGGTCACGGCGGCTGGCCGGCCCTGTTTACGCACCGGTGGGGCCACCGGGTTTGTCCTGCCTGGCGGCAGCCTCGTCGGCCTCGATGCGATCCAGCTCCGCGTCCATTTCCTCGGGCGTCAGCGGCCGCTGGCGTTCGCCGTCGTGCAGCTCGTCCTCCCAGGAATAACGCTGCCCGGCGTCGTCGCCGCTGGCGGCGGGCGCCATCGGCAGCGTTTCCAACGGCGCTTCCCCGTCGGCATCTTCCTCTGCCGCGCTGTCGCTCTTGTACTTGATCACCAGCTTGGACACCAGCAATCCGGCTTCGAACAGCAGAATCATGGGAATCGCCATCAGGGTCTGGGAGAAGACATCCGGCGGCGTCAGCAGCATGCCCAGGGTAAAGGCGCCGACGATGATATAGGGCCGTTTAGCGGCCAGACTTTGCGGGGTGGCAATGCCGGCCCACACCAGGAGCACGGTGGCGACCGGGATTTCAAAGGTGAGCCCGAAGGCGAAAAACATCTTGAGAACGAAGTCCAGATACTTGGTGATGTCGGTCATCACCGCCACCCCTTCCGGGGCGGTGCTGTTCATGTAGGCAAACACCAGGGGGAAGACGGCGTAATAGGCGAAGGCCATGCCCAGGTAGAACAGGATGGTGCTGGATATCAGCAACGGCAGGGCCAGCAGGCGTTCGCGCCGGTACAGGCCGGGGGCGACAAAGGCCCAGGCCTGATGCAGCAGTACCGGAATGGCGATGAAAACGGCGATGACCAGCGTCAGCTTCACCGGCGTGAAAAACGGCGAGGCCACTTCCGTGGCTATCATCGAGCCGTTGGCCGGCATGTGCTTGATCAGCGGTCCGGCGACGAAGGTATAGAGCTGGTTGGTGAATGGCGCCAGGCAGAGAAACACCACCAGCACCGCGATGACGCAGCGCAGCAGCCGGTCGCGCAGCTCGACGAGGTGGGCGATGAACGGTTGTTCGACGTCGGGCTGGTCGGCCGGTTTATGGTTTTTGCTGGCCATCGCTGCTGCTGTCTTTGTTGTCCGCCGCGCCGGCGGCGCTGGTGTTGCTGTCGGTTTTGTTGCCGTTTACGGAAACGGTGCGGTTGAGTTCGTCGAAAATCTCGTGCTTTTCGACCAGACGTTTCTGTTCTTCCAGCAGCCGGTTGAGTTCCGTGGCCTTGTTGATCTCGGTATTGAGATCGCGCTGCACCGCGGCGACGAAGCGGCGCATCTTGCCGACATAAGTGCCGACGGTGCGCGCCACTTCCGGCAGGCGCTTGGGGCCGATGACCAGCAGAGCAACGATGCCGATGACCACCAGTTCCCAGAAACTAACGTCAAACATGATTCACATCCCGCAATTGATCCAGGGGCACGAACCGGCGTCAGGGATTGGTTTTTTCCTTTTCTTTCGCCGCCACTTCGCCGTTGATGACGCGCTCCTGCTTGGCGATCTTTTCCGGGTCGCGATTCTCCTCGCTTTCCTCGCCGCTGTCCTTCACCGCCGAGCGGAAATTCTTCAGGGCGCTGCCCAGATCCGATCCCATGTTGCGCAGGCGTTTGGTACCGAACAGCAGAACGACGATGACCAGCAGGATTAGCAGTTGCCAGATACTGATTCCCATATCACTTCTCCAAAAAGACTATCCAATCAGAATCCGGGCAGTTTGCCGCCGCCCAGGATATGCATATGCAGGTGCGGCACTTCCTGGCCCGCGCCTGCGCCGTTGTTGATGATGGTGCGAAAATCACCGGCGCCCTGTTCGCGCGCCAGCCGCGGCAGGGTCAGCATCATGTGGGCGATCAGCTCACGGTGGCTGTCGTCCAGCCCGTCCAGGCGAGCGAGATGCAGCCGCGGCACCGCCAGCAGGTGCACCGGCGCCTTGGGATTGATATCCTTGAAGGCGATCATCAAATCGTCTTCGTAGACCCGCTGGGCCGGAATTGCGCCGGCGACGATTTTACAGAAGATGCAGTCGTTCATCGCTCAGTCCTTGCGCGCCGCTTTTTCCGCCAGGCCCGACAGGCCGTGACGCCGCTGCAGCTCCGCCAGCACGGCGTCCACCGTCAGGCCCTGGTGGGCCAGCAGCACCAGGGTGTGAAACCAAAGATCGGCGATTTCGTAGACCAGCTGCTGGGCATCGCCGCCCTTGGCGGCGATGAGGGTTTCCGCCGCCTCTTCGCCGACTTTCTTCAGGATCTTGTCCAGGCCTTTATGGTACAGCGATGCCACGTAGGATTCGGCTGGGTCCGCCTGCTTGCGTTCCTCCAGTACCTTGCTCAAGGCGTGCAACACGTCGGACATGCATTTACCCTTTGCGATAGATGGCCGCGGGATCCTTGACCACGGCTTCCACGGTTTGCCAGCGGTCCGCCTGCAGCTGCTGGTAGAAACAACTGCGCCGGCCGGTATGGCAGGCGATGCCACCTTTCTGCTCTACTTTGAGCAGCAGCACGTCGTTGTCGCAATCCAGGCGAATATCGCGCAACAGCTGTTCATGTCCCGATTCCTCGCCCTTGCGCCACAGGCGGTTGCGGGAGCGGGACCAGTATATCGCTTTTTGTTCGCGGACGGTGAGCGCCAGGGATTCGCGGTTCATCCAGGCGAACATCAGCACTTCGCCGCTGGCGGCGTCCTGGGCGATGACCGGAACCAGGCCGTCATCGGTCCACTTGATCTGGTCCAGCCAGGCGGTGTCGGTCATGGCGCGTCGTCCTACAGCCGTACTTCGATACCGGCGGCCGCCATGCGTTCCTTGGCCTGGCGCACGCTGTATTCGCCGAAATGAAATATGCTGGCCGCCAGCACCGCGTCGGCCCGCCCTTCGGTAATGCCGGCCACCAGATGATCGAGGTTGCCGACCCCGCCGGAGGCGATCAGGGGCACATCCACCGCGTCGCTGATGGCGCGGTTGAGACGGTTATCGAAGCCGCTCTTGGTGCCGTCGCGGTCCATGCTGGTGAGGAGGATTTCGCCGGCGCCATAGGCCACCATTTTTTTCGCCCAGGCGACCACGTCCAGCCCGGTGGGCTTGCGGCCGCCATGGGTGAAAATTTCCCAGCGCTCGTCGGCTACCTGCTTGGCGTCGATGGCGACGACAATGCATTGCGAACCGAAGCGTTGCGCCGCCTCGCGGACGAATTCCGGATTGCTGACGGCGGCGGTGTTGATGGCCACCTTGTCGGCGCCGGCATTGAGCATGCGCCGGATATCTTCCAGCTTGCGAATGCCGCCGCCCACCGTCAGCGGAATGAACACCTCGCCCGCCACCTGCTCCACCACGTGCACCATGGTTTCGCGGTCATGGGCGCTGGCGGTGATGTCCAGGAACACCAGTTCGTCGGCGCCCTGCTCATCATAGCGACGGGCGATTTCCACCGGATCGCCGGCGTCGCGGATGTTGACGAAGCGTACGCCTTTGACGACGCGGCCGTTGTCCACGTCCAGGCAGGGAATTATACGTTTGGCCAGGCCCATGGTCAGGCCGCTCCCGCGGTCAGCCGGTCGGCCAAGGCCTGCGCCGGCGCCAGCTGCAGCGTGCCTTCGTAGATCGCCTTGCCGGTGATGGCGCCGATGATGCCGTGGTCGGCAACGGCGCACAGGGCGCGGATGTCGTCCTCGTTGTGCACCCCGCCGGAGGCGATCACCGGGATATCGACCGCGGCGGCCAGGCGCGCGGTAGCGTCGACGTTGACGCCGCTGAGCATGCCGTCGCGGCTGATATCGGTATAGACCAGGGCGCTCACCCCTACCCGCTCGAAACGCCGGGCCAGATCGATGACATCATGGGCGGAGACATCGGCCCAGCCGTGCACCGCCACCTTGCCGTCTTTGGCGTCCAGGCCGACGATTACCCGGCCCGGAAACCGCTTGCATAACTGGCTGACGAAATCCGGGTCGCTGACCGCCTTGCTGCCGATAATCACGAACTGTACACCGGCGTCCAGGTAAGCCTGCACCGTCTCGACGCTGCGGATGCCGCCGCCGATCTGCACCGGCACCCCGGCGCAGACGCCGGCGATCGCTTTGACGATGGTGTGATTGACCGGCGCGCCGGCGAAGGCGCCGTTCAGATCCACCAGGTGCAGGCGCCGGGCGCCCTGCTCCAGCCAGTGGCGGGCGACGGCCACCGGGTCGTCGGAGTAAACCGTATCGTCGTCCATGCGGCCCTGGCGCAGGCGCACGCACTTTCCGTCTTTTAAATCAATGGCGGGTATAACCAGCATGTCTTGTCTCTACTAGGAATCCGTTCAGGAAGTTTCACCGTTCCAGCGCAGGAAATTGGCATACAGCGCCAAGCCGTCGTGCTGGCTTTTCTCTGGATGGAATTGCACGGCGAACACATTGTCACGACCGACGGCGGCGGCAAAGCTTACGCCGTAGTCGCAGCGTGCCTTGCTCAGTTGCGCCTGCGCCGGCTGTACGTAATAACTATGTACGAAATAGAAGCGGCAGCCGTCACTGATGCCGCGCCACAAGGGATGGGCGCCGGTCTGATACACCTGGTTCCAGCCCATATGCGGCACTTTCAGGTGCGTGCCGCTGCCTGTCTGGCGCAGCGCGTCCTGGAAAAACAGCACCCTGCCCGGCAGCAGGCCGAGGCAGTCTACGCCGTCGTTTTCCACACTGTGCTCCATCAGCGCCTGCATGCCGACGCAGACGCCGAGCAGGGGCTTGCTGCGCGCCACTTCCCGCAGCACCTGGTCCAGGCCGCGCTGGCGCAGGCCGCCGATGCAATCGCGGATGGCGCCAACGCCGGGGAAGACCACCCGGTCGGCGCGGCGGATCCGATCCGGGTCGTCGGTTACGGTGATCTCGGCTTTTTCCCCGCAGTGTTCCAGGGCCTTGGCCACCGAGTGCAGATTGCCCATGCCATAATCGATGATGGCTACTTTGTTCATATTCTTGCTTCTGTCTACAGGCTGCCCTTGGTGGACGGGGTGATGCCGGCCATGCGCGGGTCGGCCTCCGCCGCCATGCGCAGGGCGCGGCCGAAGGCCTTGAACACGGTCTCGGCGATATGGTGCGCGTTGTTACCGCGCAGATTGTCGATATGCACCGTCGCCAGGGCGTGATTGACCAGGCCCTGGAAGAATTCCAGCACCAGGTCGACGTCGAAATTGCCGATGCGCGCCCGCGGGTAGCTTACGTGGTAGCTCAGGCCGGGGCGACCGGAAAAATCGATCACCACCCGCGACAAGGCTTCATCCAGGGGTACGTAGGCATGGCCATAGCGGCGGATGCCTTTTTTGTCGCCTAGAGCCTGGTGCAGTGCCTGGCCCAGGGTGATGCCGATGTCTTCCACGGTGTGGTGGTCGTCGATGTGGGTGTCCCCTTTGGCGTGGACCACCAGGTCGACCATGCCGTGGCGGGCGATCTGCTCCAGCATGTGCTCGAGAAACGGCACGCCGGTGGCGAATTCGGTTTTACCGCTGCCGTCCAGGTTCAGTTCGACGCTGATCTGGGTTTCCAGAGTATCGCGGCGCACACTGGCTTTACGTCCACTCATGCTGTTGTCTCCGCGGTGGGCCGATTAATAAAGGGAAAGGAGTTGGCTGCCATGCGTTTATACCATTTTTTCCAGGGCGCTGAGAAATAGCCCGTTTTCTTCCGCCGTGCCGACGGTCACCCGCAGGCAGTCGCGCAGGGGGCCGCCGCTGCCATTGAGGTTCTTGATCAGGATGCCGGCGGCTTTCAGGCCGTTGAAAATCCGCTCGCCGTCGCCGTCGCGCGCGCGGAACAGGATAAAATTCGCGGAACTATCATAGGCTTGCAGACCAAGTCGGGTCAGGGCCGCGGCCAGGCGGGCGCGCTCGGCGACGATAGACCGGGTTTGCTCCAGCAGCGTCGGGTAGTGTTCCAGGGCAAAGGCGGCGGAGACCTGGGTCAGAACGTTGATGTTGTAGGGCAGGCGCACCTTGTCCAGTTCCGCGATCAGCGGCGGGGGCCCGGCCAGCAGACCCAGGCGCAGGCCCGCCAGGCCGATCTTCGACAGAGTGCGCATGACCACCAGATTGGGGTAGCGATTGACCTGGTCGAGGAAGGAGGCGCCGGCGAAGGCGTGATAGGCCTCGTCCACCACGACAATGCCGGGGGCAGCCTCCAGAATGGCCTGCACCTGCCGGGAGGTAAACAGGTTGCCGGTGGGATTGTTGGGGTAGGCCAGAAAGATCAGCGCCGGCCGGGTGGTGGCGATGGCCGCCAGCATCGCGTCCAGGTCCAGGCTGAAGTCCGCGCGCAACGGCACGCCGTGGAAGTCCATGCCGACGTAGGTGGCGATCATTTTATACATGACGAAGGTGGGCACCGGTGCCAGCACGCCGCGACCCGGACCGGCCAAGGCCATGGCCAGAATCTGGATCAGTTCGTCGGAGCCGTTGCCCAGCAGCAGGGCGGCATCGGCCGGCACACCCAGGGTGACGCGTAACTGCTGCTGCAACTGTTGCGCGCCGGGGTCGGGGTAGCGGTTGACGGCCACCTGCTGCAGGCGCTGCAGCCAGGCAGTGCGCATGGCTTCGGGCCAGGTATAGGGATTTTCCATGGCGTCCAGTTTCACCAGTCCCGCCGCCGGCGGTACATGATAGGCATGCAGGTCGCGAATTTCCGGGCGCACCCAGGCCAGGGGGGAGGTTGGGGATTCAGTCATGGCGCGCTCAGGGCTTGATCCGGTACTCCGCCGATCGCGCGTGGGCGGTCAGGCCCTCGCCCCGCGCCAGCACTGACGCGGTGCGGCCCAGGGTGGTGGCGCCGTCGGCGGAGCACATGATGAGGCTGGAGCGCTTCTGAAAATCATACACGCCCAGCGGCGAGCTGAAGCGGGCGGTGCGCGAGGTCGGCAGCACGTGATTGGGGCCGGCGCAGTAGTCGCCCAGGGCCTCGCAGGTGTAGGCGCCCATGAATATGGCGCCGGCATGGCGTATCTTCGCCGCCCAGGTGGCCGCGTCGGCCAGCGACAGCTCCAGGTGTTCGGGGGCGATGTAATTGGCCACCTGCACCGCTTCCTCCAGATTGCGCACCTGGATCAGGGCGCCGCGGCTTTCCAGGGAACGGCGGATGATGGCCTGGCGTTCCATGGTGGGCAGCAGTTTGCCGATCGCCGCCGCCACCCGGTCGAGATAGGCGGCGTCGGGGCAGACGATGATGGCCTGGGCGTCTTCGTCGTGTTCCGCCTGGGAGAACAGATCCATGGCGACCCAGTCGGGTTCGGTGCTGCCATCGCACACTACCAGAATTTCCGAGGGGCCGGCGATCATATCGATGCCGACGGTGCCGAAGACTTCGCGCTTGGCGGTGGCTACATAAATATTGCCGGGGCCGACGATTTTATCGACCTGCGGAACGCGTTCGGTGCCGTAGGCCAGGGCGGCCACCGCCTGGGCGCCGCCGATGGCGAACACCTGGTCGACGCCACACAGGTGGGCGGCGGCCAAGACCAGCTCGTTGACGGCGCCATCAGGCGTGGGCACCACCATGATCAGTTCCTTGACCCCGGCCACTTTGGCTGGCAGCGCGTTCATCAGTACCGAGGACGGATAGGCGGCTTTGCCGCCGGGAACGTACAGACCTACCCGGTCCAGGGGGGTGATCTGCTGGCCCAGCACCGTGCCGTCGGCCTCGGTATAGGTCCAGGAGTCCTGCTTCTGCCGCTCGTGGTAGCGGCGTACCCGTTCGGCGGCGGTCTCCAGGGCCCGCGCCTGGTCCGCCGGCAGGCCGCGGTAGGCCTGCAGCAGGCGGGACAAGGGGATCTGCAACTGATCGGGGTGGGATAACTGCAGGCGATCAAAGCGGTTGGTGTATTCCAGCACCGCCGCGTCGCCGCGGCTGCGCACCTGGCCGAGAATATCGTGCACGGTGCGCTGCACGTCCTGGTTGGACACGCTGTCCCAGGCCAGCAATGCCGCCAGCGCCGACTGAAAGTCCGCATCCTGGCTGCGCAAGCGCCGTATCGCGATGCCGCTCATGGCTTGTCTCCCACTGCCTGTTCCATACGCTGGAGGAAATCCTGCACCAGCCCGTGTTTCATTTTCATCGCCGCCTTGTTCACCACCAGCCGCGAGCTGATGTCCGCCATGTGGGCGATGGGTTCCAGGCCATTGGCCTTGAGCGTGTTGCCGGTATCCACCAGGTCGACGATGAGGTCAGACAGCTGCACCAGGGGCGCAAGTTCCATGGAGCCGTACAATTTGATGATTTCCACCTGGATGCCGCGCCGGGCAAAGTAATCGCGAGTGCAATTGACGTATTTGGTGGCGATGCGCAGGCGCTTGCCCGGCGCCTGATCGAGAATGCCGGCGGGTCGGTCTTTGGGGCCGGCTACCATCAGCCGGCAGCGGGCGATGCGCAAGTCCAGCGGTTCGTAAAGGTCCTGGCCGCCGTGCTCCAGCAGCACATCCTTGCCCGCCACGCCCAGGTCCGCGGCGCCGTATTGCACGTAAGTGGGTACGTCGGCGGCGCGGATGATGACGATCTTGATGTGGGCGTGATTGGTGTCCAGGATCAGTTTGCGGCTGGTTTCCGGGTCATCCAGGCACTGGATGCCCATGGCACTCAACAGGGGCACCGTGTCTTTATATATCCTGCCTTTTGACAGGGCGATGGTCAGTTTGCTGTTCATGGGACGGCTGCACGGGTAAAAAGACTGCAAGTTTACCGCAGGTGCGCCCGCCAGCGCCAATCGCGGCCCCGGCGGGCGGCATGGGCGCGGTCAGGCGGCCACGCGCCGGATCTGGGCCCCCAGCAGGGCCAGTTTTTCCTCTATGCATTCGTAGCCACGGTCGATGTGGTAAATGCGTTCGATGTGGGTATCGCCCTCCGCCGCCAGGCCGGCCAGCACCAGACTGGCCGAGGCGCGCAGNNGTCGGTCGCCATGACCGGGGCGCCAGTCAGGGTGGGTACGCCGGTGCAAATCGCGGTATTGCCTTCCAGGCGGATATCCGCCCCCATGCGCTGCAGTTCCAGGACATGCATGAATCGGTTTTCGAACACGGTTTCGGTAATGACGCCGCTGCCCCGGGCGACCGCGTTGAGGGCGGTGAACTGGGCCTGCATGTCGGT
>DKAS01000137.1 GCA_002448875.1 Proteobacteria bacterium UBA6920 | reverse complement strand
TGCTCGATCACCCAGCGGTTGTCGGTCTGTGCCAGGATGTCCGCGATCTGCAACGCGAGAAAACGGCGCGCCTCAAACCCCGGACCGTTATCATCAAACGCGCATTCGGCATAATCGGTGAAGCGTGCATTGAGCAATGCGGTCATGGCAGGGGCGTAGTCGCCCGGCCCCAGCAGCTCCGTCTGATTCTCCACCATATTGTCGGTCAACTGGCTGCAAACCCGATTGATGAAATCATGGCGCTTGTCGTCGTCCCAATGACCATAGGCCCTGCGGTCTATCATATGGACTAGAAACGCGATGAATTCCTGCAGCGTGCGGACCACCTGCATATCCTCGGCGAAACGGAACCCCTCCTTCTCCATGCGGCGAAACACTTCATGGCTGATCTTCCACACATTGAAGGAAATAACACCCGACAGGTCGGCCAGGGTCTTGGGTTGACCGGCGCGAGCCTGATTGCGCGACCGGCGTGAACGGTGCCATTTTGATTTGAGACGAATAGCCATGGACGCAAGTATAAACCACGACCACGGTGTGCATGCCTATTTCTTATGGAATAGATTCACCACTCTCCATCGACATATATATATCAACAACTGTTATTACAAAATGGCACGATATCGGCAGCGGGTGACAGGGCAGCGACGCGGCGCGACAGCACGCCGCCAGGCTGGATACTAAGAACCATGTTGCGAAAGCGACTTTTTCTCACCGCGTCCCCGCCCGCTGGCAGGCGCGGGCACGCCTGGAAAAATAGTGACTTTCCGGGGCGGTGCTTGCTAAACATAGTTTCACAGCTTTCCGATAAATAATATTGTTGACAGAAAAATTGGCCCCGGTGTTACACTGCCCTAAGAACAAGGTGACGCAATGCAGAATTTTTCCCAGCTGGTCAACACCGTGCAGCAGAATTGCCACATTTCCGATGCAAGGTATGCGGGCAACTACAGCTTGTGCGTGTTTCTGCTGAAAATGCGTGAATATTATCGCTGGGAATGCAATATCCCCCTCTCCCAGCAGCTGGTCAAAGACAAGGTTGGCAACTGGATGGTGGCCCGGGAAAAATGCTGGGAAGAAATCGAAAACGCGGCGTACAGCGCCGTGCCGTTGCCGCACGCGGCAATTGATCCGTTCGCCGCCACGGAAATCAACGCCAGTTTGATTCCGCAGGGCTACGTCTACAGCAGCGGCCACGGCGTTTTCAACAAACCGCATTTTTTCCTTGGCCGCCTGCGCAGCCTGCGCGAAACGGCAGGTTGCCGCATTTATATCGCGGATCGCGAATTCGCCCGCGACCTGGTGGCCCCACCGGCCATGGTCATGGACCATGAAATCTTCATCCGCCAGGAGTCGTTGCGCCGTTTTCTCTGGGAAAAGATCGAGGAATGGCAATGGAAAAAACTCGCCGACACGCCCATGGGCAGGATCATGCAACGGCACGCACCGGTCAGCGACCACGAATCGTTACTCGATACCCTGGTAGCCCAGGAGACCGAAACCCTGATTCTGCATGAGCTGGGCGAGGTAGAGGCGGGCNNTTCTTCTTCGCCAACTATACCGGCATGCGTCGCGCCCTGTTTCCCGAACTGACGCACCACTATGAACATGCGGTGCGCAACGGCGACGACGCACCGCTGCTACAGGCGATCGATGACGGCGCTCGCCACTGGCCGCAACGCGCGCGCGATCTGGCGCAGCGCTTCCACAATGACGGAGACGGCGGCGTAGCCGCCGAACTTGAAAATTTGTGTCACTGCCATAACATCCAATGACCCGGTGACCGCACATGAACAGGAACCGCCTATGACCGACGATATGGACTTGAACAGCGGCATTGCCGCCTTTGAAGCACGCGACTACACCAAGGCCCTGCGCCTGCTTTCGCCCCTGGCCCACAAGGGAGTGGCTGACGCCCAGTATCGGGTGGGCATGATCTACCAGAACGGCCTGGGCAGGGTGGAAAATCGCGAAGAGGGATACCGCTGGATGAAGGCGGCCGCCGAGCAGGGGCACGCCTACGCGCAGCATGGCCTGGGCGTGATGTATCTTTACGGCGAAGGCGTGGCGCGCAACGAAACGGAAGCCGCCAAGTGGTTCAGTTTCGCCGCCGAAGCCGGCCTGGCGGGTGCACAAATGACGCTGGGCATGCTGTACGAAAACGGCCAGGGATTGGAAAAAGACGCGGAGAAGGCCCGCTACTGGTACGAGCAGGCGGACAAAAACCGCTGATCGCGGCTACCGCCGGCGCAAATAAAAAAGGCAGACCGTGGTCTGCCTTTTTGCAACTTACCGCCGGACGAAAAACCGGTTACTTGCCTTTCCACTTGGTGAAATTGCCCGCGTTCTTCGCTGCGCCGTCGTTATAACCGGCTTCATATGCTTCATTCACCCGTTGCTCTTCGCGCGCGGGGTTGTGCAGATAGCCACCGGCCCAGCCCACGATATAGTCCCGCTGTACACCGGCTTTTTCCATCTTGTCGATCGCATCATAGTATTCTTTATTCATGGGAAAGGCTCCTAACTATTATTGTCACCGGCAGGTATGCACCGACACGCCCCGCGTGTGTCGTGAAAGATACCTGCCTGATCAAAGACTTATTTGGCAGCCGGTAGTATAGCCGCGGGGCGAGAAAGGGGTTAATACCTCGTTGGGGATAACGCCCCGCGGGGTGCATACTTTTCATCGCTATCGCCAGTATAATACATTGAATATCAATAGATTTATAAGGCCGTTGTATTATGTCACGCCCGCTGGACACGCAGGTCAAGCCCTACAGCCCGCAAGAAATAAAACCCCTATCCTTCATTTATGAGATTCCCGGCGCCCTGACCGCGGACATCTGCCGGGAAATGATTCGTCGCTTCGAGCAGCAGGCCGAAGAGCAGTACGAGGGTCGCATCGGTCAGCTGGCGGGCAAGGACCGCAGTGTCAAGAAAACCACCGACCTGGTGCTCAGCGGCAAGGAACAGTGGCGGGATTTCGATACCATCCTGTTCCGCTCCCTGGGACTGGCGCTGCGTATCCTGCAGGAACGCTTCCCGTACTTCCGCGGCCCTTTCA
>DKAS01000210.1 GCA_002448875.1 Proteobacteria bacterium UBA6920 | reverse complement strand
GGTGGTGCTCGAGCTGCTCGCCCGTTTCGACGAGGAGGCCAATATCAATCTTGCCACCCGGCTGCAGGAAGCCGGCGCCCATGTGGTGTACGGCGTGGTCGGGCACAAGACCCACGCTAAAATGATTCTGGTGATTCGCCGCGAAGGCAAGCGTCTGCGCAACTACGTGCATCTGGGGACCGGCAATTATCATTCACGCACCGCCCGCGTCTACACCGACTACGGCCTGCTGACCAGCGACGAGGCCATCGGCGAGGACGTGCACAAGGTGTTCTGGCAGCTGACCAGCCTCGGCCGTTTTGCCGAATCCAGCAAGCTGCTGCAATCGCCCTTTACCCTGCATAAATCGCTGCTGAGCTTCATCGACCGGGAAATAAAATTTCAGCAGACCAGCGGCAATGGTCGCATCATTATCAAGGTCAACGCCCTGGTGGAGCCGCAGATCATTCAGGCCCTGTACCGGGCGTCCATCGCCGGCGTGCGCATCGACCTGATCGTGCGCGGCATGTGCGCCCTGCGCCCCGGGGTGCCGGGGGTGTCGGAGAACATCACGGTGCGCTCCCTGATCGGCCGTTTTCTCGAACACCCGCGCGTTTATTATTTTCACAACGGCGGCGAACCCCGTGTCTACTGCGCCAGCGCCGACTGGATAGAGCGCAATTTCTTCCGTCGCGTGGAAGTGGCGTTTCCCATCGAAACCCGCAAGCTGCGCGACCGTATCATCGGCGACCTGGAGCTGAACCTGCGCGACAATACCCAGGCCTGGCTGCTGGGCCGCGACGGCGTGTATCAGCGCTGCGCGCCCGCCGACGGCGAGGAAGCCTTGAACGCCCAATCCGCCTTGCTGCAGCGCCTGGCCGGCGCCTGAGACCGCTGCTCCGCGGGCGGTGGTTGCCTTTGCCGGCCACGGTGGTACGCTAGGGGGCCGCGTAATTTCAAGGATGCCGCCATGCGCCCCCTGTCTTCCTGGTTCGGTTTGTTGTTCGCCGGTTTCTGCCTGCTGTCGCTGACCGCCGCCGCCCTGCTGCGCGATCCCCGCCCCATTCCGCTGCCGCCGGCCATGAGCAAGGCGCAGGTGCAGCAGATCATCCTGGCGGCGCTGGATTACCGCGGCTGGCAGCCGGGCAAGGTGGAGAACAACGCCCTGGTGGCCACCCTGGCCATACGCAAGCACATGATCAAGATGATCATCGATTTCAGCGGCGCTGACATCGTTTTCCGCTACAAGGAAAGCATCAACATGAAATACTTGGAGCGTTCCGGCCTGCAGTACATTCACGAAAACTACAACGTCTGGACCGGTTTGCTGGCCGAGGATATCGCCGCCAAGCTCAACCCGCCGGCGACCGGTGGCAAGCCGTCCCAGGGCGACGCCACGAACGCCGCCGGTCAGTCGCCCTGACCGCACTGGCGCCGCTGAACTGCTACACGCGACAATGCCGATGCCACCCGTAGGGTGCGTTTTACGCACCGTCTTGTCCTTGTTGTTGTCGTGCGTTGATGTATCACCGGGTGGCTGTCCTGGGTGATATCGATACACGCCAATTTTATCAGCCGACCAAGGGCGTGGCTTGAATCAAATAGCACGCTTTAAGTTGTGGTGGGGTCAGACCACCATAGCCTTCTGAAGGCACGACATAATCAAAGAAAAAGAGAGCTAAGGTAGCGAAATTCGATATTTTCGTTCGCGTAGAGTTCCGCCCGATGGGCTTATAGGAATTTAGCGACGAACGAGGGAAATGCCAAATCGGTGTGTGTTCTTGCCTTTCTCAAGTGTGGGTGCGTACCGCATCCGTTGGCGTGCGTGGATATGGAAACTTACCACGTCCTATTTATTTTCAAAATCTGGTCGATATATTATCCGCTCACCATGAGAGGAAAATAATATGCGGCCGACTTTGAAGGTGGCGACGTATTTATCCGTTATTCTGTTTTTATGCATATTATACGCTGAGGGCGCCATCGCCGATGACGAATCCGACCGAGAGGCAACGTGGATTGAACTTCTGGCTGGTGGGGACGCGCTGAAGGCGAATCAGGCGGCGGGCTTTCTGGGGAGGGTGGGTAGCGTTCGGGGTCTGGAAAAAATACTGGTAGCGCGCAACAGCACGTTTTTGGAATATTACAACAGTAGTTATCGAGCTGAAGGTGCTGATTGGGAAGGTCCAGTTCAAGATCTGTTTGTGAAATATTTTAATGTCCCGGAACTTAGGGATACCATCATCTTGCTACTTTATCAGCGACGAATTACAAATATAAAGTTATTTGACTTGGTTTACGAAGTCGCTCGATCAGGTGAAAAGGTAAGGAACCGGGACCGCTGGCTCAGAACGCTGTACCAAAGCAAGATCAAAGAACGAGAAGACTACCTACTGAAACTCTATCCATTGTTGAACCAAACAGAAAAACTTCCTTTCCTCGCGGTTATGATGGAGAGAAAGCAAGCGACGGGGCTCCCATATTTTAAGAATTATCTGCAAGAAGAGCCAGTCGGTGAACATCACCGGTATGTTCATGAATATCTGAATAGATTCGAATCCAAAGAAGCGGCGGATATACTTGTCAGCCTGCTGCCACAATACAGGGTCCCTAATCCTACCGCGGAATATTTCCTTGCCGTGGCGTCAGTTGTTCATAAATTGGACTATTTTAACAAGAACGCCGAGGTTGACTACGATGCGGTGGTGGAGAAGATTTCATACAAAGAAAACGACAATGTCGCTGAAGCCTACATCAATCTCGTCTATCATCACAGACCCCATGGCGCGGAAAACGACATGATACGCTATCTGAATAACAAACAATTGCACAATGACGCATTGAACGCCGTCATGAGTTATACAGATCTTAAAGTTTGGAATAAAGCATTGGCTGAACTGGAGCGAGCATATCAAAAACATAACATTGATGGAGATTTCTATAAATATGCAATATCCAACATACATGACAGGAGCAAACATTATGATCAAGAGGTGGCGGAAAGGAAAAAGGAGGACCGACATAATGAATTGAACAAAGATATTTCCGCTGCAAAGAAAAGATATTTTTCCGATCAAGAATCTCTCGTTATCGATGATGTTACGGCAACAGAAGGATTTTTGCGAATGCTGGTGGCGCTTTATGGCGATCATAAAGGAGAATACTACGCGCTTGAACTAGCGAACCAAATCGCTAACGGCTACATTTTTCTCGGCAATCACTATAGATTTATAAGAAAAGACGTCGGCTCCGCTATTGCTGCATACCAGAATGCATATCAATTCGATATCGATAGTGGCCTGCATAACGAAATGTTTCCGTCGATTGCGCTAGCGGAACTGCATCAGTTCGATCGCGAAGACAAGGATATTGCAATTCAATGGTATGAAAATGCACTTGCCGCTCTCTCCGGATCGGAGCTGGAGAAGGAAATGTACGCCGTCGCCAATCTTTGTAAGCTCTGGCTAAAAAACGAAATAGGATTTTTACGCACCGGCCACCGATTCTCGGGAACGCTGACGAAATCCGACTTGAAAGCCTTTGCGGGTATCATCCCGTTTGCCGATGCGATGAATTGGTCATACAGTTTATCTAATACCGAGAAAGACAAAAAGCGGGTGACTGGGTCTTTCAGTGACATTAAATCCCATTTCAATTTTCTAAATGTCATAGGATCCGCAGCTAACGCTGAGGCCGCAGATATATTGGGCGCCTTGGACAAAGTTGATCCTTCGGGGTTTTGGCAAGCAAATTACTTCGGGCTCTATCGTCTTAAGGAGTCGAAGGGAAGCGAAAAATTCAGGTTGCTGAATATGGCTTTATTGGATGCGGGAAATATCCAAATCGCCAGAAAGGTGTATGACAAAAGGTTGATGATAAACTATCAATTGAATCCGCGTAAGCAATTTTCCTCCCCGGAAAAAACGTTTCAGGCGCTTAAAGACGCTTTAAAGGAACATGATATTAAGAAAGCGCTGGAGTGTTTTGCAAGCAATCTCGCGGGAAAATATTCCAAAATGTTCGCAATGATGGATAAGGATAAAATGTTGGCCATGGGAAAGGAACTAGAGTTGGGCGGCATGACATCGGACTTGGGGAAGTTCAGGGAATACGTGATTTATAACAAGGAGTCAAAAAGGGGAGGATCCATACAATTCGGCATCGCTGAGGAAGAGTGGTTAATAGTTGGGATGTAAACAAATAGGAGAAAATTGGTAGGAAATCTGGAAAACCCTCCTCTTTTTTAGCCGCCGCATAAAGTGCAAACTAGGCTTCTTCCAGCGCCAGAACCCACCGCCACCGTAGTCACCGCATCCCCCGGCCGGTCAAAGGTATGTGTTAACGGTATAGGTAGGTCTGTCGTATCGATCTACGCCGTTCCATCACCATCAAAATCCACGCTGATGACCCGACTGAGCGGCAGACTGCCCGGGTTGTTGATCGTGAGGCTCACCGCCAGCGGGATCAACCCGCTGTCATGATCGATGGAAACGGTAATGGGTGATACCGCCGTGCTGGTGATGGTAATGATCAACTCCGCCGTCTGCCCGTCGTCGCTGACGGTGCGGGCGGTCAGGGGTTTGCCGCCCACGGTCAGCGGCACGGTGGCGGGATCGGCGAAGTCGCGGGCGTCGTAGTGGTAGTTACCGTTGTGGTAGAGGTTGCTCGCATGCATCACCGGGTGGCTGTCCTGGGTGAGATCGCCGCCGGCCGCGCCGCCGTGCACGGCCAGTCCGTTCTGGTTGCGGCGCAGGGTGGCGTGGTCGACCGTGCCGCCGGCGCCGGCGGTAAAGGCCAGGGCATCAGCGGCGTATTCCACTACAGTATAGCCGGCTTCGGTGAGGGTGCCAGGTATCATCACAAACCAAACCCGAGCTGACGCTATCGCGTTGTGTGTGAGGCGGTGAAAACTTCATTGCGATAACTGACCGGGAAAAGGCTATAATTAAACTCGCCGCTCCTTGTTAAAATATGAAGATCTGTAGTAACGAATTAACTTATTGAAATAACTGTATAAATAGGTGCCAACGTGCGGCGCGTGGCCGGGCGGTGCAGTGGCGCCGAAACATTACGAGCGGAAAAAGGTAATGCTGAATGAATCGTGACACCTTGCTGCGACTGTTTAATACCTGCCGTGATGAGATCTGCCAGCGCTTCGGGGTGACGCGCCTGTCGCTATTCGGTTCCGCCGCGCGTGATGAGCTGCGCGCCGACAGCGATATCGATGTATTAGTGGAGTTTTCCGCGCCGGTCAGCTTTGACACCTATTTTGCACTCAAGGATTATCTGGAGGCCATGCTGGGACGGAAAGTGGATCTGGTGACGGAAAAAGGTCTGAAACCACGTGCCCGCCGCGATATTGCAAAGGATCTGGTGCGTGTCGCGTGATTGGTTATTGTATCTGGACGATATTATCGCCAGCGCGGAGAAGATCACCGAATTCGTCAAGACGCGAACCCTTGAGACTTTTACCGCGGATCACATGTGCTTCGACGCGGTATTGTTCAACCTGCAGGTCATCGGCGAAGCCTACAAGAAACTGCCAGCGGAGATCGTGAAGGAGTTTCCGGCCAAGGTCGGCGGCGGACCCGCGCGATTGCGCGATTTGATCGCGCATCGTTATTTTTCTCTCGATCCGGATATCGTCTGGGAGGTGGCTAATTCCCATGTGCCACAACTATTGGTACATGCGCGATTGGTGTTGGCGAAACACGACAAGGGGTAGGTGAGGCGTCAGAGGCTGATATCTAGGTTCTAATTTTGTGGACCAGCGGGCCCCTCGTGGGCAGCGTGAAATTTGATGCCGTGTTCCGCCATGCCAACACTGGTAGGATAAACGCGTGAATCCACTGATCGAAAATCAATTGCCTCGGCTCGTCTCGTTATGCCAGAAATACCAGGTAAGGAAACTGGAACTATTTGGGTCCGTGGCCACAGATAAATTCGACTCACAGTGGTAGGCGTAGATACTGTCTTGACGCTTAGAGGGTGCGTTTTACGCACCGTCTATTCTTTATTGTTGTCGTGCGTTGATGCATCTCCGGGTGGCTGTCCTGGGTGAGATCGCCGCCGGCCGCGCCGCCGCGCACGGCCAGGCCGTTCTGGTTGCGGCGCAGGGTGGCGTGGTCGACCGTGCCGCCGGCCCCGGCGGTAAAGGCCAGGGCGTTGGCGGCGTATTCCACTACAGTATAGCCGGCTTCGGTGAGGGCGCCAGGGCCGGTGGTGAGGAGGCCGGACCAGTCGTTGGCTTGTCGCCTAGCCCAAGTGGAAGTCAGGGTGAAGAGGGGCTGCCGGGAGTTCCCTGCCCCGGAGCGATTTGAAGTATCGGCTTAGCTCAGCAATCTGTCATAGTCCGCATGAGAGCCAATCCAAAACCAAAGAATGCCGTCCTCTATTTCAACGCCTAAGGCCCGGTATTGTATCGTAACGCGTACCGAATAATAGTTACGGATTTTCTTGAAGTGGAGCGAAGGATGTTCTGGGTTTTCTTTCAGCAGGCTGAAGTTTTTGTTCGCCAGATCCTGAATAGAAGAAGGAAGTTTATCAAAGCATTTCCAAAAACTGGGCGCGGCGTGGTGTTTCAAAGTTTCTTGCTCTTGCCTTGCTGGTGCGCATTTAGCGCTTCAGAAGCCAGAGAATCCAACTTTCCGGAGCTTAGATCTTCTTCTATTTTTTGGTCCCACAATGCCGAATCATACTCAACAAACCACTTTCGAAATTCCTTTAGTTCGTCGGGCGAGAGTGCGGCTATTTCTTTTTCCAGAATTTCAACTTTACCCATATCAAACATACCA
>DKAS01000237.1 GCA_002448875.1 Proteobacteria bacterium UBA6920 | reverse complement strand
GAATAAATCAGAGGTTCCCTAGTTCGACAACTTGGTCATGTGACTGGTTTTGTGCCAGTTGTTCGCGGCGTTGATGCGAAGTTCCGAAAACCGGCATTTGGTCGAGTATCTGCACGCTCCTCTGCAACTCAGGAAGCCACAGATTTCTGGATCAGTCAGTTACTTTCTCGCGGGCGATGCTCCGTTTCTATTCCAGTAGAGGTTGTTGATTCAAATAATACAGTTGTTCTGTCCGCCACCATTGATTGGTTTATAAGCAGAGAAAAAGTAGATACCTAGTTCAATGAATAAAAGTGTTAATGTTATCAAGGCTACTAAATCTAACAATTCGATTAACCCGAATCATTACCTGGCGCCAATTTTGTGTAGCTCGCTACGCTCACACTTTCACATAAAAATGGCGCCAGGTAATGAGCTGGTGATCAGTTATCGTTAGGGGTTCGAATGTATTACCCTCAGGTTATATATCGTTCTGCTTGTGAAAATGACGCCTGCCAAATGATTTCCACGCATTACGCCGCCGTCCAGGCAATTGAACGTAGCTATTATTCAGAAGAGGTGCTTCGTGCGTGGTCTCCTACTCCCGATGACGATCGTTGTCGTTGGCTCGCGGACCAAATTGCATGCGAGTTCATGCTCTGCGAAGTTGCAGCAACCTCGTCGGGCGGCGTAGTTGGCTTTTGTATGGGTAATTCGAAGCTGTCGCAGCTCAAAGCCTTATATGTTCGTCCCGAGTATTCTGGCCAAGGCATAGGAGCAAGCTTACTTGGTATCATAGAGGAAAAGTACCGAGCCGTTGATATTTCTTCAATCGAATTGCATGCTTCGTACAATGCAGTTAGCTTCTATCGCTACAATGGTTACCAGGCCATTCGGCAGGTTACTCAACCACTTGCAAATGGCAGTGAAATGGGTGCGATTCTTATGGTTAAACGTTTTTGTGCTGAAGCCTAACACTCCGGTACACCCGACTCATTACCTGGCGCCTATTTTGTGCCGATCGCCGCGCTCGCGTTTTCGCACAAAATGGACGATAGGAAATAAGCGAATTATCAGTAAATGTTACGGACAAATCGGAATCTGAGAAATGACGATGCATAATGGTGGATGCCACTGTGGCACGGTTAAATACTCTGTTGAAGCGCCTGATGTTTTGGATGTCTCCGAGTGCAATTGTTCCATTTGTTCAAAATCTGGATATCTACATTTAATTGTACCGAGAGAGAAATTTCATTTACATTCAGGCGCAGAGAATCTAGCAAAATATACGTTCGATACACATGAAGCAAAGCATTTTTTTTGTAAAACCTGTGGTATAAAATCCTTTTATATCCCTAGGTCCCATCCAGAGGGTATTAGTGTAAATGTAAGATGCCTAGATCACGCGACGGTTAAAGGCATGAAAATTGAATTGTTCGACGGCAGAAATTGGGAAGCCAATATTCATAAGCTGAGAAATTCTCATAATGATTGAATATGGCTGGCCAAACAATCGCTTCTACTCAAACTTTTTTTTGATATATTCTGAGCAATAAGAGCCTATCCCAAAAAAACCGAGATAAAATAACCGGTAAAGATCATCGTTAAGCGTGTCCACGTTTCCAGGGCAGAACCAGTTAGATAAAACGTGGCCCATTACACAACGCATGTTACATCTGATGTAATTCATGATGGGCTGGGCGTCGTGCTAATTGACGAAAAAGGGGATATCGTTGCGGAAGTTGTTTGGGCCAAATGCAAACGTGGAAAAACTGACTATCGCTTCTGCAATGAAACAGCGCTGCAGATTCCGCTATGATATAAAACTCCGCCCTAACAAGCCGTTGCGGCCGACGCGTGAGTCGCTGGGATTTATTCGCGCCTCGCTGCGCACATATTTCGAGAAAAAACCGCATCGCATCACGGACGGCTGAACGATACGTTATGTTTACACAAAATTTACTCAACGGCTCGTGCAGCTGCGGTCAATGGCAAGTGAATGTGAGAGTCGATAAATCAATTGACGATCTAAACCCTCGTGTTTGCGATTGTAATTATTGCAGGACCCATCCTTCTGCAGTAATAAGTGATCCAAGCATGATAATTGATTTCACAGGTGGCAGATCTACATTCGACCAAAACGGTGATCGCCAAGCTAACTTTTTTCGTTGCAATTACTGTGGTGACTTACTAGCAGTTGGTTGTCACATTGACGGCGAATTGCGCGGAGCCGTTAGTGCAGATTTGTTTGACGATTCTTACAGTTTTGGTGAACCCGTCCAAATTCAGCCATGGTTGTTGAGCAGCAAAGAAAGGTTGGAACGTTGGGGAAAGCTTTGGGGGTTTTTATATGGGATTTAATCAACGTAAAAAGGGCATGGTGCAGGGCCGTTCCACTGTTCTGTTTCGCTGCGTAGTGAACGACCCCTCATACCAACGTTAGACGAATGACATCTAATAACACGGCACCAGGTTGCGCACGTGGAAATATGGGTTGTAGCAGGTGTTACCTTATATATCGGTTACTCTACCCCGTCGATTGGAACCGCAATATTGAAAAGCAGTTGTCTCCAACCGACAGATTGCTTACAACATTTTGTTCCATTCTCTTCGCTTGATTTATCGCATACAATGGAGCGACAGCTAAAGTGCGGATGGTCAGTTGTGGTTAAAACAATAGTTAGTGTTTTTCTGAAGAGAGTTTAATACTTGGAAGAAATTATTCTTGCTGCGCTGTCATTTATCGGTGAATTGTTAGTTGAATTACTAGTTTATTTTCCATGGGACTTGTTTATCGGTTCGCATGAAAGAAAATCAGGGGGGCTGAATCCTTTTGGATGGATTGTTGTTAGTGTATTTACCGGGATGTTGGCGGGCTATCTCAGCACACTTTTTCTTCCCGGTATTTTAATTAAATACTCCTGGCTTCGCATTATAAATCTGATGTTTGCGCCATTTGGCGTTGGCGCCATCTCATTGGAAATGTCTAAGAGGCGAAAAAAAAGAGAGCTAATTTCGAATCACAAATTGCACTATCTTAGTGGGTTCTTTATTACATTCGCCATAGCTGGAACCAGGTATGTACTTGCAACGAAGTAACTCATGCAACTCAATCCAACCGACTCATTTAGATATGGACGATGAATATGATTGAAGGTGAATGCTTCTGCGGATCAATTAAGTACAAAGTGAACGGCGAACTTAAGAGTGCTCATGCCTGTCATTGTTCTCGTTGTCGAAAAGCTTTTAGTGGTGCTTCATCAGCCTATGCTGAACTGGGCAAATCTGATTCCTTTATTTGGCTGGAAGGAGAAAATAACCTTCAGAGTTACAAATCAAAAGATGGGTGGGGACTAATATTCTGTAAAACTTGCGGGTCAACTCTGTGTGGCACACATTTAGGAAAAATTCATGGCATAACGCTTGGATCGGTAAATGGCGATCCAGGCGTCGATATTGCCGCCCATCTTTTTGTTGGTTCGAAGGCTCCGTGGGATCACATTGGTGGGTCAGCGCCTCAATATTTGGAATGGAAAGAATAGTTGCCAATATTCCAATCCCCCCGACTCATTAATCGCTACAAAAATGGCGCAGTTCGCTACTCTCTGGTTTTCGCATAAGATGGGCGCGCCAGGTCGTGAAACCAGCATGGTAGGATATTTAGTTGGAGATTCTCCAAAGGAATATTATGAGGTTTGTACGCAAGAATATTAAATGGATCATGTTTGTATCTGGAATCGGAACACTGACCATGATGGCTACAGCTATTGCGCCACAACTGGCCCTACCTGTTTTATTTGGTTCCACCCTTGAGGGTCCACTAGCCGAGCTCGTCGTGCGTAACTGGGGCGTACTTGTTTCACTGATAGGTGGCATGTTGATTTATGGAGCATATCAAAAAGAAGTCCGTATCATGGTTTTATCAGTGGCTGCGATGAGCAAAATATTGTTTATTTCGCTCGTGATATCGTATGGCTTCGGCTCTCGTATGTTTTCTACACTATTTTTTGATGCATTTTTTGTTTTACTATTTATTATTTACATTGCCTCGTGCCGGAATGAACATCACTCGTAACAAATTTTTCCACCCGGACTATTTTATCTTTGACTTTTCCGGGGTAAAAAGAACTTCTCCCGAAAAGAGGGAAGGTAGAGTTAATTGCAAAGCGCCACAATCCCGGTCACCTTGGTGAAACCACAATGAAAATTGTACGTTGCACGCGCACTTGGCATTCTTCTCCGATCCTCGAAATTCTCAATGAGGCTATCCTTAATTCGACAGCTCTCTTCGATTATACACCACGGTCCGTCGAGTCTATGGACGGTTGGTTCAAAACCAAGGAAAGCGGCAACTTCCCGGTCATTGGCGTAGAAAGCCCCGCAGGCCAACTTCTCGGCTTTGCCAGCTACGGCACATTTCGAGCCTGGCCTGCCTACAAGTACTCCGTTGAACACTCAGTCTATGTTCACAAAGACCATCGAGGTAAGGGCCTTGGTCGCATCCTGATGCAGAAACTCATAGCCGCCGCCCAAGAACAGAACTACCACATCTTGATTGGCGGCATTGAGGCTACTAACACTGAAAGCATCACCCTGCACGAGCGCTTAGGCTTCGTTCATGCGGGCACTATCCGTCAGGCGGGCTTCAAATTCCAGCGGTGGCTCGATCTGAGCTTCTATCAGCTCATTCTTCAAACACCAACGAACCCCAGTGACACCTAGAGCGGGGAATAGTGAAATATAGAACGTTCGGCGCATAATTCGCAAGTTTGGCTTGCGGATTTTTTGGCGTTCTAGGTTTCAGTTTTACATTGCCTCCGGGGCGAATGGCGATAGCTACATTGTACCAATTACCTTTGAACCTGAATGAGCAATCATAGCCGCCTGCCTGGCAGCACCTCTTCTCTACATTACCGGGCAAAAACCCGCATGCCACCAATGGCACAGTGTCATGGTGTTGGTCCTGAGCGATATTAGTGGCTTGCCCGCTCAAAGGTGGCTAGTGAAGGCGCTACACACATTCGCCTCACTGTCTTTACTGTGCTATACAGAAGGCTCAGTACCTTTTGCCGGTGAATACTTACTCAGGCTAGCCGCCTTACAGGCGGTTAGTGTTACGGAAGACGATAAATATAGACAAAAGATACATAGATTCCTGATTTCAACAATCATACCCTTACAACCTACAGTGATGCGGGCGGCGTTTTGAATCTTGCAAAAAAGAGTTAGCCAGGAATTTTATTTTTGCAATATACACAAGGGACTGGCAACATATAAATCCGTTTACGTGCCAAGAAAGATTTGTAACAGGACTTTGCGCTATGATTTTTCAATCGTCTAACCTCGACGACTACCTGACAATAACCTCGGTCATCGACTGGGACAACCCTGACCTGCAGCGGAAAACGTTGGACATCACCCGCGGGTTGAGTTCCGACATCGACAAGGCGAGGGGCCTATTTGAATGGGTGCGCGATTCAATCCCTCATTCTAAAGATATAGACTCGGATCTTGTCACTTGCAGCGCAAGCGAAGTACTCAAGATGGGCACCGGCATCTGTTACGCGAAAAGCCATCTTTTCGCAGCGATGTGCCGTTTTGTCAATATTCCAACCGGATTCTGTTATCAAGTATATCGACTCGATCCGCCGGAAGCGGGAACGGCCGTTCACGCGCTTAACGCAGTTTACCTGGCATCAATAGCAAAGTGGCTCCGGCTCGATGCACGCGGCAACACCGGCAACATTGATGCACAATTTGATGTCAACGAGGAAAAGCTGGCCTTTCCAGTAGATCCGGAGAAAGGGGAACTATTCATCTACAACACGGTGTTTTCACAGCCCGCTACCCAGGTTGTAGAGGTTCTTATACGCTACGATAACCGTTCCGAAATGTGGCGACATCTGCCACAAGCAATTGATGATGAATATCTTTGCCACGAAGATCGAAAACTCAATGTCATGCTTATTGCATTCTGACTTCACTTTTCGAAGAGAATGCAACTGCATTATACTAATTTTCTGATTAGCGTCGGCGTAAAGAGACTGAATGCTTGAATAACAAGAAGGAGATGGGTTTATGCAACGAGTAACAGGGATAGGGGGTGTATTTTTCAGCGCCAAAAATCCTGCTTCATTACAGGCATGGTACAAAAAACACCTTGGTATTGACCTGCAGGAATGGGGTGGCACCGCTTTTCGCTGGGAAAATTTTGATGGCACTCCGATCAACGGTTCAACGATTTGGTCCATCAGTGACGGCTCACAATTCAAACCCGGTGATGCTACGTTCATGATCAATTATCGCGTTGCCGATTTATACGCCTTGATCAACGTTCTCCGAGAGGAAGGCTGCCATGTGTTGGACAAGGTGGATGAATCCGACTTCGGTATATTCGCGTGGGTTATCGATCCGGAAGGAAATAAAGTTGAGCTATGGCAGCCACCTGCAAATCAATAATCATGAGGCGCCGTTTCGCTTTTTAATTTTCAAGATTACCGTTATCTTCTGCCAAAGAACACGGCATCGAGTCCCCTCTCATACCCGCCATTGCCACCGGGTTCTGCAGCGGGATGGCAAGAACCTCCGGCATGTGCGGCGCCTTGACTGGCGGCATGTTGGCACTGAATTTGGTGATGGGGCGGCAGCCGGAAACCCAGTCCGTAGAACGCAACTACAAAGGGGTACAAAGCCTCGTGTCAACATTCAAAAACCGTTGCGGCTCTGTCAACTGCTCTGAATTGCTCGGTTGCGATCATGGCACGTCCGAAGGGCAGGTTAAATTCGGGAACGAAGGTCTCTGGTCTCACTGCCGTGAGTACGTCGACATTGCCACCGAGATTGCCACGAGCCTGATCGAGCGCCCTCAGGACACCGGAAGGCCAGGCCTGCCGACCTCGGGCGTATCAAAGCCCACTACACCAGCGAGCTCTAACTCAAATAATTGATTTTTGAAAACTCAGGCATTTCTTCCGCTAAAGAACTGTTGCAGAGGCGCCTACACTTCAAGCGCGGTTTCAATACACTCACTTGCGCGCACATCTAGAGCAAAAAGCGCTGCTGACCGCTCATCAGATTCATTAGTATGACCGTTGGCGCGATTATAAATATTACGGCGAAACATCGCACAAACATATGCATTAAAACAGAAATTTATTATTAGCTATGTGACAAGCCAAAATCACTTATTAAATATCATCAAAGAGCGAGCAAAAGACATATTTTTCGCTACAGATCCGTGGCTAAAAGGCTTGAAATTCAGAAGGATCATCGATGAAATACGCAGCTATTGAGCGGATGCACCTGGATAAATGCTGTGACGTCCGCGATCGAACGGATTATTGCGGCCGACAGCCAAGACGGAGTTACAAGTACAGATCCTGGCAGCAGAGCCTTACAATTTCAGCGCACACTTATTGAAAATGGAAAATATTTTTCGCCCGTTGTATTGGCGGTTGAACCTGTTCATTGTTTTCGGCGCCATTTATTACGCGTTGAAGATATGGCATGGAAAAAGACGAATACTGGCTGCGGTCCTCGCTGTTACTGGAGGAATGCTTTGGCAATGCAGTATAGGTGCATATCGATACCTAAACAAGACATGTGCCACCACAGGCGATACCGAGGATTTGTTTGCCCTCGCCAACCAGTGCATTCCGATCGATGATCAAACCATTTGGGCCGCACAGATGTTCGTGCTTGGGGGGGTTATCGTTTTAGTGGTTGAGTTGTTTTTCTATTACACACGCACCAAGTGAAATATCCGGCACGGGACAAACAAGATATTGGTGGATTTTTATTGAATGTGAATGCACAATTCCTGTCGTAGTGCCTGACTAAACATCACTACCGCCAGGCGTCCACCCGTTTTTTACCCCTTGTCACGCGGATAATGACAATTTATGGAGCGCGGCGATGTACACTGCCGGGCCACTATCGCATCACGATAGATTCAGGGTCGCGAGCACTCACCGGTTTATTTATTGGAAATAAATATGGTTTTTCCTGACCTTACCACCCGTCGCTTACTTCTTAATACAATTACTCCCTCTGATGTAAACGCCGTTTTTTCCCTGTTTTCGGACCCCCAAGTGGTCAACTATTATGACCTGGATGAATTCACCGAAATTTCTCAGGCCGAAAAACTCGTGCAGCTATTTACATCCAGGTTTCAGGCAGCTACCGGTATTCGCTGGGCTATACGCCTGCAGGATACCGGCAGTTTGATCGGCACCTGCGGTTTCAACTCATGGAGTGAAAAGATGCGCAATGCAGTCATCGGCTATGATTTGTTGCCTGCCTATTGGAACAAGGGCATCACTACCGAGGCGGTTAGCGCAATCGCCCGTGGCGGTTTTTCCGGTTTATTGCCTTGCGGGGCGTTGCACAGGATTCAAGCCGATACCATTCCAGGCAATGTCGCATCGGAACGTGTATTATTGAAACTGGGATTTAAGGAAGAAGGTCTGCGTCGTGAAGCTATATTGTTGAAAGGCACCTATCGCGACATGAAGTGTTTCGGTTTACTGCGACATGAGTTCAAAGACATATAGTGACGCAACAAGCGAATTGGCGAACAGGACTGGCTAATGGCTAACTCCAGCGCGACCTGTTTAGTCAACCTTCATGGAACGTTTATTACGTAGAATTGGAATCTGAACGTTGTAAGGAATCGAAAATGCTCAACAGAGTCGTGATGTGGCGAGTCAACGGCAATTCTGCCGCCGAGAGACTTGCAAATTGCCAACACATGCAATTCTTGCTCGAAAGCATGCGCGGAAAAATACCCGGCATGCAAGCGCTGAATGTTTTTATCAACGAAGACACATCAAAGGACGCCGCGGATATTATTTTTATTACTGAATTCAGTTCTCTGCAAGCTCTCGAGGAATACGAAACCCATCCAGAACATGAAAAAATCAAACCTCACGTCCGCGTACTTCGTAACGAGAGAAGAGTGGTAATGTTTGAAACCTGAAAATGGCGCCAATCACCATGCCGAACGGGGCTTTTTTTCAGTGGTCGACAATAGCCCCAAACTGTGAAGACCGGGAGGCGGCCAGTGGAAACGAATCAGATGATTTATAAGAGCCTCGCCAGCAGTGCTGCCATTATCTTAACATTCGCCGCCTTTCTGCCCTATATTCATGACACGCTGCGCGGTCGCAACCGCCCTCATGTATTTTCCTGGATAATATGGGGCATAACCACTTTCGTCGTTTTTCTCGCACAAGTCGCTGCACAAGGCGGAATTGGTGCCTGGCCTATAGGGGTCTCGGCCGGGGTTACTATTTTCATCGCAACATTGGCATACGTGAAACGTGCGGATTTGACAATGACGCGCACCGATACCTTGTTTTTTGTTACGGCGCTCAGTGCCCTGCCGTTTTGGTATTTCAGCAGCGATCCACTGTGGGCGGTCGCAATTCTTACCACTGTCGACCTTCTCGGCTTCGGACCCACGTTCAGAAAAGTGCTTGCCTCGCCTGATTCCGAAGCGCCGTTATTCTATTTTCTCTTTGTTATTCGCAATATGCTGGTTATCGTCGCTCTGGAAAGTTACTCCATGACCACCGTGCTGTTTCCAGCAGCCATTGGTATCGCTTGTCTGATCCTGATCATTGTCATTTACTATCGCCGTCAAGCATTATTGAGCAATATGACCGAAATCAACAGTGATTTTCGGCCAGCACAGTCGCATAAACCTTTGGGCAATACACAAGAATAGCAGCAATGAAGTATACGAGAATCTTCTGCGACACCCAGGGCGAATCGCATTTCGGCGATGTAGCGATTGATTTGCGGCATATCGATTTCGCGCCACCGGCGCCACCCTTGTGGCTTTCCGACCGCCAGGAGGTGGACCATAGTTTTTTCTGCACCTTTCCCACGGGCTGGTTCGGCGACTGGCACCCCACCCCGCGTCGCCAATACTATATTCAATTGACCGGCCGCTTGCAGGTAGGCGTCAGTGACGGCAATACGCGCCTATTCCAGGCTGGTGACATAGTTCTGGTGGAAGACACCTGGGGCAAAGGTCATACGACCCGTGTTTTAGGTGACGACGATGTTACTGCGGCATTTATTCAATTGTCTGGTTGAGACACCGCCAGCCTTGCTGGGTAACGGCAGGAGTTTTCACCGACCTTAACAGTGGCTACACGGGTAATTGATTGATAAATATAGATAAATATAGATAAATATAATATGCCACATTAAAACAGCTTGTATAGGCGAACACAACACAGTTTCGAAGAGCACTTACATTAGGATAAAATTTTCCGAAAACCCGGGGTGTAGTCGTTGTAGACTGGCGCTATGATCAGGACGTTATTCTTACTACTAATTTTCAGTGTCAGCGCGCACGCCGCAGAAGAGCTGCAGGATCTGTATGCGATCGACAATGCCGCTTTCTGGAGTCGCTGGAACCAAGAGAAAACCGCGGCCTTGACTTGCGATTCCATCCCCACCACCTCGCGTTTTATCGCCGAGGCAGTTGCGGATTTTTCCGGATCCGAAGTGGACGAAGCAAACGCGAACGTCATCGAAAGCCTTACGTTGGCCAACAGCGATTGTCTGATGCGGGCTGTGGCGGTACTGCCGTCCACCGACCGAACCATTTTCTTCCGTAAATTTATCGTGCTGCCGTTGTTTCACTCGCCCGCGGAACTGGCGAATTCACTGAATAAATTATGGTCGACAGGTCAATACAAAGACCTTAAGTCCGCCTTCGACCTGGCGCGTGACAATTGATTCTTAATGGAATCTTGCTGTCGCGCGCCGAAGTTCACATCATAACCCACGCCATTGATTCGTTGCGTCGCCGAGTGTGGTTTTACGATTGTCTTGCTGCCGCGCCAAAATCCAATTTAACTAAAAAACTTGTTAGGTTATTATCGAGCGGTGATCATCAGCGCGTGGTCACCGCAAGTCACCAGGCTGTATTGTCTTACTGGAAATATAACAACCTGTCTTGATCGTCGTCCTGACGGGATTAGGATTCAATTTCTAATCTGTCCCTGCTCAGTCGCCTGCAGCGTCGGCTTTTGTCCGGCACACCTGTAAGCGGCGGTGCGCTGCCATAGACACCCCTTTTCCGCAATCGGTGCCTTGGCGGCAGCCAGCAGGCTTCGTAACTCAGGAAGGGGGCGCAGGATGGCGACGCTTTCGGCTAATCAGATTAATTGTCGCGTACACGGCAGGCAGAGCGCAGCCTTCGCCTGCCAACATGTTCTCAAATGCCTGGAGGATGGCCGGCCACGTGGCTTCTGGTGGTCGGGAGAAACACCATCCCAGGACCGGCCCATCGCCTGGTGCAGCGATTGTGAAACCTATTTAAATGAGTACGGAGTGCAGGACCGAAGCTTTACCCGAATCGCCAAGATCTCTCCACTTTGCGCTCTGTGTTATGACCAGGCCAGGGCAATGAACCTAAGATCCTACCGAAAAAAGTGGTGGCAAATCTGGAAATAATTCCTACGCGGTAAAAACAAAGCCACCCGTGCAGGGTGGCTTGTGTCACGCAAAGCAAGGCTGTGTTACGCCGCCAGGGAGTCTTTCAGTTTCTTGATCGCATTGTTTTCCAGCTGACGAATGCGTTCAGCGGATACCTGGTACTTCGCCGCCAGTTCATGCAGGGTGGCTTTGGTCTCCGCCAGCCAACGCTGTTGCAGGATGTCCCGGCTGCGCTCATCAAGATTCGCCAGTGCTAGCTGCAAACGATCGGTATGGTGGCTTTCCCAGTTCTCCTGTTCCAACTGCTGCGCCGGATCAGCGCCTGCATCATTCAGGTAGCTGGCTGGTGCGAAATAATCGCTGTCTTCGTCATGATCCACCGGCGCATCAAAGGAAGTGTCGTGCCCGCTCATGCGCTTTTCCATTTCCAGCACTGTTTCGGGCGTCACGCCCAGATCACCGGCGACAGCTTCGATTTCATCCTTGCTGAACCAGCCCAGATGCTTTTTCGAGCTGCGCAGATTGAAAAACAGTTTACGCTGCGCCTTGGTGGTGGCCACCTTGACGATACGCCAGTTGCGCAGGATAAATTCATGAATTTCCGCCCGAATCCAGTGCACCGCAAACGAAATCAGCCGCACGCCGACATCGGGGTCGAAACGCTTGACGGCTTTCATCAAACCGATATTACCTTCCTGGATCAGGTCGCCCAGCGGCAGACCATAGCCTTTGTAGCCACGGGCGATATGGACGACAAAACGCAAATGGGACATAACCAGACGCTGCGCCGCCACCAGGTCATTTTCGCGGGTCAAACGGCGGGCAAGGGACTGCTCTTCTTCCTGGCTGAGTATGGGTATCTGATTAACCGCGCTGACGTAAGCCTCCAGGCTGCCAGAGGTACTTGGATTGATCGCAAGAATCAGGTCATTGGCCATGTTCGCCGCCCCTATATTAGCTTTTGTTGATGAAGTCTAGCACTCTTGCGATGGGAGTGCCAAGATTAGAATTAGTTCAGACTTACAAGGCCACGAAATTTTACCTGAGCCCCCACAATAAACATTACAATGGGCTGGCAAAAGCATTTAACTAATTGATAATTAACGAGGTTCAATCGAGCGCAGATGGCGCCCCACCGACAGCCAGGCCCCGACCAGTCCCAGCAAGATCCCTACCAGAATGACCGCGCTCCCCGGTATTGCTCCTAGGTATTTCAATTCATAATGTGTGCTATAGAGGCTGGCCAGATCCCCCACTGGGGTCTTTAAATACCAGATGGTCGTCATGACCAGACACCAGGCAACTATGCCTCCCGCCAGACCGAACCAGATCCCCCAATATAAAAATGGACGGCGGATAAACGCGTTGGTACCACCGATAAGCTTGGTAACCACGATTTCATGGCGCTTATTCTGGATAATCAGACGAATGGTGTTCCCTACAATCACCAGAATCGCGATACCCAGAAAAAATCCTAGCAGATAAATACCCCGCTGGCCGATGTCCAGCAGGGCGCTCAGGCGCTTTACCCACTGAATATCCATTTGCACATCGACCACCGAGGGCAGCGACTTCAGGTAGGTGATCAGGGACTGGGCCACCTGGGGTGTCAGATGCGCCATCGCCGGAGTCACAATCAGCACCGGCGGCAATGGATTTTCGTCCAGCATCGCGATGGCCTCCGCCAGGCCGGAGTCCGCGCCGAACTCCGCCAGCGCCTGCTCCCTGGACACATAGGTCACGCCGGAGACATCGTGATGCTGACTGATGGTGGATTGTAAGGCGGCGCGCTCCGCGTCGCTGATCGTGTCCGCGAGGAAAACCGTGATCTGGGTCGAGTCATCCCACACTCCCGTCAGCTGGCGGGCATTGTCGAGCATGACATAGAAGCCGGCGGGCATCGCCAGCGCCACACCAATGACCATCGAGGTCATCAGATTGGCTAAGGGGTTGCGAATAAACTGGCCCAGCGTCGACAGCAGCGCCCAAAGATGCCCGCCGACATAGCGGCCGGCCAGGGTCAGGTAGATATCATCGCGTTCACGCCGGGTAACGGCACTGGTCGCGGACTCGCGGCGTGGGGCCCGCCCGTTCTTGCGATAGGGTGATGCATTTACGGAACTCATTCGCCGTCTCCCTCCGCTATGTCCAGCGCCGATCTTCCGCCGCGGAATCCGCCAACAGCTGGCTTTGCCCCAGCTTCAGGACCCGAACGGAAAATTTTTCGATAATGCTCACGTCATGGGTGGCTACAATGACCGTGGTGCCGATGGAATTGAAATCCTGAAAGATGCGCATGATTTCCGCCGACAACTCCGGATCGAGATTGCCCGTCGGCTCGTCCGCCAGCAATAGCTTCGGCCGATTGACCACGGCGCGGGCGATACCTACCCGTTGCTGCTCACCGGTGGACAATGCGATGGGCAGGTGTTTTTCCTTATTCAGCAATCCTACCTTGTCCAGTGCCGCCCGCACCCGGCGGCCGATCTCCCGGTGCCGCACGCCGGTAATTACCAGCGGCAAGGCCACATTTTCAAATACGCTGCGATCGAACAACAGGTTGTGGTCCTGAAACACGATGCCCATGGTACGCCGGAAATGCGGTATGGCGCGCGGGCTCATCTGCCCGAGATTTTTCCTGTCCACCAGAATCTGCCCGCGGGTGGCGCGCTCGATCAACGCGATCAACTTAAGCAGGGTGCTCTTGCCGGCCCCGGAATGGCCGGTAAGAAACACCATCTCCCCCGCTGCCACGCGAAAACTCAGATTGCTGAGGGCTTCGTGCCCCCCGGGATAGCGCTTGATGACGTTGCTGAATTCTATCATCCAGGAATCAAGCGCCTTCGGGTTCAAGCAGCGCAGTCACGAAGTCCTGCGCCTGGAACACCCGCAGATCCTCGATACCCTCGCCGATGCCGATGAAACGGATCGGCACGCCCAGCGACTGGGCGATGGCCAGCAATACGCCGCCCTTGGCTGTGCCGTCGAGTTTGGTCAGGGTAATGCCCGTGAGGCCGACAGCGGCGTGGAATTGTCGTGCCTGGTTGACCGCGTTCTGACCGGTGCCGGCATCCAGCACCAGCATCACTTCGTGCGGCGCGCTGGCATCGAGCTTGGCCAGCACCCGTTTGATTTTCTTCAGCTCTTCCATCAGATTGGACTGGGTGTGCAGGCGCCCGGCGGTGTCGGCCAGCAAAACATCGATGCCGCGCGCCTGCGCAGACTGCAGGGCATCAAACACCACGGAGGCGGCATCGGCACCGCTGTGCTGGGAAACCACGGGAATATCGTTACGCCGGCCCCATTCCTGTAATTGCTCGACGGCCGCCGCCCGGAAGGTGTCGCCGGCGGCAAGCATCACCGACAGTCCCTGGTCGCGAAACTGTCGCGCCAGTTTGCCTATGGTAGTGGTTTTACCGGCGCCATTGATGCCGACCATGAGAATGACGAAAGGTTTGTGCGCCGGATCAACCCGCAGCGGCTGACTGACCGGCAGCAGCAGACTACCCATTTCGGTTTCCAGGCAGCGCACCACATCCGCCGGTTCGCGCAACTTGCTCGCCTTCATTGCCGCGCGCAGACGATTGAGGACATTGCCCGTCACCTCGGCGCCGACATCGGCCTGCAACAGCTGGGCTTCCAGCTCGTCGAACAACTCTTCATCGATCCGCTGGTGGCTGCCCAGCAGCGCGCCCAAACCCCGGGTGAAATTCGCGCGCGTCTTGCCCAACCCTTCCTTCAGGCGGGCAAATAAACCAGCGTTAGACTGTGGTTTAGTGGGGTCGGAGCTGGTTTGTTTCTTGCCTTTTCCAAATACCATGGGTTGTGAACTACTCGCTGCTCGAACGGTCTCGTACGATACCCCGGGTGCTGAATCAGCAAACCTGTGGATAGCGCGTGGAAGGTGCATTATCCTATCACCCTCCACCGGAATCCATCATAACAAGTATATTAGAGAGTTAAAGGCCCGTAACTATGCGCAAATTACGCACTCCCCTGTTGCTTGTCCTCCCCCTGGCCGTCTTCTCCGGCCCGCTGGCCGCCAAAGTCAGCGAGTTCAAACTCGACAACGGATTGAAAATCCTGGTTAAAGAAGACCATCGCGCGCCGGTGGTGGTATCCCAGGTCTGGTANNCACCGCCTATTTCCAGATCGTGCCCAAGCGCGCGCTGCCGGAAATGATGCGGCTGGAAGCCGACCGCATGGCCAACCTTGCGCTCACCGACAAGGAGTTCGCCGCCGAGATCCGGGTGGTGATGGAGGAGCGGCGCATGCGCACCGAGGACAAACCCACCGCACTGACCTATGAGCGCTTCGCCGCTACCGCCTATGTCAACAGCCCGTACCATCATCCGGTCATTGGCTGGATGGAGGACCTCGAGTCCATGACCCTGGACGACTTGCAGGGCTGGTACAATTCCTACTATGGTCCCAATAACGCCACGCTGGTAGTGGTCGGCGATGTCGATCCACAGGAGGTGTTAAAGCTGGCCAAGCAATACTTCGGGCCGCTGGAGAAGATAACCATACCGCCGGTCAAACCGCAGCGGGAGGTGGAACACAAAGGCATGCGGCATATCACGGTGAAAGCGCCGGCGGAATTGCCGCACCTGATCATGGGCTACAAAGTACCGGTGGTGCGCACGGCGAAAACCGACTGGGAACCCTATGCCCTCGACGTCCTGGCCTCCATCCTCGACGGCGGCAACAGCGCGCGTTTCTCCAAGAATCTGGTGCGGGGCCAGGAAATCGCCAGCGGCATCGGCGCCAGTTACGATCCCTATTCCCGCCTGGACGAGCTGCTGACCATCAGCGGCACCCCGGCCGAAGGGCACAGCGTGGAACTGCTGGAACAGGCCATTCAGGACCAGCTGGACGACCTGAAGAAAAACGAAGTCTCCAGCAGCGAGCTGGATCGGGTCAAAGCGCAGGTGGTCGCCGGCAAGGTTTACGAGCGGGATTCGGTGTTTTACCAGGCCATGCAGCTGGGCCAGATGGCCACCGTCGATCTGGACTGGCAGCTGATGGATAAGTACGTGGAAAAGATCAATGCCGTCACCGCCCAGCAGGTGCTGCAGGTGGCGCGCAAATACCTGAATGACGACCTGCTGACCATTGCCGAGCTGGACCCCCAGCCGCTCGATGGCGCCAACGCGGTCAAAACTTCTTCCAACGGAGGCGGCAATGTACTACGGTAAAATTATCTTTGGGCTCTGCGTTGGATTAAGCGGATTGTTGGCCGCTGATCAGACCCTGGCCGCGCCCAAAATACAGAACTGGCAGACCGGCAACGGCGCTCGCGTGTATTTCGTCGAAGCCAATGAACTGCCGATGGTGGATGTGCAGATCTGGTTTGACGCCGGCGCGGCCCGCGATCAAGGCAAGAATGGCCTGGCATTGCTGACCAATGCCGTGATGCCCGAAGGCGCAGCGGATCTCAACGCCGATGACCTGGCGGAGAAATTCGAAGCCATCGGCGCCCAGACCGGCAACAGTTCCGAGCGCGATGTGGCCGAATTCACCCTGCGCACCCTGGCGGAGCCCCGGTATCTCAACAGCGCCGCCGCGCTCGTCGCTTCGATTCTCAGCCAGCCCACGTTCCCCGAAGACGCCTTCAATCGCGAGAAAAATCGCCTGCTGGTCGCCCTGAAGAGCCGTAAACAGTCGCCCGATGACATTGCCGAGGAAGAGTTCTTCCAGATGCTCTACGGCACCCACCCCTACGCGACCGTGCCCGAAGGCAACGAGGAAACGGTGCGCAACCTCAGCCGCGACGACCTGCTCGGGTTCTACAAAAAATACTATGTGGCGCGCAACTGCGTCATAGCCATCGTCGGTAATGTCAACACGGCCAATGCGAAGAAACTGGCGGAAACCCTGGTCGGCAAACTGCCGGCGGGCGAAGCGGCGCCGCTGATCGCGGACCAGACGGCGACCGTGTCGGTAGGTTCCCAGTTCATCGAACACCCGTCGACGCAGAGTCATATTCTGGTCGGCCAACCGGGGCTGAAGCGCAACGATCCGGACTATTTCGCCCTCTACCTGGGCAATCACATCCTCGGCGGCAATGGCCTGGTATCTCGCATCAGCGATGAAATCCGAGAAAAGCGCGGTTTGTCCTATAGCGCCTACAGCTACTTCCTGCCGATGCGACAGACCGGACCCTATATTCTTGGTTTGCAGACCGCGAATAACAGCCGGGACGAAGCCTTGAAGGTATTACAGCAGACACTGCGCGATTTCATCGCCGACGGCCCGACCGCGGCGGAGGTCGATGCCGCCAAGAAAAACCTCACCGGTGGCTTTCCCTTGCGCGTTTCCAGCAATAACAAGATCGTGGAGTACGTCGCCATGATAGGCTTCTATAATCTGCCGCTGGACTATCTCGACAAGTTCAACGACAAGATCCAGGCGATAACCCTGGAACAGATCAAGGACGCCTTCAAACGCCGGGTCAATCCTGACAAAATGGCGGTCGTAGTCGTCGGCGCCAAAGGTTAACGCCGGCAGACGGGGGGAAAATGCAGACAAGCGAACAGAAAATTCAGTTGAAAATACTCGATTCCAGGATCGGCACGACGTTTCCGCTGCCGACTTACGCCACCACGGGTTCAGCGGGCATGGATTTGCGTGCCTGCCTTGATGAACCCCTGGTTATCGAGCCGGGACAGTCACACCTGATCCCCACCGGTATGGCGATACACATCGCCGACCCCGGTCTGGCGGCCGTGGTCCTGCCCCGCTCCGGCCTGGGTCACAAGCATGGCATCGTCCTGGGCAATCTGGTCGGCCTGATCGATTCCGATTACCAGGGCCAGTTGTTCGTTTCCTGCTGGAACCGGGGCGGCGACAGTTTCACCATCAACGTCGGCGAGCGCATCGCGCAACTGGTGTTCGTGCCCGTGGTACAAGCCCAATTCGAGGTGGTGCAGGACTTCCGGCAAAGCCATCGCGGCGACGGCGGCTTCGGCCACTCCGGGCGTCATTGAGCAGTATTATTTCGGAATTCCGTCGTGCAAAAAATACCCGTTGAAATCTTCAAGGCTTACGATATTCGCGGTATCGTCGGCAAGGCACTGACACCCGATCTTGTTCGCGCCATCGGCCAGGCCTTCGGCTCGGAAGCCGGGCAACAGGGGCAAACCACCGTCGTCGTCGGCCGCGATGGCCGCAATTCCGGACCGCAACTGGCGCAAAGCCTGATGCAGGGCCTGGTCGACAGCGGCATGCAGGTCATCGATGTCGGCATGGCGCCCACGCCGGTGGTCTATTTTGCTGCCAATCATTTTCAGTGCGGCACCTGCATTGCCGTTACCGGCAGCCACAACCCCCCGGACTATAACGGCCTGAAAATGGTGATCGGCGGCACCACACTCGCTGGCGAGGCGATTCAGGCCCTGCGCCGTCGCGTCGAAACCGGCGACTATCGCTCCGGCAGCGGCGCAATACGCCAGGCGCAAATCATCGATGCCTATATCAAGCGGATCAGCGACGATATTCGCCCCGCGCGCGCCATGAAAATCGTAGTGGACTGCGGCAACGGCGTCAGCGGCGGCGTCGCGCCGCAATTGCTGCGCAATCTAGGCTGCCAGGTCACCCCCCTGTTCTGTGAAATCGACGGCAATTTTCCCAATCACCACCCGGATCCGAGCAAACCCGAGAATCTGGCCGACCTCATCGCCAGCGTCCAGGCGCTGGGCGCAGATATCGGTCTGGCGTTCGACGGCGATGGCGATCGTCTGGGCGTGGTCACACCACAGGGCAAAATCATCTGGCCGGACCGGCAGATGATGCTGTACGCGATGGATATCCTGCAACGCAACCCGGGCGCGACCATCATTTTCGACATCAAATGCACCACCAATCTGCCGCAGGTGATCCGCCAGCACGGCGGCCAGCCCCTGATGTGGCGTACTGGCCATTCGCTGGTCAAGGCCAAACTGAAGGAAACCGGAGCGCCGCTGGCCGGGGAAATGAGTGGTCACATATTTTTCAAGGAACGCTGGTACGGTTTCGACGACGCCACCTACACCGCGGCGCGCCTGATCGAAATTCTGGCCAAGGACCCCCGTGACGCCGACAGCATCTTCGACGCCCTGCCGGACAGCGTGAACACGCCGGAGCTCAACGTGCACATGCGCGAAGGTGAGCATTTCGCGTTCGTCGCGGACCTGGTCAAGGCAGCACGCTTTGCCGACGCCCAGATCACGACCATTGATGGCCTGCGCGTGGATTTCAGCGACGGTTTTGGACTGGTGCGCGCTTCCAATACCACGCCTTCCCTGGTCATTCGCTTCGAGGGCCACACCCCAGAGGCGCTGATACGCATTCAGGACGCGTTCCGCCAGCTGATGTTGAGCGTCAAGGCCGATATCACTCTGCCGTTCTGACCCTACCTGGTCCCGCCAATAGAACGCAAAAAGGGCGCCAAGCACGCGCGAGTAGGTTATACCGGCGAGGAGCTGCTGTACTCGGCCCGGTATTTCTCGTTGAAGGGCAGAATCACTTCCTGGTAGAAGCGGCGCACTCCCTGGACATAGGCAAAACTGGAGTGGTCTTTCTGGCGCTTGGCGCCGCTCAAGCCAATATTGTACGCCATCAATGCCTGGGCATCCGTATCGGTGAATTTGCGCAGGTGCATCATGAACAGGGAGGCAATATTGATGTTGAACTCGTCATCGGTAATGAGCTTGGCGATCAACTCCTCTTCCGACTTGAATTCACCCAGCTCGTGGTGCAGGCGCAGCACGTCGCTGGCGGCGCTGACCTTGACCTGCATCACCCCGTAGGAACGCTTGCCCACCGGCGCTGACAGATGGCCGATGCGTCCCATCAGTCCGGCGATGGTTTCCTGCATCATGGTAGCCTGCACCAGCTTAGCCTGCTGGATACCTCCGTGTTTGTAGCCGATATCGAAGGCCAGCATCAACAGCCGGGTCTGCTCCTCGGTTAGATAAGTCTTAGACAGGGGATTCCACAGGGCGGTAACTTCAGTGGCCTCCGTGCCCGCATAAACCGGCCGGGAAAGGGTAAATTCGCCCTCCGGCTTGCCCGCCCCCTGATCGTCCCCGGTCACCGCGGCTTGCTGCTCTACCACGTCCGCCACCGGATTCGCGCCCGCCTCGGGCATGATCGGCAGACTGCCGTCGATCACATGTTTTGCCACCGCGTGCAGGGAAAACAGGGATACGAAAGTGAGGAACACGAATACGAAGGATTTTACCGCCGGGCAGGGCGCCGTCCTGATGGCCATGGTCTTACTCTTGTCGCTTTGCATAACAATTACCCCTTAGATAAAGCTCTTTTACTTCCTTTTACCCGGGACCCATAACCTGGGTAATGTCCGTAAAGATAACTCGATAGCCTTACTAAATCTGGATGAATTATATCTCGGTTTGACATAATATGCCAACTCCATCACAACTGTGGAAATTGTCCCAGATTTTTTTTGTGGCAGCGTTGGCAAATTGGAAATTCAGCGGCGGTACAAATACATAGATCCCATCCTAGTTATCTGCTAGGGTTATTTGCTATTCGGGATTCGTTATATAGGCCTAAGTTATTGAATTCAAATATTATTAATGAATTGCAAAGCATTGTTCCCGAATATTTTTCTAAATAAACTTAAAACCGTTTCCATATTCTTTTGGATTTCATAAGATTGGCCCGCCTAGTCCGGAAGGCAACCCTGTCAAATCATTTCTTCACCGGCGGAATATCACGAAATATTAGAACTTCGGAGGGGCCCCATGGCCATTGAGTCCACACAGGCGATGAATATCGCCAAGGTGCTGACGGAAGCACTCCCTTATATACAGCGCTTCGCCGGCAAGACCATAGTCATTAAGTACGGTGGTAACGCCATGGTGGAACAACACCTGAAAAGTGGATTCGCCCGGGATATCGTCCTCATGAAGCTGGTGGGTATCAATCCGGTGGTGGTCCACGGTGGTGGCCCCCAGATTGGCAATCTGCTCAAGCGCATAGGCAAGGAAAGCACCTTCGTGGACGGCATGCGGGTTACCGATGACGAAACCATGGATGTGGTGGAAATGGTGCTGGGTGGCCTGGTCAACAAGGAAATCGTCAATCTGATCAATATTCATGGCGGCCGAGCGGTCGGGCTCACCGGCAAAGACGGCGACCTGATTCGGGCGCGCAAGCTGTCCATCACCCGTAATTCGCCAGAAGCGCAGGCCCCGGAAATCATCGATATCGGTCACGTCGGCGAAGTGGCCAGTATTGATCCCTCGGTGGTCGATATGCTGGTCCACAGCGACTTCATCCCGGTCATCGCCCCTATCGGTGTGGGCAATGACGGCCGTGCGTACAACATCAACGCCGACCTGGTGGCGGGCAAGGTGGCGGAGGTTCTGCAGGCGGAAAAACTCATGCTCCTGACCAATACCCAGGGCTTGCTCGACAAGCAGGCCAAGCTGCTCACCGGCCTTACCAGCCGGCAGGTGGATGCCTTGATCGCCGACGGCACCATCACCGGCGGCATGCTGCCCAAGATCCGTTGTGTCATGGATGCGGTGGCTGGCGGGGTACGCTCCGCCCATATCATCGATGGCCGGGTGGAGCATGCGGTGTTACTGGAAATCTTTACCGACCAGGGGGTAGGCACCCTGATTCAGGCCTAAGGGTCACCCCCTTGCCCATGGACTGGATCAACGCCGCCCTGCTGTTCGTCATTTCCCTGGTCGCCAACGCGTTTTCCGCTTTCGCCGGCGGTGGGGCGGGTCTGATTCAGTTTCCGGTGTTGATTTTCCTCGGCCTGTCTTTTGGCGTTGCCCTGGCCACCCACAAGGTGGCCACCGTCGCGCTGGGCCTGGGCGCCACGGTACGCAATCTGCGCGAAGGCGCCCTGGATCGCCGTTTTGTCCTGATCATGCTGCTGTGCGGTATTCCGGGGGTGGTGCTGGGCGCCAGTTTCATCCTTACCGTTCCGGATCGCCAGGCCAAACTGGCACTGGGGGTACTGACCCTGGGGCTGGGGCTGTATTCCCTGTTCAAGCCTGAGCTCGGACAACGGGTGGAAGCGCGGCACCGTGACCGGCGTGGCTTCATCATTGGCGGCAGCGTATTGTTTTTTCTGGGTATTCTCAATGGCTCCCTGACCTCGGGTACCGGCCTGTTCGTCACCCTGTGGCTGGTACGCTGGTTCGGTCTGGACTACAAACTGGCGGTGGCCAATACCTTGATTCTGGTCGGCATGTTCTGGAACGGCACCGGCGCCGTGACCTTGGGCTGGCTGGGCAATATCGCCTGGGACTGGCTGCCGCCGCTGCTGGCTGGCTCCCTGCTGGGCGGTTACCTGGGAGCGCACCTGGCGATCAGCAAAGGCAATCGCTGGATCAAACGGGTATTCGAGGTGGTCACCCTGCTGATCGGCAGCAAACTGATCCTGGGTTGACCCGCCCCGCCCAACCGACCGGCGTTTGCCTACTGCACGCCATACTGGCGCCGGTAGGCCAGCATTTTTTCCAGCTGCTCTTCATAGCCGGGCTTGTTCTCCAGATAGGCGATCAGGACGGCGAGATTGACGATACTGACGACCTTCACCCCCAGGGACTCCTCCACTTCCTGTATCGCTGACCGGCTGCCGGTACCCCGTTCCTGGCGGTCCAGAGCGATGGCCACCCCGGCCAGCGTCGCTTGCTGGGACTCGATCATGCTGACCGATTCGCGCACGGAGGTACCGGCGGAAATCACATCGTCGATGACCAGCACCCGGCCTTTGACCGGAGCGCCAACGAAGATTCCACCCTCGCCATGATCCTTGGCCTCCTTGCGATTGAAGGCAAAAGGAATATCCAGGCGGTAGAGCTCATACAGCGCCGCCACTGTCGCGGTCGCCAGTGGAATGCCCTTATAGGCCGGACCGAACAGCATGTCGAAGCCGATACCCGAATTCTTGATGGCTTGCGCATAGTACAAGCCCAGACGCGCCACTGCCGCCCCGGAATTGAACAGGCCGGCATTGAAAAAATACGGACTCAACCGGCCCGACTTGAGAACAAACTCGCCAAACCGCAACACGCCTTTTTCCAGGGCGAAATCGAGAAATTCCTGCTGGTACGTCTGCATGGGTCACTCCCGCTGAATTACTGGGCAAAACGCCGGTGCGGCCGGTGGCCACAACGGGGGCGTTACGAGTACAATGGGCGCCATTGTAACGCTTCCCCTTGCGGAAAACAGCCGTCCCATGCGCGTCATCACCGTCAACGTCAATGGCATTCGTTCTGCCGCCAGCAAAGGCCTGTTTACCTGGCTGGCCGGGCAGAACGCCGATGTGGTCTGTCTGCAGGAGACGAAAGCCCAGGAACATCAACTGGATAAATCCCTGCACTACCCCGCGGGCTACCACGTTTATTATCACGACGCGGAAAAAAAAGGGTACAGCGGCGTCGCCCTGTTCTGCCGCCGCCAACCCGACCGGCTGATTCGCGGCATGGGCTGGCCGGATTTCGACGGCGAGGGCCGATACCTGCAGGCGGATTTCGGCGATCTGAGCGTGGCGTCGCTGTACCTGCCCTCCGGCTCCTCGTCGGAAGAACGCCAGGCCGTGAAGTTCGACATGATGGCCAGACTGATGCCGCAGTTTAAACGCCTGCGGCAGATGCAGCGGGACTATATCATCTGCGGCGACTGGAATATCGCTCACCGCAATATTGATTTGAAAAACTGGCGCGGCAATCAGAAAAATTCCGGCTTCCTGCCCGAGGAACGCGCCTGGCTGGATGAGCTGCTGGGCGCCGCCGGCTGGGTCGACGCCTTCCGGGTGGTGAACCAGGAGGCCGAACAGTACACCTGGTGGTCTAACCGCGGCCAGGCCTGGGCGAAAAACGTGGGGTGGCGCATCGACTATCAGATGATAACGCCGGGACTGGCCGGCAAGGTGCGGGGAGCGGCTATCTACAAGGACCAGCGCTTTTCCGATCACGCGCCCCTGACCATAGACTACGACCTGCCCCTGTAGGCGGCGCCGCTTAGGCTTTCACCGCCTGTTTCTTTTCCGCCTGCGCCTGCGCCGTCAGCTCCGGCAGGGGCGTGTTGATGGCGCGCAGAATGGCGTCTATGGTGGTGATCTGCTTGGTCAGGTTGGCGCACATACCTTCGAGTTCCTGGATCTTCTCGTCCAGCTTTTCCCGCGACGCCTTAATCTTCTGCAGACTCTCCAGGTGCTGTTCCAGCTGATGCTTGCGTTCCTTGATACGGGCCGCCAGTGGTTTCATCACGTTCTTGGCCCAGGACTCGGCATCCTGGTGCGCCTGGAACAGGATGTTGCGCGCATGGCTCACCAACTGCACGAAGAACTTCTTGACCACGAAACTCTGTTCGGTCATGGTGGTAACGGGGCTGTTGCGGAACGCCTCCGCTTCGCGATACAAACGCTCCAGCTGCGCCACGTATTTCTTGGTGGTAAACAGCTCCGGACGCACGTCGATCTGATGATCCTCCTTGAAGCGCTGATAGATGGCGCGCACGATCTCGTTTGACTTGTCCGCCTGCCAGGCGACCTGATCAATCACCTGCTTGGCATTGTCGAAAAAGAACTTCATGCCATTCTTCATGCCCTTGGTGGTCCAGCTGTCTACCATCTCATTGCGGGTCTTGGAGATGATCTTATCGAAATTCTCCAGGCTCAGAGTGTCCAGCACCGCCTTCACCTGCTGCGAAAGCACATGCCGACTGGTCTGAAAGTTCTCCACATTCTGCTTGTACACCGCCTGCGACTCGCGCGCCTTGTTCATAAGTTGCAGAATGACGTCGGTGTTCTTGCCGCTGAGCGACTGCAATTCCTTCAGCTGCTGCTTGGCCGCCTCGTAGCGACCGGTCAGCAGCTCCTTGGTGCTCTCGATGCGGGCGCCGATCTTATTGAGCAGATTTTCGCGCACGATGCTCTGTTTGGACGGCAGAATTTCCTTGCTGATGTACTCTTCCAGCCGCGGCAGGCCGCTGCGCAGCAGCAGTTTCTCGTCGTGCTTTATTTTGGACAACAGCCCTTTCTGCGCGGATACCGGGAAGACTTTCTCTTCCTTGATATTCAGCTGCTTGCCGGTGGACACGCACTGCGATTTGATGTTGGCCAGCACCGTGGCTTCATCCTTCAGCTCGTCCCACAGGGTATCCACCTTGTTCAGCGCCACCAGCACCCCGGTGTTGGCGCTGTTTATGTAAGGGGTGATATGGTGCTTCCACATTTCCAGGTCGGAGCGGGTGACGCCGGTGTCCGCCGCCAGGATAAACAACACTGCCTGCGCCTGCGGAATCATTTCCATGGTCAATTCCGGCTCGTTGCCCAGGGCGTTGAGGCCGGGGGTATCGAGAATGACCAGCCCCTGCTGCAGCATGGGGTGGGGAAAGCTGACCAGTGCATGGCGCCACACCGGCACCTCGATTTCCTTCAAACCCTGGATCTCATGTTCTTCCAGATAAAGCCCCAGGCGCTTGGCCTCACCCACGGACACCGTCTTGACCTTGACAATCTCTTTGAAGGTTTCGACCATGGAATCCGGGTTGTTGACGTCGAGCGTAATGGTGTTCCAGTAAGTCGGTTCCTGCTTGTATTCGGCGATGGTGGTATCTTCGGAGCGCGTCTCTATGGGCAGCAGGCGGATGTAGGCCTGGTTGGTCTCGCGGTCGTAGAACAATTCGGTCGGGCACATGGTCGTGCGTCCAGCCGCCGACGGCAACAGGCGCCGCTGGTAGTCCGCGAAAAATATCGCGTTGATCAATTCCGTCTTGCCGCGGGAAAATTCGGCGACAAACGCCACGGTCAGCTGGTCCGAGGTCAGGGAGTCGATGACTTCGAAGATGCGCAGGTCATCTTCGGCCTCATTCATGCCTTGCTTCACCAGCCACTCCTGGTAAGACTTGATGTTGCGTATCATCAAAGCCTTCCAGCGGGCGTAGACCTCAAGGTGTTTGGTAAGCTGTTCTTTCATCAAAATTTAATTCTACCCGGACGTATTCCAGACCGACGCGCGAAAACACACGACAAGCCGCAAGGTGGCGCTGCTTTGCCTGTTATCGACAAGGAATCCGGGAAGTTTAGATAAGAAATAATAAAAAAACCTTTTACATACAATCCTATTCCAGGTTCTGCGGCGGGGGATTTACGGGCCGTCGGGCCGGTCAAGGGATTGCGGCCAGCACCACCTGCGGATCCCGTAATCCCGGCCCGGAAATACGAAAGGTTTTGGCCCGCCCGCTGCCACCGCTGACCAGAGCGACGCGGCTGGGGGCCAGCGCAAAAACGGCGGCCAGCACCTGGATAATGGCCTGATTCGCCCGGCCATCCTCCGGGGGGGCGGTTACCCGCACCTTGAGGCAGTCACCATGCAGGCCGGCGATTTCATCGCGGCGGGCGCGCGGTTGCGCCCACACGCGGACCAGCAGATCGCTGTCCTGCCATTGATACCAGGACGCGGCCATGGCGTGGTATCAACCGGACAGGCGCAGCAGGCTTTGCGCCAGATCACTGATCGATGCGATCACCACAAGATTGACCAATTGCAGGAAGATCATAGCGATAACGGGCGATAGATCGAAGCCATGGACCGGCGGCAACAGGCGGCGGGCCGGGCGCAGTATGGGTTCATTGAGGCTGTACAGCAGCGATACCACCGGGTTATAGCCACCGGGGCTGACCCAGCTGAGAATCACCTGGATCAGTATCGAGTAAAAAAACACATCCACCGTTAACCGCAGCAGCTCGACCAGGGACTGGGCCGCCAGGCCAATGACATTGAAGGTATATCCCATCAGCAGGCCGACAATGAACAGCTCGACGAACTTTAACACCAGCATCAGTACCACCGCCGCCATATCGATACCGCCAACGCCGGGAATGACGCGGCGCAGGGGGCGTAGCGGCGGGTTGGTTACTTTGACGATGAACTGGCTGACCGGGTTGTAAAAATCCGCACGGACGATCTGCAGCAGGAAGCGCAGCATGACCGCCAGCGTATACATGCCAAACAAGGTGGTAATGAGAAAGATGCCGGCATTGCCCAGGTGCGACCCGCCCATAGTTGTTTCTCCAGGTTGATTATTATTTTTCCAGCAGCTGCGCCAGTTCCCGCGAGCGTTGCGTGGCGTCGGCCACAGCGCGGTTGAACAGGTCCTGTATGTTACCATCCAGCAGTGTGCTGATCGCCCGCTCCGTGGTGCCTCCCGGCGAAGTGACCTGGCGGCGCAGGGCCTGTGGATCCTGATCGCTTTCCAGCGCCATTTTCGCCGCACCCAGGGCGGTTTGCAGCACCAGCAGGCGCGCCGAAGTCGCATCCAGGCCTTGTTGCTGTGCCGCCTCCTGCAGCATTTCCATCAGCAGGAAGAAGTAGGCTGGACCACTGCCGGAGACCGCGGTCACCGCATCCATCAGGTCTTCGCTCTCCAGCCACAGGGTCAGGCCGACGGAACGCATGATGGACTCGGCGCTGCTGCGCTGCCCCAGGCTGACATGGGCATTGGCGATCAGGGCGGTGGCGCCGGTCTGCAACAGGGCAGGCGTGTTGGGCATGGCGCGGACGATGGGCAGATCGTCGCCCAGATTGCGCGCCAACGATGCCATACGCACACCCGCGGCAATAGTGATGATCAGGGGTTTGTGTTTCAGCATGACCGGCTGGATTTCGCGGGCAACCGCCAGCATGACCTGCGGTTTGACGGCGAGAATGACGATGTCGGCGCCGGCGGCCGTGGTATTGTCGGCGACCGCGCGTACCCCGAACCGGGCGGCCAGCAGCTGACGCTTGTCGGCATCCGGTTCGCTGATCCAGATGTTTTGCGGTAACACATGCCCGTTGATCAAGCCGCCGATAAGGCTGGTCGCCATATTGCCGCCGCCGATGAATGCGATGGTTTTCTTGTTCATCCTGGTATCCAAATCTTGAGTAAAAACATCAGTCTTGTGACGCCTGACGCGGGCCGAAAATCGCCGTCCCGACGCGCACCAGGGTCGAACCTTCGGCTACCGCAGCTTCCATGTCACCGGACATGCCCAGTGACAGTGTATCAAATGGCAACAGGGAAAATTGCGCTTTTAACGCCTCAAACAATTGGCGCACCTGGCGGAATACCTGGCGCTGGCGGGAAAAGTCCGTCTCCGCGGCGGGGATAGCCATCAGACCGCGCAGGCGCAGACCTGGTAACTCAGCCAGCTGCGCCAGCAGACCGGCCAACTCCTGCGGCGCCACACCGGATTTGCTCTGTTCACCGCTGATATTCACTTGCAGGCAGACATTGAGCGGTGGCAACTCCGGCGGTCGCTGCGCACTGAGGCGCTGCGCCGTCTTCAAGCGATCCAGGCTGTGTACCCAGGCGAAGCCTTCCGCTACCGGGCGGGTTTTGTTGGATTGCAACGGTCCGATGAAATGCCAGGTCGCGTTACAATCGGCCATTTGGTCGATTTTGCCGCGCGCTTCCTGCAGGTAACTCTCCGCGAAATCACGCTGCCCCGCGGCGTAAGCCTGGCGCAGGGCCGCCACCGGTTGCGCTTTGCTAACGGCCAGCAGAGTGACGGATCCCGCCGGCCGATGGTACTGCCGCTCCCACTGTGCGATCTGCTGCCGTACCGTGGCAAGATTATGCGCTACATCACTCATTTCCGCTCCGCTGACCCCGGAATTGTACTGTGTCTGTGCAGAATACTCCAAGGCAAATCAATCTGTTGCCTGCGACGGCCCGAGACCTGCAGGGCCCGTGCAAAATTCCACTGCCGATATTCAGATTCAGCACCGGCAGCCGCTATACAGAATGCCCCAGTGGCCACGGCCTGTGAACCACCGGCTTAAATAATCGAATCAGTAGGGGAATAAAACGATGGATATCGCTGAATTACTGGCCTTTGGCGTCAAAAACGGCGCTTCGGACTTGCATCTGTCGGCAGGTGTTCCACCCATGATCCGCGTGGACGGGGACATGCGCCGTATCAATGTTCCCCCCATGGACCACAAGACGGTGCACAGCCTGATTTACGACATCATGAATGACAAGCAACGCAAGGAGTATGACGAGTTCCTGGAAAACGACTTCTCCTTCGAACTGCCTGGTATCGCGCGCTTTCGCGTCAATGCTTTTACCCAGAACCGGGGCGCCGGCGCGGTGTTTCGAACCATCCCCACCAAGATCCTGACCCTGGAAGAATTGAAAGCCCCGGCCATCTTCAAGAGCATTTCCGAATTCCCGCGTGGCATCGTGCTGGTGACCGGACCGACCGGTTCGGGCAAATCCACCACCCTGGCGGGCATGATCGATTACGTCAACGACAAGGAATTCGGCCATATCCTGACAGTTGAGGACCCGATCGAATTCGTGCACCAGAGCAAGAAATGCCTGA
>DKAS01000089.1 GCA_002448875.1 Proteobacteria bacterium UBA6920 | reverse complement strand
CTGCGATGCCTGTACGTCGAGGCCGGCACCGCCACATTTGAGCAGCCGCAGCGGTTGCGGCAGTTGGTGGTTTTTCCCGTTGGGTACGCAAGTATGGCATTTCAAACGCGACGATTCCGTGGGCATTTCCACCACCGACGCAAAAATCCGCTGCGGCTCCGCACCGACAAAGGATTGCATCGCCTGCCAGAGGGTGGAATGCGCGATCAATATTCGCTATCTCCCATCCCGGGCAACTCCGCCTGCCCACCGTTCACCGTCAACGACATATTCGTCCAGCCAGGCATTGTGCCGTGTTCCGGGTCCCGTGGCCACGGGCTGGTTGGCTGGCGGCAGATCCGCGGTGGTGACATCGTTTACATCTTCCGGGGGAGCATCCTCGTCGAAATCCAGGGAAGTGCAGGTGCAACCCATGGCGAAATTCCAGATTTCCTCTTCGGACGCCCAAGTGCAGCTAGCTACTTGTCTGGCTGGCGGCTCATGCGCCATGACTGCAGCTCCCGCCTCGTCCGCGCTCGCCACTGCAACAGGGTGTAACTCACACCGCATTTCCGTATCCTTACTCACATTCTGTCGCGGGCTATTGCCCGATAGGGTTGTTTTCAGCATGTCGGATTCCTTTGGAATATTTCCGCATGGAGTCTGCTTCGGGCCGGCGGGTATTGCCCCTATCGAAGATCCATCGGTTCCAGTGCATTGGGCATCCAGATTATCAACTCTCCGCGAAAAGCATAGCTGTCAACTTCGACAGGTCAGACCTGCCAGCGATCGAACTTCCCATGACCCCTGCCCTGAACAGCGCGGCACCAGTGTCCGTTTACCTTACGGTTGCCGCAAACAGGGTGGCTGAACATCGTCTCACCAGCCGCGGCCTGTCAACACTAACAGGTTCCCCGGCCCTGATTTGGTGGTTGAATACTTTTCAGTATTTAACGGTTCTTCACAGTGTGGAGTAAAACAATGCACAGCACCCCGATAGAGTCACTGGTATTTCCCTATGCCACCATCGACGCCCCAACCCGCGATTCCATTTACCAACTGCGTTTCCGCACGTTTCATCAGCGCCTGGGATGGCAGGTGCAGTCTGCGCAAGGCCGGGAATACGACCACTTCGACCGAGACAACACCGTTTACTCCGTACTGAAAGTGCACGACCGGGTGCTGGCCTGCACCCGGCTGATTCAAACCACCAACGACTACATGTTCGGCGATCTGTTTCCCCAGCTGGCGCGCGGCGAACCACTGCCGCACGCCCCCCATATCTGGGAGATCAGCCGATTTACCGTCGATCGCTCGCTCGATCGGGCTTATTACGGCGTTATCAGCAATGCCACTTATGAGATATTTCGCTCCCTGTATCGCTTCGCTTGTGAGCGGAAAATCAGCGAATATGTCATGGTCACCACCACCGCCGGCGAGCGCATCATGAAACTGATGGGTTTGAAGGTAGAGCGATTTGGCGATCACAAGGTGACCCGCCTGGGTCGGGTCGACTCGGTGGCCTTGCATCTGCCGGTCAACATGGAGTTTGCCAGGTCGGTATATCACTGAACTGGCAGCCGCAAGGATGCGGCATCTTCTATGTTCACCGTGCTGATCAAACACAGCGAACCGCTAATTTGATATCAAAACAATGGAATCATCGCCGGCACTGGCCGCCAGGTGTCACCGCAGAACACCGGCAAAGACAGTCACCCCCCCTGGCCTTGCGCGATAGAGGTTTGAAAACAAATACTTTTCCACAGCCCCCCCGGACGACAACGAGCGGAAAAAAAATAGTTGACGCCGGGATAGTGAATCTAATTTAGAATGTTGAAGACCGGGGGAAAATCTCGCATCGTTCACAACAAAAGGGGGGAGCTTATGACTGACCCGCGTTCGCGCACCGGCGCCATGGCATCCACGAGCTCGGAGCATTCAACCGCAGCCACTGTGCGATCGGTATTGCTGGCAATCAGCACCTTGAGCCTGTTCATGCTGGCGCCGCTGCTCATTCCATTAGGCGTGATGCTGGTTCTACTGGCCCTGGCCCACGGCCAACCCTGGCTGGGTCTGCTGGGATTGCTCTGCCTGGGGCTGTGGTTCCGTTATTTCACCCATCCGTTCGCCGGCCACATCGCCACGGGGTCCACGGACTGAGGCCCACCAACGCATACACCAGGAACCCATGAGCCTCGAACGAATTTACAAGTTTCATGCCGTGGATCAGCGCCTGAGTACCTCCGGCCAACCCAGTGAAGCGCAACTGGCGGCGCTGGCCGCCGCCGGCTGCGAAGTCATAGTCAATCTGGCCTTGCACGACGATCCGCGTTATTCCCTGCGCGATGAAGCCGCCTCGGTCAGCGCCCTGGGCATGACCTACGTGCACCTGCCGGTGCGCTTCGAGCAGCCGACGGAGGCCGATCTGCTGGCGTTCTTCGCCACCATGGAGCAACACGCCACGCGCCGGCTGCATATCCATTGTGCCGCCAACATGCGGGTCAGCGCTTTTTACGGTCTGTATCTGCTGCTGCGTCGGGGAGCACCCGAAGACGTCGCTTTCGCCTTGCTGCACCGCATCTGGCAACCCGATGTCGTATGGAGCGAGTTCATTGCCGCCATGCGCAAAAAACATGCGCGCATGGCGTCGATGGCATCGTGATATGACGACAAGCCGATAATCCCGCATGCGTATCTGGGTCGATGCCGATGCCTGTCCGGGCGCCATACGCGACATTCTGCTGCGTGCCGCCGAGCGCACTGCCACCGCCACTACCTTCGTCGCCAACAAACCTCTCAATCTGCCACCATCGCGTCATGTGGCCAGCCTGCAGGTGGCTGCGGGCTTCGACATCGCCGACCACGAAATCGCTCAGCGGGTGGCAGCGGATGATCTGGTCATCACCAGCGACATTCCCCTGGCGGCCCAGGTCATCGAAAAAGGCGCGGTGGCCTTGAGCCCGCGCGGTGAATTTCATACCGCGGCGACGGTGAAAGCCCGGCTTAATATGCGTGATTTTATGGATACCCTGCGCGCCAGCGGCATTCACAGTGGTGGACCGCCCCCCCTCTCCGCCCGGGATCGCCAGGCTTTTGCCAACCAACTGGATACCTACCTTACCCGCATGGGTAAAAAATAGCGTCGCTGGCACTAATTTTGTATCACTGCCCGGCAAGGGCGAAATCCGCGCCCTGCGTCATCTCCGTGGAGCCCGTATGAAAGAAGCCAATACCCTGTCCCAGGACGAAAAAGCCATTCTGCAGGTCATCCAGGACCTCACCCACTGCGAAAGCATCAACGATGTGGAACGCCTGGATCGTTTCTATTCCGATAACACCCAGCTGATCCAGGTCGCCCGCGACGGCAGCACCCGCACTTTCGACAAGAACCAGATCCTGCAGTTTTTCATGGACCGCCGCGCCGCCAACAAGAAAACCGAGACCCGGGAAACGGAGTTTCACCATATCGAGATCGGCGACGGCACCGCCCGGGTGGTGGCCACCCAGGCACTGCGCGGCTTCGGCCTGGCCGAACGCTCCCTGTGCAGTTTCAGCCTGACCAAAGCCGAGCACAACTGGAAAGTAGTGAAAGAGACGGTGGTGGCGCGCAATTAAAGCCGCGCCCGCCTCACTCGCCAACCACGGTGCGCAGACGCGGGAAGATATCCACCGCCCCGTCGTGCCTGCGCACGTCGATGACATCCACCAGTTTTTGCGTTTGCCGCATCACCTGCTCCAGCCTCGCGTCTTCGTCCAGCAACAGCCATACCTGACTGTAACGCCGATCCGCCAGCGGCAGGCACAGAATAGCCTCCATGTTGTAGGAGCGACGGGCGAATAATCCGCAGATATGCGACATCACGCCCGGATGATTACGCACCGTCAGTTGCAGAATCGCGTTGCCGGAATTGTATGTTGCCGTCATGCGCCACCTCCCGCGGCGGGACGGGCCAGGATCATGTCCCGATTCGCCTTGCCCGAGGGCACCATGGGAAAGACCATGGCTTCGGGGTCGATGGGCACGTTGATCAGCACCGGACCGGGCGTCGCCAGGGCGCGGTCCAGCGCCGCCAGGGGATGCTCGCAATCCTGCAGATCGATGCCACCGATGCCCATGGCACGGGCGATGGCGGCCAGATCGGCGGCGCGGCGGTTGCGTATGCCCAGGTAGCGTTCGCCGTAAAACAAAGCCTGCTGCTGTTTCACCAAACCCAGATGCTGGTTATTGAGAACGACGATTTTGACATTGAGCCCATGCTCCGCCAGCGTGTCCAGCTCCTGAATATTCATCAGCATGCTGCCGTCACCGCTGATGCACACCACGGTACGCTGCGGCTGCGCCAACGCAGCGCCGATCGCCGCCGGCAGACCGAATCCCATGGTGCCCAGTCCGCCGGAACTGAGCCACTGGCGCGGACGGGTGAACGGATAAACCTGAGCGGTCCACATCTGGTGCTGACCGACATCGGTGACCACCACACAGTCCGGCGGCACCAGGCGCGCGATCTGCGACAACAGCCGATAAGGGGTAAACTCACCGGCATGCTCATCGATCGGCAAAGGGTAGTCGGCACGCAACGCCGTCACCCGCTGCCGCCATGACGGCCGGCTGGCCGACGGACAATGTGCGCGCAGGTATGCCACCGCCTGCGCCACATCGCCGTTGATCGCCACATCGGCCGACTTGATCTTGTGCAGTTCGCTGGCATCGATATCGATGTGGATGATGCGCGCCTGCCGGCAAAATGTTGCGGCCTCACCGGTGGCACGATCATCAAAGCGCACGCCGGCCGCCAGCAGCAGATCACATTCCTCCAGCACCAGATTCGTATAGCGCGCGCCGTGCATGCCCAGCATGCCGAGAAACAGCCGATGCGTGCTGGGCATGGCCCCCAGTCCCATGAACGTGGCGACGGTAAACAGCTCCAGCTGTTCCGCCAACGACTGGATTGCCGCCGCGCAGCCGGCATGCACCACGCCGCCGCCCAGCATCAATACCGGTCGTTGTGCGTCGGCCAGCAGCGCCGCCGCCTGCTCCAGTTCGCTGACCGCCAGCGGCGGCGGCGCGGGAATCAGCGCCGGTTCCGGCCACTGCACCACTTCGATTTGTTCCAGCTGCACGTCCTTGGGAATATCGACGGCTACCGGCCCCGGCCGCCCCGCCATGGCGATACGAAACGCCGCGGGAATCACCTCGAGCAATTCGCGGGCGGAACGCACTATCCAATTGTGCTTGGTGATCGCCAGCATCAGGCCGAAGGTGTCGGCTTCCTGGAACGCATCGGTGCCGATTAACGCGGTAGGCACCTGGCCGGTAATGGCGATCAACGGTATTGAGTCCATTTTGGCGTCCGCCACCGCCGTCAGCAGATTGGTGGCACCGGGGCCGGAACTGGCAAGGCAGACGGCCGGCCGGCCCTCAGTCCGCGCCATACCCTGGGCGATGAATCCCGCTCCCTGTTCGTGGCGCGCCAGAATATGACGTATGGAGCTGGAACTAAGCGCATCATACAAGGGCAAACTGGCCCCGCCGGGAATGCCGGCGACCATGCGGATACCCTGGCGTTCAAGAAGTTTCACCACGATTTGCGCACCGCTGTATTTCATGGTTTACCTCGTCCTGCTGCTGTTGGCTGTTGTGACATAGCAATCTCCTGGCAAAAAAAAACCCCCTCCGGCGAGTCGCCGGAGGGGGTTTTTGGTTGATTTCAGATCATGAACCCGCTACGGCGACTGGCCAGAGACGACCACCACCACCACGACCAGCAGCGCAGAAACCACGTTGAGCAGTGAGGTGAGGGATTTCATGGCGTTAACCGTTACCCAAGTCCAAAAATGTCGAAGCTCGTTTATAGCACAGGCGCGCGCGGAAAAGCAACGCAGTCGTGTTTCCGCGGAGTTTGCGACCNNGGATTCGTTATTGGATTCCCGCCATAAGGTTATACCGCAGCCTCGTCAACCAGGCTGCGTCGCTGCTGCAGGCTATGTAACCGGATGCCCGGTCGGTCACCGAAGAAAACCCATACCGTCAGCGACCGACCTCGACACGCCGAACCGAAAAATTATCCGATGCGTTAATTTATCCAGCAGTGCATAATCTTCTTGGCCCATTGACAACGCCTGTAACGCCCAGCATGCAGAGCATCGCCGCCACCTCCTGGACACTGTATTACCTGCCTGGTCTGGCAATCATTTTCGCCTGGTTGTTTCCCCGCCCCACGGTCAGCATTATTTCCATCCTCCTGCTGCTGACGGTAAGCTGGACGCTGGGACTGGCATCCCTGCCGGGGCTTGCGGCCATTGTGCTGCTGCTGACGTGCGCCGTAATCTACGCCCTGCACCAGCGCCTGCCGGTGGGTTTCGAAGTGCTGCAGCGCCGCCAACCGCCGCTCGCCGTCGTCACCATCGCTACCGTGGTTTTCCTGGCGCTGGTGATCGCCCTGGCGATGCATGCGGTGCCGGGATTCGCCAACGTAAATTATCTCGCGGAAACGCTCGCCGGCAGCGGCGTCGCCACGGGCAAACTGCGCTTCACCCTGGACAAACCCCTGCTGGCCGCCGTGCTCGCCGCCCTGTGCGTGGCCAAATGCCCGTCGCCGCGGCAATGTCTAAACCTTGCGCGCCCGGTGGCATGGCAGCTGCTGACTTACCTGCCGATCATCGCCGTCATCGGTTTGGCCACGGGCATCCTCGCCTTCGACCTGAAATTTTCCACCCACTATTTCCGCTGGGCCTATGCCAATCTGCTCTACACCTGCGTGGCGGAAGAAATCTTTTTTCGCGGTATCCTGCAACGCCACGCGACCCAGGCCCTGGCGCGCTACCGTCACGGCAGCGGGTACGCGCTGGCGGCCGTGTCCCTGCTGTTCGGCGCCGCCCATCTGGGCGGCGGCTGGAAATTCGTGATTCTGGCCACCATCGCCGGCTTCGCCTACGGCCAGGTGTATCAGCGCACCCGGCGCATCGAGGCCGCGATCCTCCTGCACTTCGCGGTCAACTCGGCGCATTTTCTCCTGTTCACCTATCCCATGGCGAAAAACGCCTATACTTGATCCGCGACAAGAAACGGTACGCACAGCACACCCAACGGGTGGCATCGATCAGCGCACAGGGTGCCGAGTCAACAGGTGAAATCAATGCAGCGTACTTGGTAACGCGCCGATGGGGTGACACCGATCGGCGGGTAACGCGAGAGCAAAAACAACACCCCGAGACTCGCGGCGAAACCAAGCATCAAATCACCTTCCCGCCCGCAGCAGCGGTGGCGATCCGCTTTGCCGGGACGTCCAGCGCCANNGCAAAGCGGACCGCCGCCGCTGCGCAGAGCGGGCGGGAACTCCTTATTAAACAGGCGAAATCAATCCCGCTGCCGGTCTTTCTTCTTTTTCTTGCGCTTGTCGATCGCCAGCGGTTGGTCCTTGGAGAATTTCTTCTTGTGCTTGTCCGTACGTTTATCTGCAGGCTTGTCTGTACGTTTATCCGCGCGCTTGTCCGCATGGCGTGGTTTGGCCGGCCTGGTGTCGTCACGCCCGCCACCCGGTCGCGGCTTGGCCGGCCGGGCGTCATCGCGCCCGCCCCCATGCCGCGGTTTGGCTGGCCTGGCGTCGTCACGCCCGCCCCCAGGCCGCGGCTTGGCGGGCCGGGCGTCATCGCGTCCGCCGCCGGTGCGCCGCGGTTTGGCCGGCCTGGCATCATCGTAGTCACCGGCATCACGCGCCGCACCGTACCTGGACCCACCTTCGGCATGGGCCTTGAGACGCGATATGCGCAGCTGCGCGCCGCCGACCCAGACTTTCTTCAGCGTGTTCATCACTTCCTTGGGCATACCCGCGGGCAGATCGATGGTGCTGTAGTCGTCATAGATGTTGATGCGGCCGATGAACTCGCTGTCCAGGCCGATCTCGTTGGCGATGGCGCCCACCAGATTGCCAGGCTTGATCTGCTGCTGCGCACCCACCTCGACGCGAAACGTCTCCATATCCACGTCGCTGTCGTGAGACCTGCGCGCCGGGCGCTCACGCGGCGGGCGCGAGTCGCCGGCGTCCCGCCGGCCTTTGCCGCCGCTTTCCGGACGTGGCTCTTCGCGGCGCCGGGTTTCCGCTTTCAGCAGCAGGGGCGACGGACCGTGCAGCAATTTGGCCAAAGCCGCCGCCAGATCCAGCGGCGGTATGTTGTGCTCGGTCTGGTAGCGTTGCAGAATAGTGTGATATTCCCGCCACTCCTCGGTCGCCAGGGTATCGGTGATACGCTGGAAAAACTCCGCCAGACGCTTGTCGTTCACCGCTTCGCTGGACGGCAGCTCCATCAACTCGATCGGCTGCCGGGTGGCACGTTCGATGTTGCGCAGCATATTGCGTTCGCGCGGCGCCACGAACAGTATGGCGTCACCGCTGCGTCCGGCGCGGCCGGTACGGCCGATGCG
>DKAS01000241.1 GCA_002448875.1 Proteobacteria bacterium UBA6920 | reverse complement strand
CCGATCATGCCGGTAAAATCACCGATCAGAAACAACACCTCGTGACCCAGATCCTGGAACTGACGCAATTTGTTTATCAGCACGGTGTGGCCCAGATGCAGATCGGGAGCCGTCGGATCGAAACCGGCCTTGATGCGTAAAGGACGGTTTTCCTTGAGTTTCTCCAGCAAATCCTGCTCCAGCAGCAATTCCACCGCACCGCGTTTAATCTGGGCCAGCGACTCTTCGGGTGATAACATAAACACAGCTTCCACGGCTTGTCAGGGGCCGGTATTGTAACCTTAGCACCTGCTGTTCGTCAGCTTTTGCCCGCGATCTTCACCGCAATTTGTCAGAACCGCACTCACCGCCTAAACTTAGTTGCGGAGTTGGCGCCGGCGCCGACCGGGCGGACGGCGCAGGGCGCCAGCGCGCAGGCACCTGCGGCGGCAGGCTGAACATGGGCGGACAGCGCAGCGAGGGGCTAAATTCCCGCTGAATTCCTTCGATAAAGAAGTCATGGCCCATGCAAACCGGCAGGGAGATTCATATCCATGCATTCCGCACCACCTCCGCTACGGGATTATAAACACCGCGCCAGTGATCGGCCGCAGGGCACCCCCCCCCTTCATCCCCTGTGGCACCTGAGCTGGATATTGCTGACCTTCGCCGGCGCGGCCCTGCTTACCATCGGCCAGCAGGCCGATGCCTTGCGGCACGAGCCACCGCCGCAAGCCACTGCGGCGATCAGCAACGACAAGCTGCCCGAGCCGGAGGCCCTGTCGGCGGAATGGCGCGAAATCACTATCCAGCAAGGACAGAGTCTGGCATCGATTTTCGCGCAACTGCACCTGGCGCCACGCATCCTGCACGATATCATGCACAGCACGAATCTGCCGGCAAGCCTGCGCAGCATCAAACCGGGGGAGATTCTCCGCTTCCAAACCCGGGACGACACCCTGCTGGCGCTGCACTATCAGCCTGATCCGGCCTATCGTCTGGAAATCAACTACGTCGACGGCGCATATAGCTTCGCCGAGATCAACCGGCAACACGAAAAACGCACGCAGATCGCCCGCGGCACCATCAAATCATCGTTGTTCCAGGACGCCAAAGATGCCGGCCTGCCTGATGGCGTGATCATGCAGCTAGCCTACGTGTTCGGCTGGGATATCGATTTCGCTCTCGACATCCGCGATGGCGACAGATTTACGGTGGTTTACCAGGAGCTCTTGCTTGACGGGCGCAAAGTCCGGGATGGTGATATTCTCGCGGCGGAATTCATCAACAATGGCGAGACGCTGCGCGCCTTGCGTTACACCGACCCGGATGGCAACAGCGACTATTACGCACCGGACGGGAAAAACCTGCGCAAAACCTTCTTGCGTACACCGGTAGATTTCACCCGCATCAGTTCCTTTTTCGGTCAGCGCAAACATCCTATACTCAACCGCATGCGCGTCCACCAGGGCGTGGACTATGCGGCACCGCGCGGCACCGCGGTAAAAACCACGGGCAGCGGCAAAATTATCTTTCGCGGCATCAAAGGAGGGTATGGCAACACGGTGATCGTTCGCCACGGCGACGGCTACCGCACCCTGTATGCCCATCTGCAGCAGTTTCAGCGGCAGGCCCGCTTGGGCGGCGAAGTTCAACAGGGGCAGGTCATAGGCTTTGTCGGCAGCAGCGGCCTGGCCACCGGCCCACACCTGCACTATGAGTTCCTGATCAATAACGTACACCGCAATCCACTGCGCGTACCCTTGCCGGACGCCCGTCCCGTATCTGCGGAATTTGCGGCTGATTTCCGCAGCACCACTCTGGGTCTGAACGCATTGCTGGACATTATCAACGACGACAAGCTGGCGCTCGCCAGCCCCGCACGCGCAGAAATGCACCCCCAACAATAAAAAAGGGCTCCCCGAGGAGCCCTTGCGTTACTGCCGGAACGAATGTGTCAGACGGAGAATGACGAACCGCAACCGCAGGTGGTGGTCGCATTGGGATTGCGGATAACGAACTGCGCCCCTTCCAGACCCTCGGTATAGTCGATTTCGGCACCCACCAGATACTGATAGCTCATGGGATCGATCAGCAGGGTGACACCGTTCTTGATAATGCTGGTATCGCCATCACCGACGCTCTCATCGAACGTAAAGCCGTACTGGAATCCGGAACACCCGCCGCCACTGACAAAAACCCGCAACATCAGCGCGTCATTACCTTCCTCCGCGATCAGTTGCTTGACTTTGTTAGCCGCGCTGTCGGTGAAATTGATGATCGATTCCGCTTCCGCCGTCGCGGTCACTGCTGCTGTCATGATCTTACGCCTCCAGAAATCTGATAACCTCTAATGATAGAGGATAATAACATAATCTCCCGGCATTATCCTATTTCTGACCAACTCTATCAAGTATTGGCGCGGGCTTTTCAGCCGTACCATTCACAGGGGAAAGCGCCCCGGGCTTGCCCAGTTTCTCAACGTTTTGCGGGGGGGACTTTTTTGTTTCCACCCTGTGCACCAGGTTTCCATTAACCTCGGAGCCCATCGCCATTTCGATCAAGTTGTAATACACGTCGCCTGTAACCCGGGCCTGGGGCGCCAGTTCGATCCGGTGGTAAGCATAAACATCGCCCACAACCGTACCGTTGAGTACTATGCTCGGCACCCGGACATCACCTTCGACGACGCCTTTTTCACTGATGGACATCACGGAACCGCTGTCCGGCTCGGCATAGACGTTGCCTTTCACCGTGCCGTCGATATGCAATCCACCCTCATAACGAACATTACCCTCGATGACCGTATTGCTGCCGATCAACGTATCGATTTTACCGGCTTTCGGCTGTTTAGTATTATTGTTGTTGTTGTTGCTGTTACCACGACCAAACATATGCTTCACTCCTCAACTGACCAGATCAACCCAGTCGAAGGTTTTTTTCACCTGCGAGGCACCCCGACTGGTTGGATTGACAGCCACCTGGATGCGGGATGGTAAGAATCCTTCGGGCAGGATGATATTGCCCTTGAAGGTTTGGAAGTACATGAATTTCACCTCCAGGCTGTTCTTCGCGCCTCCGGAGAGATCTTCCAGGGGTATCTGGCGCGCCTTGCCGTCCTGCACACCTTCCACCACCACTTCCGCTCGACCCTTGACCATGGTCCCACTCTTGATTACCTGCGTTAACACCAACTTAAAGTTATAGACGTTGGCTTCTTCCGTCTTGTTAACTTTAAACGACTGGATGTTGACACCGTTTTCACTCTCGGTGGGGGAGACAATACCGCGATAAAACTCCACCTGTTCCTTCAGCTCAAGAATTTCCTGCTGCAGGGTCTTCAGGGTCACGTCGACTTCTTCATAGGCCTGTTTCTCGACCTGCCGACTCTGCTCTTTGAGGGCGATATCACCACGCAATTGCGCATTATCTGCGTCCAACTTCGCGATACGTTCCTCATATTGGGATAGATCCGCCTTGAGGTCCGCATTGTTGAAGCCGGATTGATGCTCGCCATACTTATACAAGCCGTACCCGCCGACACCGGCAACCAGCAGGTAACTCAAGGTTACCAGCCAGGACTTTAACGGTGAGCGTTGCTTGATAATCAGCTGTGTCGTCTTTTTGGCCATGCATCCCCTATCGGGCCCGAGAGTAGCCGCCCGTGGTATGAGTATCGGCAACAGTCATAAATCCTGAACTTACGGCAGGACCGCTACACCCAGTAATCCTGCGGTTTCTTCCAGGCCAAACATAAGATTCATGTTTTGAACGGCCTGACCGGCGGCCCCCTTCACCAGATTGTCAATAACGCTCAGGACGACAACCCGTTTCCCACCTTGGGGGCGAAAAATCGCCAGCCGGGTCAAGTTGGTTCCCCGCACACTGCGGGTTTCGGGATGAGAACCTTTGGGCATGACATCCACAAACGCCTCTTGACGATAGCGTTGTTCGTAAAGCTCCTGTAAATCAACGTCTTTGGCGACCATATCCGCATAAAGCGTGGCATGTATACCCCGAATCATGGGGGTCAGATGCGGCACGAAGGTCGGATCCACCTCCCGGCCGGCTGCCAGGGTCAACCCCTGGGCAATTTCCGGCAAGTGCCGGTGCCCGGCTACTCCATAAGCCTTAAAGGTTTCACTGGTCTCACACAGCAAGAAGCCTACTTCAGCCTTGCGCCCGGCCCCGCTCACCCCGGATTTGCAATCCGCAACCAGCGAGTGCACATCGACCAGCCCCTGTTCCAACAACGGCAGGAAACCCAGTTGTACCGCCGTGGGATAGCAGCCGGGATTCGCCACCAGGCTGGCGCCACGAATGGCTTGCCGATTGACTTCACACAGGCCATAGACAGCCTGTTCCAGAAGCTGAGGACAGGCATGTTCCATACCGTACCAACGCTCCCAGAGCTTGCGATCCTTGATACGAAAATCCGCCGCCAGATCGATCACCTTGACGCCGGCAGCGAGCAACTGGGGCACCATGGTCATGGCAACACCATTGGGAGTGGCGAAAAACACCAGATCGCATCCGCTGAGAACGGACACATCCGGATCGGTGAACACCAGATCGGTGTTCCCGCGCAGATTGGGAAACAGGGCATCGAGGCGCTGCCCCCGCTCGCCGCGGGAAGTCACCACCTGCAGCTGCACCTGCGGGTGACCCAGCAGGATGCGGATCAATTCCACCCCGGTGTAGCCGGTTGCGCCCACAACTCCAACTTTAATCATAATTCAGGCACCACATTCACTGGCTTGATCGGCGGAATTCTATCCGAATCCCGCGGACGCACCAAGTAAAAACCCGGGGAGAGAAATCATTGCGGCGAATTGCCGCGGACCGCGGAGCGAAAGGCAATATTGATATAAGCAACAATCGCCCGGATTTCATCCGCCGCCAGGACATTTTTCCACGCCGACATGGTCGTGCCGGGCAAGCCTTCGCGAATCACCTGGGTCAGCTGCGCATCGTTCATTCCCCCTACCCGTTCTCCGGTCAGATCCCGGGCATGGGGCTGCAGGAAACTGCCTATCCAGTTCTTTCCCGTTCCGTCCGCCGCGTGGCAGAACGCGCAATTGGCCTGAAACAGTGTTTCCCCCCGGCGCTGCTCGCCCGTCAGCGCAACTAGCTCGGGCTTGCGCTCGTGCAGCCCGTAAGGTGAGGCGGCACTGATTGCGTCGCTGGGCGATGCCGGTGGCGCGTTCCGCGGGTAAGACAAGGGTCTGGCATCCCAAACCTCACCCTCATCTTGCACTCGCCCCCGGTCGTGGCAACTGACGCAACTTTCCATGTAGATACGCTTCCCTGCCTGCTGCTGCGCACTCAGCTGCTCCCAGGGCACATCCAGGGCGATTTCCCCCAGCGCAAAAGGAAAAGCGGCGGCATAGCGCTGGTGATTCGGCCAGCCGTTGGTAACGGTATGGTAGGCCGTGTTGGGGCGTTTTTCCTCCATGAACTCACGGCGCACGAAGTCGACGACGGCGGCGACGTCCGCCGCCGATAATACGCTGCTGAAACTCTGCATGGCGGTTCGCGGCTTGCCGCGGGTAACGGCGTCTATCATCGCCTCCCGGCTGAGTGCGTCGGGTACGGTGGCGGTGAAATCCCGCGGCTTGGGATTGAGATAGGACGCGGCCAGGGTACGCGCATTGCCGCTGTACCCATGACAAAAATAGCAACGGAAGTTATATATCTCCCTGCCCTTTTCGTGCTCGCTGACTGTGGTCAGTTGGCTTTTTTTTTGTCGCCCTGTGCATCTGCCCGCGGATCCAGCTCAGTTTTGATATAAGCCTCAAAAACGAACTCCGCCACATTGGCGATCTCCTGTTCGCTAAGCACCTTACCCCAGGCGGGCATCACCGTGCCACGCTTCCCTTTGGTGATGGCATCAAACAACGCCGGACGGTTATAGAAGGCACGTGACGCGTCACTGGTGAAATTCCGCGGCCGTGGCGTGATGAACTGTGAGCGCGGGCCATTGCCGTCACCCTTGGCGCCGTGACAGGTAATGCAGTTACTCATGTAAAACAACTGGCCCTTGGCCGCTTCACCCCGCAAGCCCTTGGGCATGGGCAGACTCATATCCGATGGCGTGGCGGAGTGGCCGTCCGGCATGTTGTTGCCTGCCGGGGCCGTCGCCACCACCGGCGCCTGCTGGTGATTTCCCTGGTGCGGATCGGCCGCTGGCGAGGTTGCCACCACCGCTTCTTCCTGCCCGCCGGCGCCCATGGACATGAAATCCGCGCGGATGTAATCCACCACCTGGGCGATCTGCGCCCCTGTCAATTTCTTATTGAACGGCTGCATCGCCGTGCCCGCCCGACCATGGGTGACCGACAGTATCATGCGTTCGCGGGTCAGGATCTCCCGAGCCTCCGCCGTGGTGAAATCTCGCGGCGGCGGATTAAGTCCATTGTGCGCCCACACCGCGCCATTCCCCCGATCGCCATGGCAGACGGCGCAATTCTGTTCGAACAGGGCGCGTCCCTCCTTATGTTTGGTCAGTACCGCCTGATCGCCGGCGCTGGCCATGTGCATGAAGGTGGCGCGGATATAATCCACCAGCGCGGCGATTTGCGGCGCCGTCAACTTCTTGCCATGACCCACCATTGCCGTACCCGGCCGACCATAAGTGACCGATGCGATCATGCGCTCCCGGGTCAACTCCATTGCCGCTTCCGGCGCCGTGAAATTACGCGGCCGAGGACTGAGGCTGCCGGCGGCCCGCGTGTTGCCGTCGCCCTGATCTCCGTGACACACCGAACAATATTTTGAGTACAGGAGTCGTGTATTCATGGAATCGGATTCCGCCGAACCAGGCAATTCCTTGGCAACGCACGGGGAGGAAAGCGTCACCCCCAAAACAAATGCCATCACTATTTGTTGGTTATTCATAACTTATTGTTCCGATACGAAATAAGCACATTATCCATCTATGTAACTATGGGATTTAATTGGGGCCACAAATTTTTCAATCGCCCCCATAAATACTATTAATCCTTAAAACACTCAAATCTGAAGTAAAGTTGTCATATATTAGTCGGTACGCCGATTTAGAATCATTTTTTGACTGGAATACTAACGTGTGTACAGCCTCTGACATTTTTTCCAGGTTAAAGCTCAAACCCATGCTCGTTGCCGTCGCCAGCATCGCCTGGCTGCCATTGGTAGGAGCGCAGCCCATTATAGGCGACCCGGTGCTGGGCGCCAATGATCCCATCCTGGGATCAAAACATGATTTCACCGGGCTGAATGCTCGCGCCGGTGTCGTCGCCATGCCGGGTGTAGCCTTCTCTGATTACGGTTACTCCTGCGTGTACTGTCACATTCCACCGGAAGAAGCCGGCGCGCAGCCGGAGGAATTCGGCGGGATACGCGACTGGAACCGCTTCATGCCGGCCACTGACAACTACGAGCTATACCGCAGCCAAAGTCTGGACAACCAGACCAAGACTCCCAACGGTATCAGCCTGCTGTGTCTTTCCTGCCATGACGGCACCATGGCGGTGGACATGGTGGTTTTCAAACCCGCGACTTTCGATCCCACCATGGACAATGCCATGCACATGCGTATCAACGCCAGTGATGACATCGAAAGCTGCGGCAAGTGCCATAACGGCCAGGTGGCACACGATATCGCCGTCAAAGTAATCGGTACCGACCTGAAAAACGATCACCCCATTTCGATGGACTACGCCGGTCTGAATTTCAAGGATCCTGATTTTCATCCGCCTGATCACCCCAACGGGTTCGACAACGGGGTAAAACTCTATGAAGGAAAAGTTGAGTGCGCAACCTGCCACAATGTGCATAATCCCTCAAATGAGTTATTCTTACGCGCCAAGGCAGAGGTGCTATGTTTTACATGTCATATCAAATAAATCGCCATAAACTTTCACTGATAATTGTCGCCTTGCTTGCCGCCTCCCTCGCGGGATGCGGTGGCAAGGTTGTGAAGAAACAAGATGTTTTTCTGGTCTATCCACCGCCACCGGAAGCAGCGCGCTTCTATTATGAGCGCACCTTCAGCACCAGCGCGGACGTGCGTCAGGAAACGGCATCCGACCGCTTTCGCAAGCTGGTGACCGGCATTGGCAATTCCGCCTTTGGCCTGGCCAAACCCTACGGTGTAGCCGTGCATCACGGCAAGGTCTATGTCACCGATACCGTACAGCGGGCGGTATTGATGTTCGACCCTCCCCACCACGAGTTCAAGATCATCGGCAATGAAGGCCCGGGCGCGCTGGGCAAGCCCATCGGCATCACCACCGGCAAAGATGGCACGCTATACGTGGCCGACCACAGCTCCAAACGCATCATGGTTTTCGACGAAGACGGCAATTATTTACGCAGTTTTGGTGGCGATGAATACCTGCGCCGGCCTTCAGGCATCGCCATCAGTCCAGACGGCGCCACCGCCTATGTAATCGATACCGGCGGCGTCGACGACCAGGACCATCATCGCGTCACCATCTGGGACACTAACACCGGGCGTTACCTGGGAACCTGGGGCAAACGCGGTGTGGAGGAAGGTGAGTTCAATCTTCCCTTGCAGATTGCCGTCGGCCCCAATGGCAATGTGCACGTGGTCGATGGCGGTAACTTCCGAGTGCAAGTGTTCACCGCCGACGGCCAGTACCTGCGCAAGATCGGCGCGGTCGGTGTACGCAGCGGACAATTTTCCCGCCCCAAAGGTGTCGGTGTGGATGGAGACGGCAATGTCTACATCGCTGACACTGCCTTCGGCAATTTCCAGATTTTCAATGCTGATGGTCAATTGCTGTTATTCGTTGGCGACCGCGGTAACACTGGCGGTCCCGGTGAATATATCCTGCCCGCCGGCCTGACCGTTGACGAAGACGGTCGCGTTTACATGGTGGATCAATACTTCAAAAAAGTTGATGTATATCGTCCTGCGCGACTGAAAAAGACAGAAGGATGGCTTGCGCAAGACATTCCCGACAAACCTAAGAAATAATTGCCTAATATTCGGGCAGTTAGAATACCAAAGTTCAGAATAAGGGTTTGACACTCCCTACGGCGTTAACTAGTATTGTTGCTTGGTGCGAAGGCTGGTTCTTGAAGTAGTGCCACGGTTTTTTATTGGCATCAGGCAACAAATCAGGATGATAACTTGACCCGGGGGTTTGCTGTGTCGCATAAAAATATAATAGTCCTTGCAGGACTTTCCGCTATAACTTCTACATTTCTCGGCGTTGCGTTCGCGGATGGCTGGGATCCAAAATCCCAGGCACCCAACATCGAAAGCATTGTCAAAACTCGCCATAATCTCACGGTCTCCTACAGCCCCTACGGCACGGAGATGAATGCCTACCGTAACGATTATCGCGAAGTTTGCGTGTACTGCCATACACCACACGGCGCCAACAGCAAGGTGGCCGCACCGCTGTGGAACCGTACCATCAACACCAATCAATACACGATATTCGACAAGGCACGTACTTTGAATCAGCCGATCGGCCAGCCCGGCCCGAATTCGCTGACCTGCCTGTCATGTCACGATGGCACGATCTCGCCCGACTCCATTATCAACATGCCAGGTTCCGGCGGTTACAACCCGATCATGGAAACCAGCAATGATCAGGCCTGGCTCGACACTTGGGTAACTTCCGGCAAAGGCGCCGGTCCGGCGCCCGGTCTCAACCGTCACTTGAAACTGGACAAGGTCCCCAGCCCCACCAGCTGCATGGCCTGCCATTCGCCGGGCAACGCTTTCAACGCGCCGGACTACACGGTGTTTTCCATCCAAACCGATTTGCGTGACGATCACCCCATTGGCATTCTGTTCCCGCAGAACGCCGGTGAGCCGGGCGTAGATTTCAACAAGCCGACCAACGTTACCGCCAATGGCAAAATGGCGTTCTTCGATCGTGATGGTGACGCTCGTCCCGACACCGACGAAGTCCGCCTGTACGACACCGGCGAAGGCCCGGAAGTGGAATGCGCTTCCTGCCACGACCCGCACGGCATCCAGTCGGGCGGCTCCGGATCCGGCACCAAGTTCAATCCCAGCTTCCTGCGGGTTAACAACGGCATCGTGGACAACGGCACACCGGGCACTGCGGGCATTGTCAGCAACACTGGCAGCGCGCTTTGCCTGACCTGTCACGACAAGTAACGTAGAATCGATATCCAGTAAAACGAAAAAAGGCGCTGCGGCGCCTTTTTTTATTGATTGCACACGCGCTATATCAAAAAGAGCGGAGGCCTTGGATATGGCAGCGGCCTGAACAAGCTGCTGCGCTTGCGTTACCCTCCGGCCGAGCACACAGCGCCAGCGCTAGTCGATCTTGCGCAGGGTACCCACAAACAGCACGGCGGGAAATGCCCGCTGCAGCTCCTTGCTGTAGAAATTGCTCATCATCACACCGCTGCTGAAGGCGATCTTATCGTTTACCTGCAGGTTCTCCAGCTTGTTACCCGCCAGCCAGATATCACCGTGCTGCGGACTGACCACATGCACATAGCTGTAACCGGAAGTCTGCAGAATTTCCCAAACCACTCCGTCATTTGGCAACTCAGCAACCTGGCTCCGGTTAGCCTGAGCCTGCTGCTCGTAGGCTGATTTGTCGGCTGCACTACCATAAAACCCGATCTGCCCCTGCTTATCAAATACGGCGTACTCCACGCTGTTGAAGTAGCCGCTCAAATTCGTGCCGCCGATAATATACAGGGTGTCGCCATGCAGCGCGGCGCTGAAACTGGCGCGTGGCGAACTCAAGGGCGTGGTGTATTGCCAGGCGCCCAAACCGGCATCACTCTGGGTCGCAAATTCGATGCTGTCGAGATATTCGGTACCGCTGATCCCACCCAGGGCGTAAACCGTACCACCGTGGTCCACGGTCGCCAGCTCGAAACGCCCCGCGTTCATGGCACTGGTTGCCTGCCAGGCATCGCGGCCTTGCGCATTCAGGCGTGACCATTCCACGGCCGCCAGACCGACACCGCGTTGCTGGTCGTGTCCGCCGACAACAAAGGACAGTGAACCCAGCTGATTGACACCGCTGGTATAACGCGGCATGGTCATCGTCTTGGCTTCCAGCTGCCATGGGCCAATACTGCCATCGGCAAGAATGGGCGCCCGCTCCACCGTATCCAGCAAAGCTCCACCGAAGCCGCCGAAGCTGTACAGGGTATCGCCGTAGACAATGATCTTGCTGCAGCGGCGCGGCACCAGCATCTGGTTCGGCTCCTGCTGCCACGGCCCCAGGCTGCCATCGGCCTGAATACGTGCACGCTCGACGGAGCGCAGCAGATTCTGGCCATTGGCTCCGTTACCACCGCCAACGACATAGATATAGTCTTTGTGCACTACGGCTGCGGTAAAACCACGAGTTTCCGCCATGGTAGCGGCGGATTTCCAGGCAGACAGGCTGCCATCCTTATTGATGTGGGCGTATTCCACCGAATCCAGAAATACGCGGCCGTCAACCCCGCCAATAACATAGAGGGTGTCGCCGGCCACCGCCACCGCACTGCCGGCGCGATTGGTTTGCAGCGGCGAAGTCGGGCGCCAGCCCGCAACCCAGATATCAGTGCGTTGTCCGCAGCCGATGACGAGCAAAGGCGACAGCAGGGGAAGGAGGGTGCGTAGTTTCATGAGAAGACAATCAGCGCGCGGGCGCCTGCCCGCGCGCCGGTCGTGTCTATAAATTCACGTTGGTCAGGCGGGCGATACCACCGAAACTGCCCACCCACAGGGAACCGTCTTTGGCGCGCGCCATCGAGAAAACATTGTCGGCAAACAGACCATCTGTTTTGGTCATGACTTTAAAGCCTTTGCCATCCGCGTTAAAACGCGCCAGCCCCTTGTTCGTGCCGATCCAGAGCTTGCCGTCCTGTTCATCCAGCTTGAGCATGAACACGTGATTGCCGGGCAACCCGTCTTTTACCGTATACGTCTGCCACTTGCTGCCGTCGAAACGGCTCAAACCGCCACCCCAGGTACCACACCAGACCACGCCTTCCCGATCCACCGCCAGCGACACGATATAGTTAGGGTTGAAGCCGACTTTGACATCCTGCAGACCCTGCTCGGCCTTCTGCCGGGCATGATGCTGCGACATGGAGGCCGGGTCATTGGAGAATTCCAAATCCTTCTGCACCACTTCATACGGGGCGCCCAAACCCTTTTCGTGATTCCAATTGGTCCAGGTGCCGTTACGATACAGCGCCAACCCGCCTTCAGTGGCGAACCACATGTCGCCGTTGTGACCTTTCTCCACGCCGTAAACCCAGTCATTGGGTAAACCGCCGTTGGTGCTCTTCACCGTAAAGGTTTCCCAGGCTTTTTCATCGTCCAGGCGACCGCCCTTCACCAGATTGACACCCGACCAGGTGGCGATCCAATAATCGCCATTATCGGCTTTACTCATGTCATAAACGAACTGATCGGCAAGACCATCGGGAATATTGTAGTTTTTCCACTCGTTCTTTTCCGGGGTATAGATCGACATGCCGCCGCCATAGGTTCCAACCACAATCTTGTTGTCGAGCTTGCTGACGTGGAATACGCCATTGGAAATCAGGCTGCCACTGCTGACGTCGAACAACTTGTAGTCATCCTTGCCCAGGTTGTATTGGATCACGCCGCCTGAGGTACCGACCCAAACCAGATCACCGTCGGCCACCATGCCTTTGACGTTGCGATTGCCGACACGAAAATGGGTGAAATTGGCGGTGGCCATGCGCATCACATCCATCGGCTCGGCGGCACGCCCCGCCGCGTCCATTGCCTGCTGGCGCAAGCCGGGCATATTGCCGGTGCCGCCCGGGTGTCCCGGAGGCATTTGCCCTGCTGCCTGCGACGGCGCTCCGCCCTGGGTTGGCGCCATGGTTTCGGAAGCACTCTGCCGTCCCTGCCGCACGCCCCAGGTAAAGGCACCCGCCACCACCACACCAACCACCACGACGATGACCGCAACCGCTTTATAATCGAATTTCACTGTTCTTCTCCCCTAAGTTGCCACTAACGCTGATGTTGTCGCCGCGCAATCATTTGCGTGCGATCAGGGTAACACCCCCGCGGGTGCCAGCCCAGACAGCGCCGTCATCGGCTATGCTGATGGCATAGACGTTATTATCCAGCAAGCCATCTTCCCTGGTCAGCGACTGCCACTGGCTGCCATCGAAATAGGAAAGTCCGTTGTTGGTCCCGAAATAAACCTGTTTGTCATCAACGACCGCAATGCTGTAAACGATATTTCCTGCCAGACCGTCGTGGGTCGTGAAGTTCGTCCATTTTTGACCATCATACAACGCGGCGCCGCCGCCCCAGGTCCCCGCCCAGATCCGGTCGCCCGGCGTTGTCTTCACCGTGAATACATAGTTGGGGTTGTAGGTGGGCAGGCCCTGCATCATCACGCTCAGATCGTGCCGCATGCGGGTACCCAGACCGGTATTTTCACTCACCGGCAGGTTATCGATATTTTCCGCCCCTAAACCGTCTTTGTGCGTCCAAACCTGCCAGGCGTTGCCGTCAAACATGTTGATTCCGCCTTCGGTGCCCACCCACAAATGATTTTTCGAATCTACCGCCAGGCCGTACACCCACTCATTGACCAGTTCCTTGACATAGGTCTTGAATTTCTGTTGTTTGCGATCGTAGGCGTTCAATCCCGCCCAGGTCCCTATCCACACCGTGTCATTTTGATCTTCGGTAAAGGCGTAGATCCAGTAATCGGCAAGGCCATGCATGGGAAAGAAAGTTTTCCACTGCCCCGCCTGCAGGGTAGACACGCCGCCGCCGTTGGTGCCGAACCATTTGCTGCCGTCTTTTGCCACCTTGATGGCAAAAATATATTCATTAGCCAAACCCTGATCGCGCGTGTAGGTGGTGATCATGTCGCGCGTTTTCACGTCAACCTCGACCGCACCGACCGAAGTGCCTATCCACAGACGGCCCGCGGCACGATCCAGATCCATCGAGCGCACATAAACATCGTCGCCGACGCCGAAGGTTTCCACCACTTTGAAATCACGATTGCTGGACGTCGCCCGGGCGGGAGCGGATGACTCTGGCACAACGGCCTTTCCGGCGGCATCCTTATCCTCGCCACCGCATCCGGCAAGCCCGGCCCCCAGACACGCTACCAATAGGATTTTCTTGTTCATAATCAATATAACGAACGAATATAGGCAATTACGTCGTAAATCTGCTGATCCTTGAGCTGGCCCACGAAACCGGGCATTGTACCCTTGCCATTCTTGATGACTTTGACCAGCTCATCCTCCGGTTTCATAATGCTCTCGCCACGACTGAAGTTGGGCATATTGATCAGATTACCCTCCCCCTTTTCGCCATGACACAGCACGCATTTAACCTGATACAACTCCTGGCCTTTGAATACATCTCCGGCATTGCCGGCAAACGGCAACCAAGGCAGGATGCACAACAGTACGATTCGCTTCATAGGACGCTACTCACGGCACGACAGTGTTGATGGTCACGGGAATCTGGGTAGTACCCACCGAGACAACGGGACTCAAACCCTCCAAATCACCGCTTTGCGGCATGGCGTTACCGCTTTTTGAAACCCGCGCGCCCACCACTACCTCGGGGAAAGCGGAAAGCTTCATCTGCGGATTCATCGCCATGCCATCGTTCAGTTCAAAATCCAGCGGCAGATCCTTTACTTTCTTCCGCAGAATGGCCAGCGGCATGCGCGGACCATTGGCGGCACGGGCGAACACGAACAAGGTGTCGTCCGGCGCCGCCCCGCCGTTCAATGCCGCCGCCAGCGTCACTCGGCCGCTGACGGAACTGCCGCTGATACCGGCGCTGCCCGCCGGCTTGCTGGCCGCCGTCGGTGCCGTCGAAGGCGCCGGCGGTGCGATGCCTCGCTCGGTCATCATGCCGCGTAATTCGTCCAGATTATTGGCAATCTGCTGCGCACTGTCGGATTCCGGCGGAAACAGATGCTGCAGGTGATCCCAGTACTGATACGCCGAACCCAGATCACCCATTTGGTAGGCGGCAGTACCGGCCAACCATAATGATTTTTCATGGTTCGGCTCCAGCGTCAGAGCTTTCTTGACCAGCTCGAAGGGCCGCCCCGCCATGCTGCGATTGTTGGCCATCGCCAGCGTATCGGCCAGATCCGCCAGCAGATTCGGATCGTTTTCACCCACCAGACTCAAGGCTCGGGTGAAGGCGCCGGCAGCTTCCTGATGCTTCTTCATGAAGTAGTAGGAACGGCCGAGCATCATCCAGCCTTCCGCATCGTCGGGATTGGCCTTGAGCTTCTGCACCAGGTTGTTGACCATCCCTTCAATGGGATTATCGTGCCCGTCGGCGGACACACCGGCCACCGCCTCATCGGGCTTGAAAGCCGCGGCACCGCCGCCGAGCTTGCCATAGAGGGCTACGGCCGCCAGCGGCAACAGGACCGCCACCGCGATAACGCCGTTACGGGAAAAATTCTGCTGACGCGACGCATCGACAGCAGCCGCTTCCGGCTGATCGTCGCCAACATCCTCCAGCAGACCGACCTCGATTTCCTTCTTCGCCGCCGCGTACTGTTCCTGACTCAACACGCCGCGGGCGAGATCCTGCTCCAGTTCCGCCAGTTTGTCGCGGTGAATGGAAATATTGATCTGTCGGCGGCGCAGACGCTCATCCGCAGATTTCTGTTGCCACAGTGGGGGCAACAGGAACAACAATGCCGCGCCCACCAGTAACAAGGCAACAACCCAGAATAAAATCATCATTACGCTTTACCTTCTTGTTCGGACTGCAACAGACGTTCGGCGCGGCTGATATCCTCGGCCGAGGGTTCCGCAGAAGCCGCGCGAGCGGCGCGATTGCGCATCGACACCAGGAGAATCAGTACGCCGCCGACGAACAGCAGGGCAGGCCCCGCCCACAGCAGCAGCGTCGTCGGCTGAATGCGCGGACGGTACAGCACGAAATCGCCATAGCGCTGCACCATGTAGTCGACGATTTCGTCGTTGCTGCGCCCGGCTTTCAGTTGTTCGCGCACCTGTTGCTTGAGATCCTTGGCCAGTTCCGCTTCGGAATCGGCTATCGTCTGGTTCTGGCACACCAGACAGCGCAGCTCCCTGGACAGGGCGTTGGCGCGGGCTTCCAGCTCCGGATCCAGCGCCAATGGTTGCGCTTCCTTGGCCTGCACCGGCAGTGACGACAAAACCAGCACGCTTAGCAAAATCAGATATCTCATCCCTGTTGCTCCAATTGCTTGATCATCGGCAGCAGTTTGCCGTTAAGTTCCTCGCGGGTTATCGGGCCGATAACCTTATGGCGGATCACGCCCTGTTTATCGATCAGAAAGGTTTCCGGCACACCGTACACACCGTAGTCGATTCCCACCCGACCGTCGAAATCGACGGCAATCGCGGTGTAGGGATTGCCACCATGCTGCGCCAGCCAGCCTTTGGCGTCATTGGGCTGATCTTTATAGTTCAATCCATAGATGTTCAAATCGCCGCGCCGCGCCATTTCCAGCAGCACGGGATGCTCGGCGCGGCAAGCAACGCACCATGAGGCCCAGACATTGAGCAGCCACACCTTGCCCTTCAAGTCTTCGGGCGAAATGGTTTTCTGGAAGTCATCCAGCTGGGACAGTTGGAATGCCGGTGCCGGCTTGCCGATAAACGGCGTCGGCACCTCACGCGGATTGAGCGTCAGACCAACCGCGAGAAAAACCCCCAGCACCAGGAAAATGCCTAACGGTATATACCACTTCCACATCGCTTATGACCCCGCCTGCGCCAGCTTGTTGCCGGCCTTATCTTCCGTTGTTTCGCTGTCGACCGCGGTCCGTCTGGCCGCCAGCCGATAACGCCGGTCCGTGATCGCCAGCAGACCGCCCAGCGCCATCATGAAACCACCACCCCAGATCCAGTCGACAAACGGTTTGACATACACCCGCACGCTCCACGCGCCGTTTTCCAACGGTTCGCCCAGGGACACGTAAAGGTCACGGGTCAGGCCGGTTTCGATTCCGGCCTCGGTCATCGGCATGGTCTGTACGCGATAAATGCGTTTTTCCGGATTAAGAATGGTTTCCAGGGAACCGTCCGCGCGCGTCACCACCATCTGTCCCATGTGGGCGGTATAGTTGGGACCGGCGATTTCCTTGGTGCCGCTGAACTTAAACGTATATCCACCTATGGTCTTGGTATCACCCACCTCCATACGCAGATCTTCCTCGACCTGGTAATTGCTGACCATGGTGATGCCAACGATCACCACGCTCAGACCGAAATGCGCCAGATTCATTCCATAATACGCGCGCGGCTGCGATTTCAACCGGCTCAGCAAATCGCCTTTTTTCGACTGCTGCATACGATCCCAGATATTCAGCGCCACAGAGAACATCACCCAGAAGGCCATGAACATGCCGAGATTGGTCTTCCAGTGGTATTCGCCCATGATGAAAGGCGCGCCCACGGAGCCGATCAGGGCCGCCACCAGGGGGATGCGCAGTTTTTTACCCAGCGCCGGCAGGCTATCCTGTTTCCAACGGCTCAAGGGTCCGATGCCCAGCATGCTGGTGGTAAACACCACCAGGGGGATGAACACCGCGTTGAAATAGGGCGGGCCTACGGAAATCTTGCCCAGACCCAGACCGTCAAGAATCAGGGGATAAATAGTACCCAGCAGCACCGACCCGGCCGCCACTACCAGCACCACGTTGTTGCAGAGCAGAAAGGTTTCCCGGGACACCAGGGCGAATTGGCCGCCCATTTTTACTTTCGGAGCCCGCCAGGCGAACAAGGCCAGGCTGGCACCGATGACCACGAACAGGAATGCCAGGATGAACGAGCCGCGTTCCGGATCAGTGGCAAATGCATGCACCGAGGTCAAGACCCCGGAACGCACCAGGAAGGTACCGAGCAGACTCAAGGAGAAGGAGAAGATCGCCAGCAGCACTGTCCAGTTCTTGAAGCCGCCTCGCTTTTCCGTCACGGCCAGGGAATGAATCAATGCCGTACCCACCAGCCAGGGCATGAAGGAGGCATTTTCCACCGGATCCCAGAACCAC
>DKAS01000250.1 GCA_002448875.1 Proteobacteria bacterium UBA6920 | reverse complement strand
CTGAGCACCATCGTCAATGCCGATCTGATCTGCTATATCGGCGACGGCAAGGTGGCGGAAATGGGGTCGCACGCCGAGCTCACCGACGCGGACTATCTGGCCGAACATGGTTATAAGGGACTGTATTACAATCTGGCGAAAACCCAGTTTGACCTGCCACCGCTGCAGTTACCATAGCATGAGACGACAAGGGGAAAATCGTGGCTAACAATAAAGACATCCAGCGTCACACCCGTCGCGCCGGCGCCGCCCTGATGGCAGGCCTGGATACCGCCCGTCTGGTCTGTCTGGACGACAAATTCGCCGCTCTGCAATGGGAGTTGAGCGGTGCGGCGCAGATCGTTGGGCGCGACGCGCAAGCCGATCTGCGGCTGGAGGATGGGCAGATTTCGCGGCAGCACGCCCGGGTTTCCTGTGAAGCCGGCCAATGGACGCTGGAGGATCTCAACAGCAGCAACGGGGTGCTGGTCAACGGCAAGAAAATAAATCGCAGCCTGCTGAGCAACGGCGACGTGGTGATGTTCGGCGCGCTGGCCTTCCGCTTCGAACAGGAGCTCGCCGCCGCCACGATGCTGGCCAATGTCGATAATGCAGCGGGTGTGGACCAGAACGCCACCATGCTGGCGCCGCTGGCGGCGTCGCCGGTGGTGGCGCGCCTCATCAGCCGGGACGAGCAGTATCCGGGGCTGGAATTCACCCTGGGCAAGGACAGCGTGTGCATGGGGCGCGAGGCCGGGGTTGCCCTGCATGTGGATCACAAGAAGATCTCGCGGCAGCACGCCCAGTTTTCCTACACCGGCGCCGGCTGGCAGGTCGCCGATCTGCAGAGCACCAATGGGGTGCGGGTTAATGGCGAACAGGTGCAGCAGGCGCAGCTGCAGGACGGCGATTTGCTGCAGGTGGGGCCGGTGAAGTTTCAGTTCGTGCTGCAGGCGGCTGGCGGCGTCGCGCCAGTGGCTGCGGCAGAGGAAGAGGATGAAGCCGGCACCATGTTGTTCGACGACGTGCGTGCCAGCGAAGTGCTGATCAAGGCCATTGAAGAGGAGCAGGCACAGGCCCAGATCGCCGCGCCGCCGGCGGCCGCGGCCCCGACACCGGCTCCGGCTTCCGCGCGGGAGCCTGCCAGACCCGCCGTCAGCCGGCCGGCGGCGCCGGCTGCGGTGGCGCCCGCGGCAGCGCCGGCGGCGAAAGCGAAATTCAGTCTGCGTCCGATGACCGCCGTGTTTATCGGCGTCGGCGCGGCGCTGCTGGTGACGGTGGTGTTCCTGGCGTCCGGCCGGCACGAGCGGGAAGTGGAAGTGCAGAACAGCGTCGCCCGGGTGCAGGCGCTGCTGACCGGCATGGAAGAAGAAAACGTCGTCGTCAATGGTCCCCAGTACATCAAGCAGATGGAGGAAATTCGCAACGCCGCGGCGCAGGTCAATCTGGCGGCCAGTCACTATCCGCAGGATTCAGCCTTGCTGCGCGCCCAGGCGCAACTGATGTTTCTCACCTTCGAGCGCGATTTGCAGCGCCTGCTGCAGGACGGCATGGCGCAGGAGGCCTTGGAGTTGATCGCCGACAACCAGGGCAAGGTGAAGCAGCTGACGGCGCAAGGGCCGGCGGCGGCTGCGGACCGCGCCATCATCGACGATATCGGCGACCTGCTTGAGCTGAGCGTAGTCATGGTGCGTTTGAATGCCTTTGCCCAGCGTTTCCCCGATCCGGTGGCGGCCAATGAGCGCGGCGCCCCCAGCGCATTTGATTTGAAGGAAGCGCAGCAGCACAAGAAGACTTTCATCGAGCTGAAGAAAAAGAACCACCTGGCGATTTCGGTAACCTATCCGTATTTTCAGCGCATGGTGGAAAAAGTCGACGAGAATTCACTGCGCGTCATCAATCGCTGGGACGATCTGAGCCGACGCGCCGATACCGAGGCACCGTGAAGTCGGCGAGTCGGGCAACTGCAAGGGGAAGGACAGGGATGAAGAGCAGTCAACAGCGGCAAGTGGGCGGCAACGGCCAGCGCCGCCGGTGGTCGATCTGCTGGGCGGCATGCGCACTTTACGCGGCCACGGTCGCGGCGGCGGAGCCCTCCGTGCCGGCGACGGTAGCGGCCATGGTGGCCAACGGCGGCGGCACCGAGCCGGTGCTGCAACGCCTGCAGCAGGAGACCGCGGCGGCACCCGCCGCGGTAACCCTGCTGCAGGTCTACCAGCGGGCGCTGCAGCGCAATCCACAATGGCAGGCGCAGCAGGCCTATGGCGGCGCGGCCCGTGCCGGCGTCGACCTCGCCCGCGGTGCGTTCGACACCCGTTTCGCGCTGCGCGCCGGCCACACGAAGAGCCGCTATTTCGAACGGGTGGAGAAGATCACCCGGCCACGGGAACAGCCCTTGCCTTATGATGCGGGATTCGACGGCACGCTCGATAAAAACGAAACCGGCGGCGCGGTGAATGCCCAGGATGAGCAGCAACTGAATCAGCAGCGGCTGACCTGCGTCATTATCGACGACATCATCGTCAATCCCGATCAGTGCAAGCGGGATGTGGTGATCTCAAGCGAACCCGAATATGCGAGCTACCATTCGGAGCACGCGCCCGTGAGCAACGTGTTCAGCCTGCAGGCCGTGCAGGCTCTGCCCTGGGGGGGAAGTCTGAGCGCGCAGCTGCAATCCACGCGACGCATCAAGAGCGGTTATTTCACCCTCAACCGGCTGGAACAGGTCAACGGCAGTCATGGCGATCCCATTGGCAACGGCTCCACCTATCCGTGGACCAGCGCCTTCAGCTTCAGTTTCAGCACGCCGTTGCCCTATGCGCGCAACGCGGGCTTTAACGCTTTCTCCCTGCAGGTTAACCGCGAAGTCGCGTCTCTGGACGCGGACATCGGCGAGCAGCAGGTACAACAGCAGGGCGATGCCACTCTGGCCCGGGCCGACGCGGCCTACTGGGAACTGGTGGCGGGGCAGTTTTCCTACGTGGTGGCCAGCCGGCACCAGGCCGCCGCCGACGAACTGGCGCAACGCGGCCGCCGTCTGTTCACCGCCGGCAACGTTACCGCCTATGATATGGCGCAAATGGATGCGGAGTTGGAACGGGCGCGCATTACCGCCGAAATCGCCTGGCAGCGTTATCTCAGTGCCTCCCGAGCCCTGGCCGAACTGCTGGATCTGGATCAGGCAACTGCGCTGTACAGCGATCTCGATGCACAGGCTTTGCTGGTCTCCGAGCTGCCGCGGGAACCGGGTGCGCAGAACAACCCGGATAAGCATCCGGCGGTGACGGCCGCCACCCGGGAGCTGGAAAAAAGCCGTCTGCTCAACCGTTTTTATGCCAGCCAGCTACGGCCGGATGTCAGCCTGGTGTTCAATCTCAACTACAGCCAGAGCGACCTGGTGTTTGGCTACAAGACCTGGAACGATTCCTATGAACACGTATTCGAGCCGGACCGGCGCGAGCGCTACATCGGTTTGAGTTATCGCTATGCCTTCGGCCAGCGGGCGGAAAAAGCCGCCTGGAGCAGCTCCAGCAGCGCCATCCAACAGGCGGATCTGCAGCTGGCGCAGGCACGCACCCGGGTAAGTCACGATCTCAACGCAGCGCAGTCCGAACGCGCCAGCGTCGACGCCCGCCTGCAGCAGCGGCGCATCGGCCTGGAGATGGCGCAGGCGGCCTATGAGCGCAGCGGCCGCCTGCGTGAGCAGAATCAGCTGTCGGAATTCGAGCGCCTGCGCTCCCTGCAAAACCTCTATCAGGCGGCGCGTGAGTACCTGCAGGCGGCAGCCGACTATCGGCACGATCACGCCAGCGTGCTGGCGGCGGCCGGCGGATTGTATCGCTGGTATCAGGCGCGCGGCGCAAAGGACAAGCCATGATGAATCCAGGCAAGACGGTTTGGGTGGCAACAATGGTGGTACTGGCCGCCAGCGGCGCAGGTGTCGCCGCGCCGCCGCCCAAGGCTCCGGCGACAGCCGATTCCGCCGCGATGACGGTGGCAGCCAGCAGCGACGAGCAGAAACTGATGGACTTCATCCGTGCCACCGCGGCGGCGGGCAAGGAAGGCGTGCGCGCGCAACTGGCGACGCAGCAGTGGCGGCCGCTGGCGCTGCGCGAAGCGGCTCTGCGCGCGGTGCAGCATAATCTCGTTGTGCAACGCGGCAAGCTGGCCGATGCGCAGGCGCAGGCGGCCTTGCAGGAAGCGTCGGCGGTGTTCGACCCGGTGTTCGTCCTGGCGGCGCAGTACGACCAGTTATCCCTCTCTGATCGCATCGAGCACACCCGGCGCTACGGCAAGGGAACTCAACCCCGGACCAACGCCAACGGCGAGACCGTGAACGCCGTGGAGTTCGAGGAAGGCGTGATCGACTATGTCGCCTTTGAGCAGGCGCGTGAGGCAGGTTTTCGCAACAAACGTGTCGACGCCAACCGCAGCTCTCCCACTGGTCCGCAGAAATCCTGGGACTACCAGTTGAGCTGGCAGCAGCAATTGCCCTGGGGGCTGGCCCTGGATCTGGGGCTGGGAGCGCTGCGCCGCGAAACTTTTTACGGTAACAATACCAGCGCGCGGATCCAGGGCTATGATTCCTATGGTTCCTACCGGCGTCCCTGGACGGCGTCGGCCCAGGTCAATCTGCGTGCGCCACTGCCGTGGGCCCGCAATTCCGGATCCTACGCCCTGGCGGATGTGACCGCCGGCAAGGGGGACAGCGCTTACCGACAGGCCCGGGCGCAGGTGGCAAACGAACTGGCAGACACGCTGCTGGCGGTCGATGCCGCCTACTGGGATCTGGTGGCCCGGGGGCGCGGGCTGCAGATCAGTCACGGCCACCTGGACAATACCAATGAAATGATGCAACGCAGCAACCGCCTGTTCGACCAGAACCAGATCACCGCCCAGGAGCATGCGCACATGGCGGCCGCACTGGCGCGGGTGCAGGCGGCGGTGGAGCAGGCCTGGTACGACTACAGCAACGCCTCGCGCACCCTGGCGGCTTTGCTGGATATCGAACCCGGCGCGGTATTGTTGCCCTATGCCTACGGGGACGATCAGGTGCTGGATGTCGATGCCCAGGTACAGGCGCCCGCCGATCCGGCCGCGCATCCACTGGTACAGGCGGCAACCAGCGAGGCGCAGGTGGCGGAGCTGGAATACCGCTACCGGCGGCGGGAAGCGGCCCCGGACATCAGTCTCAATGGCGGTGTCAGCATTGGCCATAATCCCACGGTGTTCGGATTCGCCAGCGCCGACGAAGCCATCAGTCGTCTGGATGATCCCGATTATAGAACTATCCAGTACAGCGTTTCCTATGTATATCCCCTGGGCAACAACGCGGCCGACGCGGCCAGAGATCAGGCACGGTATCGTTACGACGCGGCGCAGGCACTGCGCGCGGCAGCAGGCAACGCCGCCCGGAGGCGCCTGGGTGATGCCGGGGCGCAATTGCAGAGCGCCCGACAGCTGCTGACCCTGCAGCGCCACAATGTCGAGCTGGCGGCGCTGATGCACGACAAGGTCAGCGGCCAGCAGCAGGCACGGGTCGCCAGTGCCTACGAACTGGTCATCCGCAACGACGAGCTGCTGGCGGCGCGCCAGCAACTGGTGGCGGCGGAAGTGGAAGTGCATCTGGCCGGCATACGCCTGCTCGCCGCCCAGGGCAGACTGGCCGGCGCGTACGCCCGTTATGTGGCCGCCAACGAAGCGGATGAGCAGCGGGTGGTCTGGTTGCAGCGTTCCGGCGTGCTGCGTTATTTCCAGGAGGCCGAGCTATGAGCACAGCGCTTCGTGTGTGGGTGGCCATTTTCCGGCCGTGTATCTTACCTGCCGTGGCAGGCATGACGATGCTTCTGAGCGCGACGGGCACCGTGCATGGGGCCGATGCCGCCAATGCCAACCCAGGAGTTCCCGCCATTGCGGCGGAGGAAGCCAAACTGCTGCGCACCCTGGAGGGCGCGGTCCAGGCCCGGGAAGGCGAGGGCGCCTGGAGCGTGTTGCGCGGTCGTGCGCCCCAGTACCTGCGTCCGGATGCCGCATTGTTGCAGGCCCTGCACAAGAATCTGGGTTTGCGCGTCGGCAAAGCGGAACAGGACAAAGCCGATGCCGCCATTCGCGAGGCGCAGGCTATCTATGATCCGGTGCTGGCGGTGACCCTGGGCCAGCGCAAGGGCCGCACCTTCAACCGCACCATTAAAGGTCAGATCCTGCAACGCAAATTCAAGCCGCAGACGCCGCAGACCATCCCGGAGACGGAGGCGGTCGAGAATCAATCCAGTCAGGATCCCAATGCCGATGTCATCACGGAAATCGGTTTTCGCCAGATGGAAGAGCAGACGGTGCCTGATGCGGACATTGAAGTCAGCAAGCGGCAGCAGAGCGCGCCGGAGATCTCCAACGAGTATGCCGTCAGCGTCGATCAGCTGTTGCCCTGGGGCACACGCCTGTCGCTGGGAATACAGACCATAGATAAGAAAACCTATTACACGGTGGGCGGCAAGGACTATAACTACGGCGCCCCCTGGTCCTCCGCCCTGCTGCTGGATCTGGTCAGCTCGCTGCCCGGCACCGCCGGTTTTGGCGACACCTCCACGCAGGCGATCCAGACCGAATTGCGGCGCAAGGATCTGGAAACGGCCCACTGGCAGGTGAAGGCGGCTATCGAGGCGGTGACCGCCGAGGTGGACAACGCCTACTGGCTGCTGGTGGCACGCCTGCAACAACTGGATCTGGCGGCGGATAATACACGCCTGGTACAGGAGCAGGCGCAGCATGTGCAACGCCTGATCCAGGGCGGGCGGGCCACCAATTTCGAAGGCGCACTGCTGGATGGAGAGCTGGCGCGAGCGCGGGTCGCGGAGGAAGAAGCCCGGCAGTTGTATGTCAGCGCGTCGCAGACCATGGCCTTGCTGCTGGAGGACGATCGCGCGGCGGTGGAGAGCAACGTCTACCTGCCTTATGGTTTCAGCAAACTGCTGGCGCCCGCCTCGCTGCCTAGCGCCGAAGCCGGGATGGCCACGGCGCTGAAGGAGCGCGCCGACGTGCACCTGCAGACAGTGGCCGGCGCCATTGGCGGTCTGCAACTGGTGGCGGCGCGCAATGCAGCGCGGCCGGACCTCAAGTTCAACGCCTCGCTGCAGGCGCGGCAGAACGGCAGCGTTTACGGCTACAAATCCCTGGGCGAGTCCCTGGGCGCTATTTTCGATCCAGATAGTTTTGCCCAGAACTATGGTTTGACTTATAACTATCCGCTGTTCAATCACGCGGCGCGGGCCCGGCGCGATGCCGCCGCCGCATCGGACCAGGACAACGCCCTGGCGCAGCGCCAGCTGCAGCGCGCGATACGCGATGAAATCGATGACGGCTATTTGCAACTGCGCCTGCTGGCGCAGCAGATCGACAGCGCCGAGAACGAAGTAAAATATCTGCAGACCGCCTATGATCGCCTGCAGAAACGCCGCGAAATCGGCTCCGATGTCAATGAAAACGAACTGATAGAAACCCTGCGCAATCTGTATGCCGCGCGCGCCGCGCTGCTGACCCGGCGGGTGGCGCGCAAACAGGTGGAAACCGCCTTGTTTCGCGCCATGGGCATGCAGCAGCAGCTGCATGTCAGCGACGCCGCCGACAGCGCCTTTGATCGCATGCGTCTGACCGCGCTGGCCAATTCCGGCGAATTGCGCTATTTCACCCCGGCGACGACCATCGCGCGCCCGCAGGTGCAGCCGTGAGCGGAGCCAGTGTCGGCATTTTCGGCTACGGCGGCGACGGCCAGGCGGCGCTGCTGGCACGTCAGCTGGAGATGCTGCAGCCGGGCGTGGCACGTTATTTCGATTTGCACCTGAATGGCGGCCAGGCGGTGGCTCTGGGGCGCGACACCCTGCAGTTTGCCGGTGTCGATTTGTCCGGTCTGCGTTACGCCTATATCCACGGCTTTCGCTACCAGTATCCGGTGTTGCCGCGGCCCCTGGGCGATGCCGACTGGAGTCTGTGGCAGAGCGGGCACGTGCGCGACCAGCAGAAATACAGTTACCTGCTCAGCATGCTGCAGGAGCTGGAACGGCGCGGCGTGCGCCTGTACAACGGCCTGTCCGGCTTGAAAAGCAATTTCATGAAATATGAGCAGCTGCAGCAGTTGCGCCGCCTGGGGCTGGCGGTGCCGCCCATGCTGTGTACCAACGACGCGCAGCAGGCGGCGCAGTTCTGCGAACGCCATACCCAGACCGTGTGGCGGCCCGCCACGGGGCATGCCGCCTGGCAGATTTGCGGACCGCGCCAGCGCCTGCACCTGCTGGATCCGGCAAAACCGCCGGTCATCCTTGCCGCCATTCACGACGGACCCATGGTGCGCAGTTATGTGATCGAGGGCCAGCCGGTGTTGAATCTACAGAACCGCGCGCCGGGTTTCTATCCGGTGGAAACGCTGGAAACTTTCTGGGAGGACACGGCCGTGGATCTGCAGACGACGGCGCGGCAGGTGACCGACGCTCTGCAGCTGGGGTTTTTCACCGCCACCGTGGTGGTGGCCGGAGATAGTCGCTGGATCTACGACGTGAACGCGGATCCCGTGCTGCTCGATCTGCCGCCGGCGTTTCGCGATTATCTGTTGCAGGCGCTGGCCCTGGGCCTCAGCGGCCGCTTGACAACTGCTGCACGGTTGACGCCGCCGGATCAGCCGCAGCAGCGCGATACGCTGTTTCTGCGTCGCATGCTGACCGCCTTGTTCGATATGGAGGCCAGCAAGCACCGGCCGTTGACCGCCGAGGAATGAAGTACCCGTCGCGCTGATTGCCTCAGTGACGGGTGACGGCGGCGCTGGCTTCCGCCAGCGAGCCGCTGCGGGCGAAGGTCAGCATATAAGTGCCCAGCTGCTGAAACACGCGACGGACATTTTCCGGGCCTATCCACATGATGTAGGGTCCGGGATTGCAGTCGAGATAGGAGTAGCGGCCGTCGTCGCCGGCAATCACGTCCCAGGCGGCGTAATGCAGACCCAGGCGGCGCGTGGCAGCGACGATTTTCGCCTGTTCTTCCTCGGGCATGGCGAAGTATTCGAAACCGCGAGTATTGGTGCGCGAGTCTACGCCGCCGTCATTGAGGATTTTCAAGGCCAGCACCACCTGGTCGGCGACGATGTGCACGCGAATGGTGCTGCCCATGACCCGTTCCTGCATGATCACCGGGCAGTGCAGCATGTCGTCCAGCCGTTCCCGGTCCTGGGGGCCGATGACGCGGGTCGAGCCTATGCCCAGCGCCGGCTTGACCACCACCTCGGCGAAGCTGTCGATGAATGCCGTGGCTTGCCGCGGGTCGTTGGTGCTCAAGGACCGTGGCGCATCGAAACCCCAGGCGCGCAGTTTTTCGTAGAGTTGCGCTTTGGAGTCGTGGTCCACATAAGCGCTGGTCAGGCGATTGATCACCAGCTTGCCCTGCGCCGCCAGATTGTCGATGAAACTGTAGGTCGTGGCCTGATACTGCTGCTCGCGCAGGAAGTTCAGACTCAGTTCGGTGGCGGACACCTCGTTGAGCTGCGGCGGCATCACCGGCAGGGTGTTGATGGCGGTGCAACGCACATGGACGGCGCGTATGTCGTCGAAATCGTTATCTTCCCACAGCAGACGATCCTGCTCCATGCATACCCGCGGTCCGCGCTTGCCGCCCAGCTGAATATCCAGCAGCAAGGGTTGCGCGCCCAGATCCTTGAGCACGTCGCGCAGGGCGAACAATTGCGGGCTGTCGTGGTTGGCGAACAAGGCGATTTTCGGTCCGGGCATGGCGTCTCCTGCAGCGCAACAGCATCCTGTTGCGCAAGTGTACTAAGAACTCCACCGGCAACGCTACCGCCAGGCAGCGCCTTTTCGGCCCCGGCATCGCTGGTTATTCCCCAGTGTGTCCGTGGGGCTCGGTCTTTTGGCTTGCCCTGCGCTTTTCCGCCGTAAAAAGCTGGAATAGCCGCGGTGATGTAAGTTTAAAGAAAGTTTTGTCACGGATAATCCGTAGGGTACGCTTGGCGGGTTTGCGCCGGCGCAATATCAAACTCAATACGGAGGAGTGAACATGGATTTTGCAAATATGAAGACTGGCGGTGATGCGATGAATATGGCAGCGGCCGGATCCCTGAGTGGAAGCGCCAACAGCGCCGGTATCGGCGCGGGAACCGGCGTGCTGGGTAGCCTGGGCGCCGGGTTCGGCGCCGCCGCCGGCTTGACTGGCGCTGCGGTAACGGAACAGGGGCAGGGCGCCGCTGGTGGCAGCACCGCCGACAATACCAGTATGGGTGGGGCAAATATCAATACCTGATAGGTGCCATGCTATTTAGATTCTGTTCGTGGGCACTGGTGGTGGGCGCACGGGACGGGATTATGGGGCGTCCACCGCACTGCCGCGTTAGCGAGGTGGATGCCCCGTATTTGTGGTCTATGATGTAATAAGCAGTAGCCGGAGCGGGCGGCCGGAGCAGGCAACGGTGCTCCCACCCTCGAAAAGACGTAGACAATGCAGCAATCTTGCCTTTTTGCCGTGATCGATGATCTGTCCCGCCGCGGACAATCACTCGCCGCGCGACATGGTGAACTACCGGGAAACAGTTATGAGCGAGAACATGATCACGGTTAACAACCATATGATCCTGGCGGCCGGGGCTACCGACGTCGGCCGGCGGCGCAAGCAGAATGAAGACAGTCTGCTGCTTGACGAGGAGCTGGGTCTGCTGATCGTCGCCGACGGCATGGGTGGCCATGAGGCCGGCGAAGTCGCCAGTACCATGGCGGTACGCAGCATCCGCGAATATTTACACGGTATCAATGATCCGGAAGTGACCCGGGAATTCGACCTCGACGTGACCCGCCGCCAGCAAAGCGGCGATACCACCATGATGGACAGTGATCATTCCAATCTCGGTCTGGTGGTCAAGGCGCTCAATGAAGCGAATCACAGGATTTTCGGCTGTAACAAGCAGCGCAACTATCCGGAAGGCACCGGCATGGGGACCACCGTCGCCGGCTTGTGGATTGCGGGGCAGAAGCAGAAGGCGACGGTGTTTCATGTCGGTGATTGCCGCATCTACCGCTTTCGCAACGGTGAACTGCACCAGCTGACCCGTGACCACACGCTCTACCAGGAGTGGCAGGACCGTGGTGGCGCCGGCAATCCGCCGCGCAAGAACATCATCCTGCGCGCCCTGGGACCGCGTGGCAGCGTCAAGCCGGATGTGGCACAGGTCGAGTTTGTGAGCGGGGACAAGATACTCATCTGTTCCGACGGTCTCACCGGCATGGTCAGTGATCAGCAGATCGAGCAGATATTCCGTCACACCGAGCAGCATAGCCTGGAAACCACCGCCCGCTGTCTGATCCAGCTGGCCAATGAGTATGGCGGTGCCGACAATGTCACCGTGGTTATTGCCCAGATGGTCTAAGCGTTCCCGCCGTCGCTTTTTCCTGTTTGGCCGTTTCCATTTACTCGAGCAATCATCTGTAACCTTTTGAAATATAAAAATATAGCGGCTGGGTTGCGGGCCTTGGTCGCAATCCGGGAGCGCCGCTGCCCCGGCGTTGTGCATTCCTGTTAGAATGATTCCTGGTCACGCAGACACGGTGGTACCGGGCGGGGGAACAGTGGTAGCAGCAGTTTCGCAATGGATAGGGCGCGCCCGCGAGGAACTCGGGCGTTACGATATTGCCGCCCTGCAGGACATGGGTTTTCTACCCGGCCGTGGCGAGAAATTCTTTCCCGTGATCGGCTATCCGCCGCTCACCATGTATGGCGACATGAATGAAGACCCGCTGTTCGCCGATCTGGGGCAGCGCCACCTCGACCCCTTGTCCGGCTATTTGCACGTGCCGTTCTGTCCCACCCGCTGCACTTATTGCCATTGGATTACCAAGACCCGCAGCGGCCGCGACGAGGTCGATGTTTACATCGACTACCTGGAGCGGGAAATGGATCTCTATCGGCGCAAGCTGGGGGTGGAAAAAATCGCCGTCAAATCCGTGCTCTGGGGCGGCGGCACGCCCACCTATCCCGCACCCGCGCAGCTGGAGCGCCTGCTGCGCGCCTACCACAAGTATTTCGATCTGAGCGCCTGCAGCCAGTTTTCCGTGGAAGCCGAACCCACCACCCTGCTGGGCGAGGAAGGCAGGGAACGGCTGCGCATCATGAAGGACTATGGTGTGGACCGCATCAGCCTGGGCGTGCAGTCGCTCAACGATGAAGTTCTGCGTTCCATGGCACGGGCACACGACCATGCGCAGACCCTGCAATCCATCGCCAATATGCGCGCCGCCGGGTTCGACAATATTTTCATCGACTTGATCTTCGGCTATCCGGGGCAGACGGTGGAGCAGTGGACGGCGGAAATGCTGGCGGCGGTGGCGCTGGATATCGAAGGTTACCAGCTGTACCGGCTGCGCATCAAACAACACGGCGATCGCCCGGCCAAGATCATCGAACAACACCAGCGGCGACCACAGCAATTCGTGCCGGTGGAAGATGTGTTATTGATGAAGTATCTGGGCATTATGCTGTCCGAGGCGCACGGTTTTCATGAATATCAGCGGCGGGTATTCGCGAAAAAACCGCAGTTGATATCCCATTATCTGCGCGACTGGTGTTGCGCGCTGCACGACGTGGTCGGGGTGGGGGTATCGTCCTGGTCCAATCTGGGCGGTGTTTTCAGCCTCAATATCGGTGATCATGATCTCAATAAGTATTACGCCTACATCGACGGCGGCCGGGTCGCGGTCAATCGCGGCAGAATACGTGATGCCGACGACGACTTGCGCCGCAGCTTTATTCTGCCGCTGAAGAACTCCTGGGTGGACAAGGCGGCATTTCACCGGCGCACCGGCCGCCAGGCCACGCAGGTGTTTGCCGCGGAGCTGGCCTGGTTCAAGGCGCAGGGCATGATCGTCGAGGACGACAGCAGCATTCGCCTGACATCCAAGGGAGGGTTTTTCGCCGATGAGGTGGCCAGTCAGTTTTTCAATCCCCGTTATGCGCCGTTTCCCGAAGTGCCGCGGGTGGCGGAACTGGCCGGGCAGCGCGCATCGGCGGGACTCTAGTTCAAACAGCGGTCGCGCACCGGCGAGCAGATGAAACCTGACGCGATATCTATCCTGGTGGTGAGCGGCAGGGACGACGACGTGGCCTATCTGCGTCACGCCCTGGCGCGGGTCGCCGCGGCCGCAGGTTGCCGCGTGCACAGCGTCGCCGATATCGACTCGGCCCTGCGTTTCCTCGCCGGCGCGGCGGCGGACGTGGTGCTGCTGGACATGGGCATGGCGCAGTATCAGGCCGCTTTTGCCCGCCTCAAGGACGCCCGTTCCGATCTGCCCATCATCGTGCTGAGCAATCATGACGACCTGGATGCCGCCGCCGCCGCGGTGCAGTACGGCGCGCAGGACTATCTGGTGCGGGAAAAGGACGACGGCAACATCATTCTGCGCTCCATTCTCTACGCGATGCAGCGCGAACGGGTCGAAGAGGCGCTGCGTCGCGCCTATGACGAACTGGAACTCAAGGTGCAGGAGCGCACCCAGTCGCTGCATCAGGTCAATCGCATGTTGAAGGTGGAAATCGCCGAACACGAGCGTACCGCCAGGCAACTGCGTGGCGAGCATGAATTCAACCGTGCCATTCTCGACGCCCTCGACGCCATGGTGCTGGTGCTGGACGCCGCGGGCGTCGTCCGCGCCGTCAATCGCAAGTTCGAGCTCAAGACCGGCCGCGGCGCTGACGCGGTGATCGGGCAGGATTTGCAGGAACTGGTGCCGTTTCTCGCCGCCGCCGACAGCCACGCCGATTTCATGCAGCTGGTGCGGCAACCGGGCGGTGTCGCGGCGCTGGAAAGCGTCATGGTGGCCAGCAGCGGCGCCCGCTATACCATCGCCTGGTCGGTGACCGGGCTGCAGGACGACGATACCGGTTTCGCCATCCTCACCGGCATGGATGTCACCAGCCAGCGCCAGCTGCAGGCCCTGGATCGGCGGCGCCTGCAGGAATTGGCGCATGCCAGCCGCCTGACCACCCTGGGTGAAATGGCCACAGAAATCGCCCACGAAATCAATCAGCCGCTGGCGGCAATCGCCAGCTACAGCAACAGTTGCCTGCGTCTGCTGACCGACCCTGGCCCCGATTTGGAAGAGGTGCGCTCGGCCTTGCGCCAGATCGAGACCCAGGCCCTGCGCAGCGGGCAGATCATCAAGCATATCCGCTCTTTCACCCGCAAGGACAGCGGCACCGTCGCGCCGGTGGACCTGAGCGTGCTGGTCAAGGGCATTATGGATTTGATCAAGCCCGAGGTGCATGCCCATGAGGTGCAGCTGCGCCTGCAGCTGCAGGACGACCTGGCGTCGGTGTCCGTGGACAAGATATTGATTGAGCAGGTATTATTGAATCTGGTGCGTAATGCCATCGAGGCCATGGAGGGAACGGCGGCGGAGCGCCGCCGGCTGACCATCGCCACCGCCACCGCCGGCGACGGCGCCAGCGTAAGCGTCACCGTCGATGACACCGGCCCGGGATTCGCCGCCAACACCGATCTGTTCAGCCCTTTTTTCACCACCAAACCGGAAGGGGTAGGCATGGGGCTGGCGATATGTCAAAGTATAGTGCAGTCCTATGGTGGCCGGATCTGGTCGGAAAGCAACGATGAGGGCGGCGCCAGGTTGCGTTTTACTTTGCCTTTGGTGAGGGATTGAACCATGCGCATGCGCAATATGTCGACGGTATTCGTGGTGGATGACGATGAAGCGATACGGGATGCCATACGCTTCCTGATGCGCACCGCCAAGCTCAATGTGGAAACCTTCGTCGACGCCGAATCTTTTCTCGCCGCTTATGATACTTCCTGGCCCGGTTGCCTGTTGCTGGATGTGCGCATGCCGGGCATGAGCGGTCTGGAGCTGCAGCAGGAGCTGCGCAATCGACAAATCAATCTCCCGGTGGTGATCATTACCGGCCACGGCGATGTGCCCATGGCGGTGCAGGCGATGAAGATGGGCGCCGCGGATTTTGTCGAAAAACCCTTCAATAACGATGAACTGCTGATGAAAGTCAGGCAGTGCCTGCAAGTGGATGCCGAGCAGCGGCAGGCGCTGCAGGTGCACAACGACCTGGATCAGCGTCTGGCCAGCCTGACGCCGCGCGAACGCGAGGTGATGGACCTGTTGGTGCAAGGTCTGCGTAACAAGGTGATCGCGGCGCGCCTGGGCATCAGCAGCCGCACAGTGGAAGCGCATCGCTCCAAAATCATGGAGAAAATGAATGTGCACTCGCTGTCGGAAGTGGTACGCATCGCCGTCGAGGGCGAGAAGACCTGAGCACCGCGGTCGCGGCAGGCGCGCCGCCAGCGACTGTATTGACCCCCGTCTCCGATCCGGTTCGCCCAGGCCTCAGCGGTGCTGGCGCAGCAGAATTTCCTTGGCCATATTGATTTTCGCCGCCAGGTAGTCGGTGCCGCCGCGATCGGGATGCAATTTCTGGATCAGGCGTTTGTGGGCGGCGGTGATTTCCGTTTTTGACACGGTGGGTTTCACACCCAGCAGGGCGCAGGCTTCCTCCACGGTCATGGTTTCCCCGGTGTGCCCCGGCGGCGTCCTGCCGGTGTTCGCCTGTCCCTGGGACTGGTGCTGATTGTGCGCTTCCCATTGTTGCTGGTGGTGCCGGCGCAGGTAGATTTCCAGCAGCCGCACCGACTCCACGTCCATGATCGAACGGCATTCCCGCAGCAGGGCGATGATTTCCGGAAACTGCATGGATTGCAGCTTGCGTCCCGCGTAACCGCCACTCAGCACCCGGCCGGTGATGACGCCGGTTTGTTTGTTCAATTCCAGGTGCAGCACCTTGGTTTCGATGTGCGAAACCGTGGGCGATGATGCGGGGGCTGTGGTGTCGTCCGGCGGGGGCGGCGGTGCGCGTTGCAGCAGGCGGCGCACGCTGCTCAGGGTGTTGAGATAGGATCGTGCCCGGCCGAGCAAGGGCAGCGCGCCGCCGAGCAGGGCGAACAGCCAGTGCAGACGACCGGCGAGCGCCAGCACAATCAGCAGGCCACCGATGGCCAGCAAACCCCATTTCTTCCATGCCTTTTTGATTTCCTCGCCTGGAATACGGGCAAACCAGTGAGCGAAAATCAAAAAGCTCAGAATGATCAATATCAGAATGACTATGCGCATAGAACCAGCGGAATCGTTTATTTTGTTTTAATGGCTCGCCAATCCCCCCCCCCCGGTCGATACCTCAACGGTGGCTCGCCCCCACGGCGGACAGGTTCGGTGGCCCATGGCTCTATGTATTGTACTGAACTTTTCCCGTCAGCCCAAAGGCCGGTTTCGAACCTTGGGCGTCAGACACATACTTTTTTTCAGCCTGCTGCCGATACAGAGGGAATCGAGGCTGCAAGTCAAGCACTTGCGATGCGTGTCAGTGCCCGCAGCCGGCAAATACCACAATGACTGCAGAGAATGAAGTCGGGATACCAGGTGGCATGAATTTCCGGAGTAGACATTGGTTGTGCGGTCGACTGCTGGCGGGCGTGCTACTTGTCATTCTCACAGGTTTCAGTGGCGTTGCCAGTGCGGCCAAACCGGCCACCTCCGTCAAGCCAGGTGATACAGCGGCAAAATCCGGCAGTACCGCCAGCGGCCCGGCCACGGGCAAGACGGCCAGCCCAACCGTCGGGACCGCCGCAACCAGCGCCGAGACGGATATCCGCGGCCTGCTCAATGACGCGCTGCGTCTGGTGTATTCCGGCAAAGCCGCCGAGGCCTTTAATCTGCTGTCCCCGCTGGAAGACCAGTATGCCGGCATTCGTGATTTCGACTATCTGCTGGGCGTGGCGGCGCTGGACGGCGGGCATTTGGATATCGCCGTATTCGCCTTGCAACGGGCGGTGGCTACTGACCCGAAATTCTCCGGCGCGCGCATGGACCTGGCAAGGGCCTACTACAACCTCGAGCAGTATAGTTATGCACTGGAGGAGTTTCGCATTATCCAGGCGCAGAATCCGCCGCAGAAAATCATAGACTCCATTCAGCGATATCAGCAGGCCATAGATAAACAGCGGCAGCGGCGGAAAACGCGCTATTCAGCTTATGTCGAGACTGCCGCCGGTTATGACAGCAATGCCAACAGTGGCCCTGATCGCAAGACATACCGCAACGTTCCCTTGGACGAACCCAGTCGCCAGACCTCGTCGCCATATACGGCGCTGTCAGGCGGCGGTTTTATCTATTTTCCATTCAGTGAATCCCTGTATTTGAATGGTGCCATGAACTTGAAACGGCGGGTCAACAGTGAAGCCGCCTTTGTCAATTCCACCCTGCTGGACGGCAATCTGGCGCTGCGCAGGCTGTTCGGGCCACACTCCCTGCGATTGACGTTTGCGGGATATCAGAACAATGTCAACGGCGAATTCAATAGCCGCAACGAAAACGTTTCCATGGGTTGGGAACAGCAGTTGAACCAGTTTTACCAGCTGTCACTGGTCGGCCGGTACGGTCGCGCGCGCTATCAACCTCTGATGCAACTGCGGGACGTGGATCAGAAAGTCTGGAGTCTCCAGCTGACACGCACTATGGCACGCCCCGCATTTCTTGAAACCGGACTGGTGCTCAACACCAGCAACGATTTCCGTGAGAATGGCAGTACCACCTTCGAGCGAAGTTATGACGGCGGGCGTGTGTATGCCATGCTGCCACTTGCTTCCGCCTGGGCATTGAATCTGGCCGGAGGATACGTGCGTAGCGACTATCCGGGGCCGTATTTCGGGAAGGAACGGCACGATATTCAGAAGGATGCCACCATGGACCTACGCTGGGTCATAACCAAGGGGTGGCAGCTGCGCGGCCAAGTGGTTTTTATCAGCAATAAATCGAATATAAAAATCTATGAATATGATAAGACCGATACGAGTATCAACCTGCGTTGGAATTTCGTCAACTAAACAGTTGGTTGCGGATGCGCTTGTCGGAAACAGTAATATCATCTACTAAAAATATTATATTGAATCTCGATTCAATCACAGTTTACTTGCCACCCTCACTGCAAAATAATCATTAACTTAAAAGCAGATTTGAAGGGGCCGTAAACATGTTGCCTTCCTCGGTGGTACGTAAGATTCTGTTGCTCACTCTCCTGTGGCTGCCCGTAGGGGCTTGGGCCGACGGTGTGGGCAAGGCCATATTCGTGATCGGTGACGTGACCCTGGTGACCGCCGATGGCAAATCACAGGCATTGAAAAAAGGTCAGATCCTCAACACCGGAGACCGCATCGATACCACCAGCAAGGGGCAGGTGCAGATCCGGATGATAGACGGCGCCTTCATCGGTATCCGTCCCAACAGCTCGTTCGAGGTAAGCAAATACCGCTTCGACGAAACCAATCCGGAAAACCAGAGCAGTGAGTTCAATCTGTTCAAGGGCGGTTTCCGCGCCATTACCGGCAAGATCGGCAAGACCAACAAGAAGGCCTACAAAGTCGTGACCCCGGTGGCCACCATCGGCATCCGCGGCACCGACTATGTCGCCATGTACTGCACTAATGACTGCGACGATCGGCGGCGGTTGCGCGATGGCGACAAACGCGAGCCGGCGAAAAACGGTCTGTATGTCGGCGTGCTGTTCGGCGGCGTGCATGTGGCGAATAAGAAAGACTTCATCGATATCGACAGAAATCAGTACACCTATGTGGCCGGTGCCGAGGAGCGCCCGGTGCGCCTGCAAACTCCGCCGGCGTTTCTGATGTTCGACATTACGCCGACCCTGGAAGACGAGGAGCACGCCAACCGTGATCATGACCGTCACCCCCATCGCCATGGCAATGATGAAGAAGACAACGACGGTGAAGGTGATGTTGCCGACGGCACCACCGGCGGTACAACCGATCCCATAGTGACTACACCGCCGCCGGATTTCAGCTATGTAATGCCCACGGATTATCGTGCGTTCAGCTATGTCAATGGCGCTGATCTGTCGGCCGGTAATGCCCAGGCGGTGGAGTACGCCAACAACGGCCTGGAAGTGCATGCATTTGCCGGAACTTCAGGCAGTTCCACGCCTACGGTTTACAACCAGTACCTGGCTCAGACGTTGGATCTGGGTTATGACGCGGCTACGGGTTTATCCTGGGGGCGCTGGGGCAACGGCACGGTGGCCCTGGTCAATATGAACGACGGTTCAGTCAGCTATGCGGACCTGGGTAATAACAGCCTGCACTGGATCAGCGGACCGGTGGAAGGCGCCGCGCCGGTACTGCCGGTGACCGGCAGCGCCACCTACACCCTGATCGGTAACACCAGTCCCACGGACAATTTCGGCAACAGCGGCGTGTTGGGCAGCGCCAGCCTCAACGCCAATTTCACCACCCAGACGGTGGATGCGCAGGTGAACATCGGTATCAACAACCAGGTGTGGAACGGCAGTGCCACCGGCATGGCCATAGGCAGCGGCGCCACTTTCGGCGGCGGCATGACGGTGCAGGCCAGCGATCTGTCCACCGGCAGCAGCGCCACCGGTACCGGCGGCATGACGGGCACTTTCGTCGGTCCCGCTACCGCCAGCGGCGCGCCACTGGGGGCCGGCACCGCTTACACCCTGAGCGCGGATCCCAACGGAGTTGCCACCACCGTAACCGGCGTTGCCGCGTTCGAAGCGCAACAGTAGTAACAGTGCAGCAGATAAAAGGTGACAGCCATGTTAGCTTCCAAACCCAAGTCCTTCACCATCCAATCGCTGGTCGCGGTATTCGCCTGCGGCCTGGCACTGAGCGGTTGCTTGCAAACCAATGACAAGCACAAAACGGTTACCGTCAAGGGCATGGTGGCCAAAGGTCCCTTGTCCGGCGCCACGGTTTCCCTGTATGACGTGGACGCGGCGGGCAATGTCAGCGGCGCCGCGGTCGCCACCACCACCACCGACAGCAAGGGCGCGTGGTCGGTTACTTTGCCGGCGGGCAGCAGCCTGAAACTGGTACGGGCCGCGGGCGGCAACTACGTGGATGAATCCGATCCGGAACCCGACAACGCCAAGAAGCGCAAGGTGCAACTGGGCGCCAGCGACGTGCTCGAAGGCGTGCTCTACGCCGGCGGCAACAGCGCCGCTCTGACCGCGGTGTCCCATGCCCTGGTGCGCCAGGCGCGCCACGAATCTTCCAACCTTAATGCTTTCAGCGCAGAGATCGACAGCCTGAAACAACGGGCCACCGTTGCCTACGGTTTCGATCCGTTCGCCACCCAGGCGGCGGACCCGCTGGCGCCGGCGGCCGGCAGCAGCGCTGAGCAGATCAATTACGCGCTGGTGCTGGGCGGCATGGCCTATATGATGAACAGCGCGGCGGTGGATCTGGGCCTGCCGATGGTGAACTATGCGGTAATCGACGCGGTAACCAAAGACCTGGCCGACGGCACCATCGACGGCAGGGAGCACGGCGTTGCCCTGCAACTGGACATCGGCGGCACGGCGAAAAACCTGGCCACCAATCTGAATCTGGCGGAGGAGATGCGCCGTTTCCTCAACAACAACTTCCAGGCTTATACCGGCACGAGCCTGCCGACGGTAAACACGGCGGCCCTGGTCAATACCGCCCCCGTGGCCAATGCCGACAGCGCCGGCGTCAATCAGGGCGGCAGCATCACCATCGATGTGCTGGCCAATGACAGCGACGCGGAAGGCGCGGCGCTGGCGGTCAGCGCGGTCGATACCACGGGCGTCAATGGTTCGGTAATGCTCAACGGCGACGGCACTCTGACCTACACCGCCGGCAGCAGCTTCGAAGGCACCGACACCTTTACCTATACTCTGGTCGATGGCATGAACGCCAGCAGCACCGGCACGGTGACGGTCAAGGTTTACAGTTATGTGGGCGACGCGGACGGCGACGGCTATCTCGACGTGCATGAAGTCATGGCCGGATCCGATCCCAATAATGCGGCCTCGGTGCCCGCCGGTACCACGGTCAGCGCCAATATCAGCGCGCCCACCAGCTGGAACCTGGCCGGTTCACCCTACCGGGTACAGGCCGCGGTGACGGTCAGCGGTGCCAGCCTCAGCATCGACGCCGGCATCGTCGTCAAGTTCGCCGCCGGCACCGGTCTGACTGTGGGCTCCGGCAGCAGCCTGGACATCAATGGCGGCAGCGGCCAGGGCCAGCAGGTCATCTTCACCTCGCTGAAGGATGACAGCGTGCAGGGCGACAGCAACGGCGACGGCAGCGCCACCAGCCCGGCCGCCGGCGACTGGACCGGCGTGACGTTCAGCAGCGGCGGCAGCAGCAATAACTTCGCCAATCTGGATATCCACTACGCGACGACCGGCCTGAAAGTGACGGATACCCTCATCGACGTCAGCAAGTTGCGCACCTACGACAGCAGCTACGGCCTGCAATTGACCGGGGCGGGGGGCGGCAGCTTCACCAGCAGTCTGTTCACGCGAGCCTCGGTATCCGGCGTGTTGCTGAACACCACGGGTGCGGTAACTCTGGAGAAGAACCTGGTCCTTAATAACGGCTCCGCCAGCAGTGCCGGCGGCGGTATCAGCATCCAGAACGCCGGTACCGGTACCAAGCTGTACCATAACGTTCTGCGCGGCAACAGCGCCGCCGACGGTGGTGGTCTGTACGTGGGCAGCACGATCAATACCAGTGCCACCTTCGACATCCGCAATAACCTCATCCTGCAGAACAACGCGGTCAATACCGGCGGTGGCGTACACATGAACTGGAAATCGGCTTCGGCTACACCGGCCGTCGATATTCAATTCTGGCACAACACCGTGACCGAGAACGTGGTGACGGCTACCGGCAAGGGTGGCGGTTTCTACGTCTCGGGTACTTCGGCGCTGTCCATGGCCACCAATATTCTGTGGGGCAACAAGGACGGCACTGCGGCGGTCAATGAAATCAATCTGGTAGCGGGCGCCGCCATTGCCGAAGACTATAACCTGACCAGCGACAAGCTGGTGCTGGCGGCGGCGAATGACAAGAAGGAGACGACTGCTCCCTTTGTCGCCACCGCCAACTGGTACCTGAAGCGGACCTCGCTGGCCGTCAATGCCGACAACACCGCCGATACCCTGCATACCACCTATCCGTATCTGTGGACCCTGACCTCTGCAACGACCGACGTCGCTGGGACCCAGGACGGAAGCGCGGGGGATATGATAGATCTGGGCTACCATCACGATGGCGTGGGTCCGAATGTCGCGAGTGCTGCCACCAGCACCTTCAGCGCGGACCTGCCGATCAATGTTGATCAAATCAATGCCGGACTGAATGCCACCATTACCATTAAATTCACTCCCAAAGACAGCGTTGGCGCCGACTTGGGTCCGGTGATGAACGTAACGGTAACGGACGTGGGGGGGAATGGTACCTTGGGCGCAATCAAGGATCTGGGTGATGGCGCCTACAGCGTGACGTTTACAACCGCGGCCTTTGGCGGTGTTTCTGACGGATTGATGTTTTATGTCAATGGAACCTATATCACCTTTCTGACCATAAATTGGTAAGCCCAAGAAAACAATACAAAAATTGCAAGACCTACAAAACGCCGGCTTATAGCCGGCGTTTTTTTTGATTTTCAAGGGTTTATGAATTCTTTGTGATGCCGTTAATATTTCCATGCCGAACTGGACCTTACCCCTGCTGAGCATCATCAAGAAAGCGCTGACCGCCCGCGGGCAGAAAATCGCGCGCATGGTGCTCAGCGTGGTCATCATGGGCCTGTTCCTGCTGCACGTGGCCGGTAATCTGGAGCTGCCGTTTCTCGACCAGCTGGAAAATTCCATCTATGACATGCGCACTCGCCTGACCATGCCCGGCGGGGTGGACCCGCGCGTGGTCATCGTCGACATCGACGAGGAGAGCCTGATGACGGAAGGCCGCTGGCCCTGGGGGCGGGACAAGGTGGCCGACCTGGTGGACAAGCTGTTCGACAACTACCGGATCGCGGTGCTGGGTTTCGATATTCTGTTCGCCGAGGAGGACAACAGTTCGGGTATAGACGTATTGGAGAAATTCTCCAACGATCTGTTGCGCGACGATATCCGCTTTCAGACCGCCTACCAGCGTTACAAGCCGTTTTTGCACCGTGACATGATCTTCGCCCACAGCCTGGAGCATCGGCCGGTGGTGCTGGGTTACTATTTCAAGGGCATTGAGCATATCGGCCTGGGAGTCAATCGCGGCGTGCTGCCGCCGCCGCTGCTGTCCATCGCCGGTTCCGAACTGGAAAAAGTGCCGTTCGCCAATGCCGTCGGTTACGGCGCCACCCTGGGTCTGCTGCAGAAAAACGCTTACGGTTCCGGTTTCATCGACAAACCACTGGTGGACGCCGACGGCGTAATCCGCCGCATACTCATGGTGCAGGAGTTCAACAACAAGCTGTACGAGTCCTTCGCGCTGGCCATCGTCCGCGCTTTGCTGGGCAATCCACCGGTGGAATTCCATGTGGCGGAAGGCTATGAGGGCGCGCCGGTCAACAAGGGGCTGGAATGGCTGCAACTGGAGGGTTTCAATATTCCGGTGGATGAAACCGGCGCGGTGCTGGTGCCGTATCGCGGCCGCTTCGGCAGCTTCCCCTATGTGTCCGCCACCGATGTACTGAGCGGGCGCGCCGACAAGAAGCTGCTGGATGGCGCCATCGTGCTGGTGGGCACCTCGGCCGCCGGTCTGCTGGACCTGCGTTCGACGCCGGTGCAGAACGTCTATCCCGGAGTGGAAATTCACGCCAATGTGATCTCCGGCATACTCGATAACAGCATCAAGCAGCGGCCCGCCTATGTCATGGGGGTGGAGTTCATCGCCATCATCGTCATCGGCCTCGTCCTCTCGGCCACCCTGTCACGTCTGCCGCCGCTGTGGACTATTCCTGTGACCCTGGGGATCATTCTGGTGCTGGTGGGCATCAATATCCATTTTTGGAACCGCAATATCGTGCTGCCCCTGGCCACGCCCATCCTGTTCGTGGTGGTGTACTTCGTCAATCATGTGTCCTTCGGTTTCTTCGTCGAGCAGAAGGACAAGCGGCGGCTGGCGGCGTTTTTTCGCTTCTATGTGCCGCCGGAGCTGGTGCGGGAAATGGTGGACCGGCAGGAGGATTTCGATCTCGAGGGCGAAAGCCGCGATATGACGGTGATGTTCTGCGATATCCGCGGTTTTACCTCGATCTCCGAAACCATGCCGCCGAAGCAGCTGTCACGCATGATCAACGCCTACCTTACCCACATGACCGAGGTGATTCACCATCATCGCGGTACCATCGATAAGTTCATCGGCGATGCCATCATGTCCTTCTGGGGCGCGCCGCTGCCGGATCTTGATCACCCGCGCAACGCGGTGAGCAGCGCCCTGGAAATGGTGGACAAACTGCCGGCGATGAACGACTACTTCAAAAAGATGGGCTGGCCGCAGATCCGCATCGGCATCGGCGTCAACAGCGGCATGATGAACGTGGGCAACATGGGTTCCGAGTACCGCATGTCCTATACCGTGCTCGGCGACGCCGTCAATCTGGCTTCGCGCCTGGAACGGCTGACCAAGGAGTACGGGGTGCCGATCATCGTCAGCCAGGCCACCCATGACGTGACTCTGGATTTCGTTTACCGCGATCTGGACCGGGTGCGGGTGCTGGGCAAGGACGAGCCGGTGGGAATCTATGAGCCGCTGGGGCGGCGCGACATGCTGGACGCGTCGGTGCTGGCGGAACTGCGTTACTATTTCGATGCCTTGACCCTGTATCGGCGTCAGCAGTGGCTGGAGGCCGATGAGGCTTTCCACTACCTGTGCGACAAGGATCCGCACAACAGACTGTATCGCGTCTATCTGGAGCGCGTGCGCTACTTCGTCAGCCGCCCGCCGGGCGACCTCTGGGACGGGGTCTACACGCAAACCAGCAAGTAGACTCCCGTCCGGGGGTCAGCGCGACTTGCCGCCCTTGCGCTGCAGGGCGGAGAGGATGCCGCCAAACCAGCTCTTGGGCTGCTTGTGGTCTTCCTCGAAGTGAAACGGGTTGTGCAGGCCGAATTCCCCGTCCGGACCGGTGATGTACTGGGTGATATCACCCATGTCATCGTCACGGAACACATCGCGCAGCTCCGGATCATCGAGATTGAAGGTGTCGTCCATGTCGGCCAGCGCCGCATGCTCCATCATCAATTTATCGATTTCCAGCTCCGCCTTGTCCGGGTCAAACGCCGGTATGGGCGCGGGTGCGGCGGCGGTGGCTTTTTTCGCTGGCTTGGCCGCAGGTACTGCCGGCGGGGGTGTCTGTTGCGGCAGTTTATGGATGATATTCTGGACGCGGCGGGTTTCGGCGTCCCACTGCATATCGCTGAGCATATCGGACAGGTCGCCCGGACTTTCCGTGGCGTGTTTTGCCGCCGCGGTATCGCTGGCGGGCCGCGCTTTCGCCGGACTCTTGCTCGCCGCGGCCTTGTCCGCCGCCTGCTGCTGCTTTCTGCGGTTGAGCGCATGCTGCTGGTAAGCGCTTTGCAACTGGCGCAGGAAGGTTTCTCCCCAGGTCTTGTGCGGGGTGCCGCCGGCGGCCAGTTCCGAACTATTGCAGAGGACGAACGGCACCGAGGTCTGACCGGTCAGGCGCTTGAAGCCCGCCAGTTCGTCGCCACTGAGGTTGTGCCGGTCGATCAGCATGATATCGGAACCGCCCAGGATGCGGTCGGTGTCCAGATTGGGGCCGATGATGTAGGAAATCACCCGGGGAAAATCACCCATCAGTTTGGCCATGGCCATGGCCCGGGTCTTGGACTTGCTGACGATCCCCAGGGTGATATTGGAATTCTTCAATTGCTGCAGGCCCGGTACTGGCGCGGGGCGCTCAGACGCCGCGGCGCGGCTGTTTTTCTTGGCTTCCTGCACGGTGTTTCTTGCCGCCACCGGTTTGCTGACGACCACTGCCGGTGTCGGTGCCGGTACCGCGTTCAGACGCTGGCGTGGCGCCGGGCTGTTGCCGTTGCGTGCCGCCGGTTTCGCCGCGGCCTGGGCGGCGACACGGCGGCTTTCCACCGCGCTGCGCAATTTCTTGATCAGGCTGGTGGACAGGGTCTGGGCTTCGCTGCTGTTTTTGTCGCTGACGCTCAAGCCTTCGCTGATCAGCACCGGTACTCGCACCGTGCTGCTCAACGTGTCCAGCGCCGCAAAGGTAGCGTCATCCGCGCTATCTACATCCACCAGCAACACGTTGGGCGGATTGATTTCCGGGAGATTGAAATTGCGAATGTCAGCCGTGCAAACGACTGAGGCCCCCTGTGCATTCAGTAATTGTCGCCAATTATTGCGATTGACCGCCGACGTACTGAGAATTCCGACTTTGATCTCTGCTCCACTCATACCCGTACCAGTCCTTTCACGAAATATGTATCCAACGGATTCCTTTTTGTTATTGTCGGTAGACTACCACAAAGCGGTCAATTTTTAGAAGACTATCCAATCATCAGTAAATACAGAATTTCTTATATTGCTGGGCGATTTAATCGCCTTTTGTGTCCGGGGGCGCGGGGGAGGCAGGGGCGGGAGTCACCAGATTTTCTCGGATCTGCTTCAGCTGTTCGTCGCGAACGCGGTTTTGCTCCAGCAGATCTTTGATACGTTGCTCGGTGTCCGCCAATCGATCTTCCAGTTCTTTGTTTTCCGATTTGAATTTTTCCACTTCTTTTAATGTGGTGTTGAGCGCAGGTTTGCTTTTCTTGCCCGTCGGCTTTGCGGTGGTGGATTTATCCTCAGCGGCGTTCTTCTCCGCGGTGGATTCCGCGGCGCTCTCGGGGGCGGACGCGGCGGATTGGGCGATACGCCATTGCTTGTTCTGCTGAGTGATCTTCTCCTGGGCGATCCTGGGATCCACATGAGAAACATCCCGGGAGCTGGGGATGGACAGCATGATGCCTTTTTTCATGCCATTGAGATTGTTGTCGTCGAAGGCCTGGGGGTTGGTCAGGTAAATAGCGTATAGCAATTGATGAAACTGAACGCTGGTGTCCTGGTGAAGCTCCTTGACGACCTGGACCAGGGTCTGGCCAGCCCGGGTCGGACCATAAGTCCGTGTGCCGGCAGCAGCGGCCGGTTTCTGTACCGCGGGAACGGGGCTATTCACCGGCGCCGGCTCAGTGGCGGCCGGTGGATTGCCGGTAGGAGAACTTGGTATGTCGCTGCCTGCGGCTGGTGGAGTCTGGGCTGCCGGCGCCGCGGCAGGCGTCGCCGGGAGCGACTCGGTTGCGGGGGACACGGGCAGAGTGGCCGCGGGAGCTTCTGGCGAGGGCGAACTGCCGTCCGCCGGCGGGACCGCGGGCGTGCCGGTCACGGGCATCGCGTCCGGCGTTGCTTCCGGCGCCGCCGGTTCATCCGGCAGGGTCAAGGGTTCCGGCGCGCTCAGCGAGGGCACCGGTGTGATGGGCACGGTGACCACACCCTCGTTTTCTTCTGCGGCCGGGGTGCCGGCGTCGGTGGTGTCATTGCCTCTGAGGATGATGGGCGTCGGACGATAGCTCGGAGCAACCGGCGATGCCTCCGCGGGCGGTGGTGACGGGGGTGCGTCATCCAGCCAGGTATTTCCTTCCCCCTGTTCCAGCGGATCGGCGTGGCCGGCGGGCGCGGCGACCGGCGTCAACGGGTCCGCGGCCGGCGGCGGCGTCGCCGCGGGCGCTTCCGCCGCTGGCGTGGCCACTTCCGGCGGCGCAACGGTGTCCGCGGCGGTGGTCGCGGCCGGGCCCAGGCCGAGGCATAACCACAGAATTAGTTTGATTTTAGCGGCCGCGCCGTGGTGCAGCCTGGGGTGTGTTCTTAACTTCATAATTAATAAGGTACGACCGGTTTGCCGAAAGTTTAGTCACCAGTTCGACGCGGCGCCATAAAACTTTATAGAGGGTGACCAGTAAAAGTCCGGCGGAAACGCGCAAATTGTATCGTTGCCATCCACTTTAGCAAATCCCGTAGCAAATTGTGATCCCGTTATCAAAGTCGCAGGGCAAAAATGCCGTCATCCCCCCGGAGTCCGCTAAACGCATTCAGGCGGCGGACTTTTTTCATGACGCATGGGAAATCCGGAGGCAGGTATGGGGTGGAATCGATGGTTCACGGTTACCGTGATGGTGCTGAGCTGGCTAGGGGGGCTGTCTCTATCCGAGGTCAGGGCTGATCCTGCGCCGGTGATCGTCGCCATCCTGGATTCCGGCGTCGATTATCGCCATGAAGACCTGCGGGCCAATATGTGGGTCAACGAAAAGGAATTGCACGGCCAGGATTATGTCGATGACGACGGCAACGGCTGCGTCGACGATATTTACGGCTGCGACGTGCGCAGCCTGGTGCGTGGCAACCTGGGTTACTATCCGGGCCTGGGCGGTCCAGACTACGAAAAGGATCCCTATATGCGCCCCGACGGCATCGGCCACGGCACGCATGTGGCGGGNNGGCGTGCTGGTGGTGGCGGCGGCCGGCAATTTTGCTCAGGATCTCGATCAGACGCAGGGATTTTTCCCGGCGAGCTATCACCGTGACAACATGCTGACGGTCGCGGCGCTGGATCGGGACGGCGGTTTGTGGTCGGCGTCCAATTACGGCGTCAATAGCGTCGACCTGGCGACCGTGGGCACGGCGGTCTATTCGACGGTGCCGCGTGGCGACCTGTCCCTGTTTCGCAAATTGTATGATCCCAGCGGCTACCTGGAAGCCGAGGGCACCTCCGTGGCTACCCCGCGGGTGACGGCGCTGCTGGCCAATCTCTACCAGCAGTATCCGGGGTTGGGGCATTATCAGATTCGTCAGCTGGCGCTGGATCAGGCGGTCGCCGATCCGGCCTTGCTGCACAAGATCCGCGGCGGCGCCGTGCTCGGCCAGGTGCTGCTCAGCGGCGGGCTCATCCTTCAGCCCTGAGGGTTCGTCATCAGCTGGCGTACCAGGGCGCAACTGGCCGCCAGATCGTTGGTGATCAGATCGAAACCGCGGCAGCGCGCCGCGACCGCGATCACTGCATCCAGTCCGTAGCGCGCGTGCGCCATCAGATTCAACGCATTGCTGTACAGCCGCGCGCCGCATTCGGCGGTCGATACCGGTCGGGCCGAGGGTTGCGCCGCTGTCGGGTCGTAACGCACGAAAAACACGTGGGTCAGGGGCTGTGGCCGGGTGACAACCTGGCACGGCAGCGCTTCGACGGGTACGTGCAGCGTGCGGCTGGTGTGCAGGCTGGCGGCGGGCAGGTGGTAAGGCGCCGGCGGCGCCTGTTTCAGGCACAGCGCATGCGGATAGCAGTCAACGGCGCCGCTGGCCGGAATCACCGGTGCCAGTTCGTCGCTGAGATAGTTGAAGCCATGGTGCAGGGCCGCCCAGGCGGTGGTCGACTTGCCGCTGCCGGAAGCGGCGGTGAACAGACAGCAGCGTCCCTGATACTCGAGGGCAGCGCCATGCAGAAACAGCAGGTCGGTGCGCTGTTTCTGGATTTCCAGGGTAATGCTCTTTTCGAAATAATACAGCAGCTCATAGTCGTCGGTCGCCCGCAGGGATTCTCCCTGGCGCAGCGTCAACTCGTAGGCGCCGTTACCGCGCGGCGTGATGTCATACACCCGGTCGGGGCTGGCCGGGACGGTGCTGAGGAAGGCGCTGTAACCTGCGTGCAGCAGTTGCAGACTGAACTCATCGCCGCAGTTGGCGACGATGCTGACGCCAAGGATGTTCAGGGGCAGAGTGCGTTTGTCTGGCATGGACTGGTCGTGGCCGCCGGTTTATTTCACCGCGCGAATCAGGTTCAGGCTGAGCAGCTGCTGCAGGATGGTGTCGATGTCGGCGCGGGCGGTGGCCGCGTCGACGTCAAAGTGATCGGCAAGCAGAGCGGCGAGCTGATCGGCGTCTTGGTCACCGGTGCAATGCTGCCACACCAGGGTGGCACTGGCATTGAGCTGGTGGATATTGTTGGCGGTGACGTCCAGCAGCAATACTTCGTTTTCAACGTTTTGTACGGTGAGATCGTCGCGCTTGATATAGTACATGGCGGATAGCTGCAGCCAACGGGGAAGGTTTCAACTATACTCCCCCGAATATGTGGCGGCAATGGCTGCCGTCGTTCCGACCGTCCCTGGGGAGAATGCAACTTGCCTGCTGAGCCGCAAGCACTGGCGCTACGCTGGTCCTCGCTGGAGATACGCTTGTTGCGCCTGTTATCGCGATTTACCCTGTCGCCGGCGGACGTCGCTGCGGCCGGCGCCCTGCTGGCGCAGACGCCATCCTGGACGACGCTGTTCAGGGAAGCGCAGATCCATGGCGTGAGCGGGTTGGTATTTCGTCAGCTGTCGCGGCATTGGCCCGCGCAAGTTCCTGCCGATTGGCACCACCGTTTCCGCCAGGAAGTATTGCAGGCGACCCAGTTCAATATGATGCTGCTGCGCGAGCTGCCGGGCATCCACCGCGAGCTGGCGGGGCTGGGCGTGCCCCATATTTTTTTCAAGGGCGTGGTGCTGGCGCAGCGCGTGTACAATGATCTGGCGGTGCGCCGCTGCGGCGACGTGGATCTGCTGGTGGCCGCGCGGGACTTTGCCCGCGTCAAGGCGCATTTCCTGGCGCAGGGATTCGAGCCTACCTTAACTGCCAGGCAGGAGAGGCAATCGCTGCAAGCCGGCCTGCGGCATCCGCAGCGCCACCTGGAGATCGATCTGCACTTCGGCATGCCGCCGCGCGAACTGGCCATCAGCAGCGCGCTGCTGTTGCAGCAGCCAGCGCAGCTGACCCTGGCCGGCCAGGTGCTGCCGGTGTTCGATGAACGCGACCAGGTGCTGACCTATTGCTGCAACGCGGTGAAGGAATACTGGCATCAGCGGCTGTATCACTACGCCGATCTGCATGTCATGCTGACCCGGCCAGGCCTGGATCTGGATGCTCTGGGGCGGCGGGCGTCGGCGCTGGGCGTGCGGCGAGTGCTGGCGGTGGCGGTGCGCATGCTGCACCTGCTCTATGACATGCCGGCGCTGGCCGCGAAATTTCCCCTGGCCGGCGCTCTGGATGCCAGTGTGCGCGAGTTGCAGCTGCGCCTGTTCGCCGCCGACGCCTCCGATCCCCTGGCCCAGCGCGAACCTATGCTGGTGCTGGCGCAGCCGCGTGATTATCTGCATTCCCTGGTTGACAGTCCCAGGCGTCGGTTTTTCCTCGGGCCCGGGCGCCGGCTGCTGCCCAACACTGCGGATTTCGCCCTGCTGCGCCTGCCGGACAAGCTGCGCTTTCTCTATTTTGCCCTGCGGCCGTTGCGCCTGGTCGGCAAGTTCCTGCAACGTCTGACCGGGAGAGGATAGGTTAGCGATGAAATACTTCAACCGTAGTGTCTGGTCCTGGGCCTGGTACGACTGGGCTAATTCGGCGTTCGCCACCACGGTCATGGCGGGTTTTTTTCCCATCTTTTTCAAGAATTACTGGAGCGCGGGCACGGCGGTGACCGAAAGCACCTGGTACCTGGGCGTGGCCAATTCCTGCGCGGGCATCATTGTCGTGCTGCTGGCGCCGATGCTGGGCGCCATTGCCGATCGCGGCGGCGCGCAAAAAAAATTCCTTGGCCTGTTCGCCGTCCTCGGCACCACCATGACCGCGGCCCTGTATTTCGTCGCCCAGGGACAGTGGGGACTGGCGGCCGCCTGCTACATTGGCGCCACCCTGGGGTTTCTCGGCGGCAATATCTTCTATGACGCTCTGCTGGTGTCGGTGGCCCGGCCGCAGGAGCGGGAAATGGTGTCCTCCCTGGGATTCGCGCTGGGCTATCTGGGGGGTGGGCTGCTGTTCGCGCTGAATGTGCTGATGACTCTGCAACCGGCCTGGTTCGGATTGACGGACGCGGCGCAGGCGGTGCGACTGTCATTTATCAGCGTCGCCGTCTGGTGGCTGCTGTTCTCTCTGCCGTTGTTCCTCTGGGTGGGGGAGCGCCATGCCGCGCCGCCGGTCGCTGTGCTCACCGCCGTGCGCCAGGGCCTGGGCCAGCTGGCTGCAACCATGCGTTCCCTGCGCCACTATCGGCAGGTCATGTTGTTTCTGGTGGCTTACTGGCTGTATATCGACGGTGTCGATACCATTGTCCTGATGGCCGTGGACTATGGTTTATCCCTGGGTTTTCAGGCCAGCGACCTGATTACCGCCCTGCTTATCACCCAGTTCGTGGGTTTTCCGGCGGCGCTGCTGTTCGGTCGGCTGGGGTCGCGTCTGGGCGCCAGAACCGGTATCTATCTGGCCCTGCTGGTGTATATTGCCGTCACCCTGATTGCCTACGGAATCCACGAATTACGGCAATTCTACCTGCTGGCGGTGATGATCGGCCTGGTGCAGGGCGGGGTACAGGCACTGAGCCGGGCGTTTTACTCGCGCCTCATTCCCCAGGACAAGGCGGCGGAGTTTTTCGGTTTCTATAATATGATGGGCAAATTCGCCGTCGTGCTGGGTCCCTTGCTCATGGGTTGGGCCGCCAGGGCCAGCGGCGATCCGCGCAGCGGTATCCTGGTGATCATCGTGTTGTTCATCGCCGGTGGCCTGTTGCTGTTCCGGGTGCGGGAGCCGGCGGCAATGCGGTCGCACACCGCAGGCTGAGTCCGCGGGTTTTAATCGGGATTTCATTCTGTCATGGCAGGGTCGGTGGCGTATCCCGGACAGAGGTGATGTTATGTCAAGTGGATGCCTGCGCATAATCTCCGCCTAATCAAGACACCCGCCAGGGTTGATGAGCATTGCCGACAAGTGGTGTATGATTTTGCTCTGAATTGCACGATATAAAAATTATATTCCACAGGGGTATGAGGCGGTTACTCCGACGGGGGGATCACGGAAGCATGTCGACCGCAGGACAACGCAGGACTAAGCAGGCTTTGTGGGCCGTGGCCGGTGCGGCGGGGTTGTTGACCGCGCACGGACTGGCGGCGCCATCGGCCATCGAAGTGGCGCTGGATGCGCTGCGCGCCGGCAGCGCCGGCAGCGTGGAGGTTTCCCGGGCGCAGGCCACCGGTCTGGTGGATTTTCTCAGCACCCGGCCTTCATCCCTGCTGATTCAGCCGCTGGCGATCTCGGTCAGTGCCAGTCAGCGGGCGCGCTCCTACCTGGAAGCCAATCGGGATTTGTTTATCGATCCCGCCAGCCCCCTGGAACTCAGCATCAGTAAAGAGGAAGGCCCGGACGAAGTGGGGCAGACTCATGTGCTGTTCCAGCAGAGCATCGGCGGCGTGCCGGTGCGCGGGGGAGAGGTACTGGTGCATCTGACCGATGCCGGCATCACGGCGGTCAATTCACAGTTGCTGCCCTACCTGGCGGCGCAGGTCACCACACCGGCGATCAGCGCGCAGGATGCCCTGGCGGTCGCCAGAAACGTGCTGTTGAAAAGTCAGGGGCCGGTGGCCGCGACGTTCAGCACGCCGACGCTGGAAATCATCGATACCGGCGCACTGCTGGCCCGGCGCCCCGGCCAGGCGCGCCTGAGCTGGTATATCAGCATCAGCGGGCCCGGACTGTGGCAGCTGGTCTGGGTTGATGCCGGTAGCGGCGAACTGGTGCTGGCCATCGACCAGCTGGCGCAGGCGCGCAATCGCGTGACCTACGACGCCAACGATACCAATACCGTGCCAGCCACGCCGGCGCGTACCGAAACATCCGCCGCCGCCAGCGTGCAGGATGTCAATGATGCACACGATTATGCCGGCAATTACTACAATTATTTTTTCACCGAACACCAGCGCGACAGTTTCGACGGCAACGGGGCGACCATCATCTCGGTGGCGCGATTTTGCGAGCCGACCCTGACCCGCTGTCCCGGCGTGATGCGCAATGCTTTCTGGGATGGTCAGCGGGTCAACTACGGTTCCGGCTTTGCCCTGGAAGACGTCGTTGCCCACGAATTGACCCACGCCCTGATTCAGAAAACCGCCAATCTCGTCTATGCCAACGAATCGGGCGCATTGAACGAATCCTATGCCGATATTTTCGGGGAAACCATCGATCTGACCTATAACGTCGATCCCACCAATGTCAAAGCCAATGACAGTCCGACGGTGCGCTGGCTGGTGGGCGAGGATCTGGCGGGGCAGAGCGGTGGCTTTCGCAATATGATGAATCCTGCCGCCAACGGCGATCCGGGTAAGGTCACCGACAGCAGTTTTGTCTGTACCACCGCCGACAACGGCGGCGTGCATACCAACAGCGGGGTGCCTAATCATGCCTATGCTCTGATGGTGGACGGCGGTATCTACAATGGTTACAGCGTCACCGGCATCGGTTTAACCAAGGCCGCGAAGATCCAGTATCGCGCTCTGTCCAGGCACCTGACGTCCGTGAGCAACTTTCGCTCCGATGTCAACGCTCTGTACCAGGCGTGCAGCGATCTGGTGGGCAGCAGTGGCATCACCGCCGACGATTGTGCCCAGGTGATGAACGCTCTGCTGGCGGTGGAAATGACCACGACCAGCTGCGCCGCGGCCGCACCGCCGGCCAAACCCGGGCCGGTTCCCAATCCCACGCCCGATGCCGGCGCCAGCCTGTGTCCCGCCGGCGCCCAGGCCACCAGCCTGTGGCTGGAGGATTTCGAAAACACCGCCGCCAACGCCTGGAGCAATACCGCTACCGGTCTGGTCAATCACTGGAACGGCGGCAGCGGCAATCCGCCGATTTATTTCACTGGTCATGCGCTCAGCGGCACCTATTCGCTCAAAGCCACCGGCCGTCTGGGCATCGGGGATTCCACGGTCGCCATGCGCAACAGCCTGGCGGTGCCACAGAACGCCTACCTGCAGTTCGCCGGCGACTTCAACCTGGAAACCGGCTACGATGCCGGCGTCATCGAGTACAGTACCGACAACGGCAGCACCTGGAACGATGCCGGCGGCCTGATCAGTGCCGGCCGCAACTACAACGGCGTCATCGTTCCCGGTTCCGACAATCCGCTGGCCGGCCGCCAGGCGTTTACCGGCAACAGCGGCGGCTATGTGGTGAGCCGCCTCAATCTGAGCAGCCTGGCGGGGCGCAGCGTGCGCTTCCGCTTCCGCGCCGCCACCGATTCGCTGGTGGCTTCGCCAGGTTGGTATATCGATGATCTGCAACTTTACAGTTGCGCCAGCAATACCGCGCCGGTGGCCACCGCGCAGTCGCTGACCATGGCCGAAGACACGGCCCTGCCTTTTGTGCTCAGCGGCAGCGATGCCGATGGCAACAGCCTGACGTTCCGCGTCACCACGCCGCCGGCGCACGGCCTGCTGTCGGGAACGGCGCCCAGTCTGAGTTACCAGCCGCAGCCCAATTTCAACGGCCAGGACAGTCTGCAGTTCGTCGCCAATGACGGCCTGGTCGACAGCGCGCCGCAGACCATAAGCATCCAGGTGACCCCGGTCAATGATCCGCCAGCGGCGGTCGCCCGTACTTTCAGTGGCAGCGAGGACACCGTGGTGACCACGACCCTGAGCGGCACTGACGTCGACGGCGATCCGCTGACTTATCGCCTGGTCACGCAGCCGGCCAACGGCACCCTGAGCGGGGTGGCGCCGGATCTCAGTTACAATCCGCGGGCGAATTTCAACGGCAGCGACAGTTTCAGCTTCGTAGCCAACGACGGCAAGCTTGACAGCGCGCCGGCGACCATCACCCTCAACATTGCTGCGGTCAACGATCCGCCCGTGGCGGAGAGCAGGAATCTCAGTACCGGCAGTGGTACCCCGCTGAGCGTGCAGCTGGTGGCCAGCGACGTGGAAGGCTCGCCGTTGACGTTCCGTATCACCGCGTCACCGGTCAACGGCACGCTCAGCGGCAGCGCGCCCAATCTGACCTATACCCCCAACAGTGGTTTCAGCGGTACCGATCAGTTCAGTTTCGTCGCCAATGACGGCGTACTCGACAGCCAGCCGGCGACGATCAGCATCGCCGTGGCGGTCGGCAACCAGCCGCCGGTGGCCAGCGCCGCCAGCCTGACCGTGGACGAGGACCAGAGCCTGGCCCTTACCTTGCAGGCCAGCGATCCCGAAAATGGTGCGCTGACTTATCGCATCACCGTCAACCCGGTGAACGGCACGCTCAGCGGCACGCCGCCGACGCTGGTTTATCAACCGAACGCCAACTTCAACGGCAACGACCGCTTCAGTTTCGTGGCCAGCGACGGCGCGCTGGACAGCCAGCCGGCGCAGGTGAGCATCGTCGTCAACGCGGTCAATGATCCACCGGTGGCGGACAGCTTCAGCCTGGCGGTCGCCGCCGGGCGCGCCGCGCCGCTGACCCTGACCGGCAGCGATGTGGAAGGCAGCGCCCTGAGCTACGCCGTGACCGTGCAGCCTGTTCATGGCACTCTCAGCGGCACGCCGCCGGCCCTGACCTACACGCCGGCCAGCGCTTATACCGGTGCCGACAGTCTGCAGTTCACCGTCAATGACGGTGCGCTGACCAGCTTGCCGGCAACCGTGAGCCTTAACGTCATCGGCGGCAATGTGCCGGTGGCCGATGCCCAGTCCCTGAGTCTGCTGGAAGATGCCACGCTGGCGCTGACCCTGACCGGCAGCGGCGGCAGCAGCCGCCTGCAGTACAAGGTAACGCAGTCGCCGATCAACGGCACCTTGAGCGGCACGCCGCCACAGCTCAGTTACAAGCCGCGCATCAATTTTTATGGCAGCGACAGTATGCAGTTCATTGTCAGCGACGGGGTGCTCGACAGCCTGCCGGCAACCATCAGTTTCACAGTGCAGGCGGTGAACGATGCGCCGGTGGTGCAGGCTATCAGTCAGGGGATCAAGATCAATACCGCCACCAGCGTGCAATTGCTGGGCAGCGACGTGGACGGTGATACGCTCACCTATCGCGTTACCGCCAATCCCGGCCACGGGGTGCTCAGCGGCACGCCGCCGGTCTTGACCTACACGCCGGAAACCAATTTCGCCGGCAGCGACAGCTTTCGCTATCTGGCCAACGACGGCAGCGTCGACAGCGCCGAAGCCACGGTTACCATCACCATTGCCCAGACCAGCCCACCGGTGGCGGACAGTCAGGTTCTGCGCACCAACGAAGACGTGCCCCTGAACCTGCGGCTGACCGCCGCTGACGTCAATGGTGATCCCTTGACCTTCAGCGTGTTGACCCAGCCGCAGAATGGCACTTTGTCCGGTACTCCGCCGGCCCTGGTATATACGCCGGCGGCTGATTTCTCCGGCAAGGACCAGTTCAGTTTCAATGCCAGCGACGGCGTGCTCAACAGCGCCCCGGCCACCATCAGCATCGACATTGCGCCGGTGAACGATCCGCCGGTGGCGGACAATCTGACCCTGAGCGTAATGCAGGATACGGCGCTGCTGGTTCCGTTCTCGGGCAGCGACAAGGAAGGGGATGCCTTGACCTTCAAGGCAGTGACCAGTCCCTCCCATGGCAGCCTGATCAGCGGCGCCCAGGGCATGAGCTACCGGCCGGGCGTAGGCTTCGTCGGCACGGATGCCTTCACCTACCTGGCCAACGACGGCGATCGCAACAGCGCCCCGGCCAGCGTGTTGATCACCGTCAATCCCGGCGTCACCCCGCGGGACCAGCCGCCGACCACCGCGCCGGGCATTACCATCACCCCGACCAGCGGCCTGGTTACCACCGAAGCAGGTGGCATCGCATCCTTTGACATCGTGCTCGACAGCCGGCCGCAGGCGGATGTGAAGATTACCCTGTCCTCCAGTGATTTGACCGAAGGACGGCTGCTGCAGGCAAACGTGATTTTTACTCCCGACAACTGGGATACGCCGCAGACGGTGCAGGTGATGGGCATGACCGACCGGCAACGGGACGGCGCCGTGGCCTACCAGATCATCACCGCGCCGGCGGTCAGCAATGACACTGCATACAACGGCCTGGATCCGGCGGACGTCAACCTGACCAACACCGAAGGCGGACAGGACATGGTTATTATCACGCCCCTGTCCGGTCTGAACACCAATGAGTTCGGCCGATCGGCCAACTTTACCGTGCGTCTGGCCGAGCCGCCCGCCGCCGGGGTCATTCTCCACCTGCAGAGTTCCGATGACAGCGAAGGCCGCATCATTCCGGATACCATCAGTTTTACACAGAATTCCTGGGATCAGGAACAGACGATTACTGTGCGGGGAGTGGATGACAATGACGAGGATGGTGATGTGGGTTACAGCATCATTACCGAGCCGGTGGAAAGCCGGGATGCGCGGTTCAACGGCGTCGATCCGCCGGATATCAGCGTGACCAATGCCGACAATGACAGCGGGCGCGCGTCCGGCGGCGGTGGCGCTCTGTCACCCTGGTGCTTGCTGCTTTGCCTGCTGGTGCGCGGCCGGTTTGCCGGTCGCCGCCGATTTACTGGTTGCTGATGACAAAGGCGCCGATTTGATCCAGGCGAATGTAGGCATCATAGAATTCGCGTGAGCGCAGGCGGGCCAGCTGCAGGGTGTGCTGGCCGACGAACTTGACGTTGCCGGTGAGCTTCTCCCCCGAGACCAATTGGATTTCCACGTTCTTGCCCTTGACCACGGCCAGCAGCGAGGCCAGAGTGGCTTCATCATTCAGTTCCAGCGGTTCAGCGCCGATCGGGCCGGCGCCGAGGGTTAATAGGGTCGCGGCCAGGAAGCCGCGTAGGATGGCGTTGCGCCGCATGTTATTGTCCTCAGGCCATGGAAATTGAATAAGCGGCGATTGCGCGCCGTCTTCTACAAATATTAGCAATGATTGTGCCGATCACAAATAGCCAAATGGGGCATCGTCATGGGCGACGTGCGGTCCACAAGGCGCGGGTGGGCGCTGGATAGCCCTCGATGGTCCTGCCGGTGTCGGCCGGATCAAGAAAGTCAGCCAGGGATTCAAATGTCATCCAGGCGGTGCGCCGCTGTTCCTGCAGGGAGGTGCGGTTAACGTCGCGCAGGGCAATGTCGCTGAACCCGGCCTGCCGCAACCACTGTTCCAGCGCCAGGCAGCTGGGGATCGCCCGCACGTTGTTCATTTTCGCGTAGCGGTCCCGCGGCGTGAGCACGTCGTCGCGGTCGCCGTCAATGACCAGGGATTCCAGCACCAGTTCACCGTCACCGCGCAAGGCGTTTTTCAGCTCCCGCAAATGTTCCAGCGGGTCCCGCCGGTGGTAGAGCACGCCCATGGAGAACACGCTGTCGAAGACGCCCGTTACCGGTAATTGTTCGGACTTGCAGGGCAGCACCGTCAACGGCTGCGGTTCGGTCAACAGGCGCAGGGCGTGGAACTGGCAGGCAAACAGCAGCGTGGGGTCGATGCCCAGCACCCGGCGCGCGCCGGCGCCCAGCATGCGCCAGCAGTGGTATCCGTTGCCACAGCCCACATCCAGCACCAGGCGCCCGTGCAGCGGCTGGATATGAGGCAGCAAGCGTTGCCACTTCCAGTCGGAACGCCACTCGGTATCGATCGGGATGCCGAAGATCTCGTAGGGACCCTTGCGCCACGGCATCAGCGCGCGCAGGGCGTCGTGCAGACGCTGGCGGGTGGCGGTGTCGCAATCGTCAGCTCTGCCGATGCTGACCGTGTCCTGGGCGGCGGCCAGCCGGCCCGATGGCAGGTCGCGCAACGCTGCCAGGGATTGCAGCCAGCGCGGCAGATCACCGTGCTGACCGGCAGCGAAGGCGCGGGTGGCAAGAGCCAGGAAGGTCTGGGCCCAGGGTTGCAATTCGACCGCGTCGGCGAAGAACCCGTGGTAGTCGACTACTTCAAGGCCAGCAGGGAGGCGAAATTCAGACATTGGAACCATGGGGTGACGCGGGTGAAACCGGCCTGACGCAGGCGCAGCTGGTGCTGCTCCAGGGTTTCGGGCAGCAGAACGTTTTCCAGGGCGGTGCGTTTCTGGCTGATTTCCAGGTCGCTGTAGCCGTTGGCCTTTTTGAATAATACATGCAATTCTTCCAGCCGTTGCTGCTCATCCGCATCGGCAAACGCTATTTTTTCCGACAGGATGAGCGCGCCGCCGGGCAACAGGGCGGCATGCAGGCGGCGCAGCAACGGCAGGCGCTGCGCCAGGGGCACGAATTGCAGGGTGAAATTGACGACGATCACGCTGGCATTGCTCAACGCCAGCTGCTGGATGTCGGCGCACAGCAGTTCCACCGGCAGCAGCGCGCTGTCGGCCGCGATGTGCTGGCGGCAGCGGTCCAGCATGGCTGGTGAGTTGTCGACGGCGACGATGCGGCAGCCGGCGGCGGTCACCCGCTGGCGCATCGCCAGGGTGGTCGCCCCCAGGGAGCAGCCCAGATCATAAAGCGTGGAATGCGCCTGCGCGTAGCGGGCGGCGAGGATACCGCTGAGGCCGATGACCGTCCCGTAACCGGGGACGGAGCGGTTGATCATGTCGGGAAAAACGCGGGCAACGGTGGCATCAAACAGGAAATCTCCGACCTCGGGCCGGGGGGTGGCATACAGCTGGTCTTGCTCGTGGTCGGCGGACATAGTGCGGCATTATAGCGCGATGTTGCGGGAATACAGCTGCGCCGCAGCGAACAGCAAAGCGCGGTCGGTGCTGCGACCGCGCCTGTTCCGCCAGCCTCAGGCGGGCAGGTCGCTGTCGTAGTAATGGTTGTCCGACCCCGCATACATCTCGTCCTTGCTGTTTTTCTCCTGGCTGGGCGTGGCGAAGGAATTCAATCCCGTGCCGTTTCCCAGGGTAAACATTTCCAGCAGTTCCTCGCCCCCCCAAACCGGAACCTGGGGTTCGCCACCTTCTTTGGCCTGGTACATGGTGCTTTCCTCCTTTGCTTAGCGCCGTGACTCTGATTGCAGCTGGGAACAGTGTAGCGTCATAACCCTTCTGGTGATGTGAACAATCTGTAGCCTGGGTTGGGAAATTTTCACACCGCCTGGGCGGATTTCCGTCCACTGCTGGGATAATACCGAGCAAAACTGTAAACAATTGTCATAGATTACGTTAGATTCTTTAAGGGGAATGGTTTCACGTTCATAGTGTTCAACGGAGCTGGAACGTCGTTGATTCCGGTCAGCCTTCCTCTGCCTGTTGCCACCCAAGCGTGGACGCCGGCGGGGGTAGAAAAGGGAAAGAAGGTGCTGGCAGGGGGGGCAGGATGCCGGTGCGTGCTCGTTTAATTCCCAACTGACTAAGGCGGAAACTATGCCCGTGCAGCTGAATTCTTCCTCGCTGGAAGCCTACCCGTTGTCCGAACCGGATCTGCGTCGCGCGATCTATATCGCAGCCGGCATGGCGTGTTTCTTACCGCCATTTGTCGGTGGCACCCTGATGACGGTCGCCGGCTACTATCCCTTCCCGCAGTTTTACCAGATCTTTTTCAGTTTCAGTGGGCTGTACATGCTGCTGGTCACCCTGCTGGGGTTTTACGGCGCCCGCCGCCTGCGGCAGGCCGTGACTGCCCTGCCGGATTCGCCGCCAGCGCAGATGGCAGCCCGGGCCCGGGCTTTGTTTCGCACGCTGCCCTGGTCGATCGCCGGCTTTGTGATTGTTTACAGCATAGGCGGCGCCCTGGTGGCCGACGCCAATCTTGAATATTTGCAGTTGCGCTCGCCGTATACCTGGCGGGAACATTTTTATACGGTCGGTGGTCTGCTGCCGGCGGTACTGATTACTTTGTTTCCGATCTATTTTTTTCTGTTGGACAAGCTTGGGCTGTACCTGGCGCCACGCGGCGTGCAGGAGTCCGCCTCGCCCCTGGGTTTGCGTATTGTCCTGCTGGGGCTGGTGACGCCAGTGCTGATCGATTCCCTGCTGCTGAGTTATGTCGCCAACCGGGCCAGTCAATTGACGGTACCGGCGCTGGTTTTGTGGGCGGTATTGATCGTGGTGGCGGCGCTGGGTAGTTGGATGGCCTGGCGCAGCCTGCAGCAGAGCCTGCGTCCCCTGCGCTCCCTGCTGGCGAATGGGGGGCGCCAGGAGGGAAATTTACTGGCGCTGTCATTGGATGAGTTGGGTGCGCTGACTAAGCGCCTTTCTGCGCTGCTGGATGAACAGGGCAGAATAGCCGAGGCTTTGCAGCGAGAAAAACGCTTTTCCGAGACGGTGTTGCAGAGCGCCGGCATTCTGCTGGTGGTGCTGGATCGCGAGGGTCGTATACGGCAGTTCAACCGTGCGAGCGAGAAGCTCAGCGGTTACACCTTTGCCGAGATCGAAGGCTGCTTTCCCTGGGACACATTTTTGCCGCCGGAAGAGGCCGGCAGAATACGCAGCCAGGCGTTCGAGGGGGGGATGGAGGATCTGGCGCGGCAACCGGCGGGCAGCATCGCAACTTATACTAATTATTGGGAGCACAAGAACGGTGAGCAGCATCTCATTGAGTGGTCCAATACCCTGGTGCGTGACAGCAAGAACGATCCGTCGTATATGATCGCCGTGGGGCAGGATATTACCCAGCGCGTTGCCATGGAGCGGGAGACCCGGCGGATCAAGGATCTGCTGCAGTTCATCATCGACGCCTCGCCCGACTGGATTTTCGCCAAGGACCTGAGCCACCGCTTCGTCATGGTGAATCGCGCTTTTGCTGCCGCCCTGGACCGGCAGCCTAGGGAAATGATTGGCAAGCTCGACAGCGAACTCTGGCCGCAGCGCAACAGCGCGGACGCCGTCCGTACCATGCATGCGCTGCATCATGACGACCGTCGGGCGTTTGCCGGCGAAACAGTGCGTAAGCCGCAAGAAACCGTCAACCTGGATGTCGGTCGGCCGCGGGTGTTCGAGTCCTTCAAGGGGCCGCTGCGCGATGCGGACAACAATATCATCGGCGTTTTTTCCTATTCCCGCGATGTCACCGAGCATCTGGTTGCGGAAGAGAATCTGCGTCAATCCAATCAGTTGCTCAACGCCGTGCTGGATACCACGCCGGTGNNCAGTCACTGGGACTGGACCCTGACGCCGATCAAGGGGGATGACGACAGAGTCAGCGGCCTGGTATTGTCGCTGCAGAATGTCACCGAGCGCATCCAGTCCCTGGAAGCCATTCAAAGCAACGAACGGGAACTGCAGAAAATTAATGAGAGCCTGGAGTTGCGGGTGCAGGAGCGCGCCCGGCAATTGCAGGACGCCAGCCAGATGAACGAGCAGATCCTGGCTGCCGCGCCGG
>DKAS01000207.1:430-29367 GCA_002448875.1 Proteobacteria bacterium UBA6920 | reverse complement strand
GACTGGCCAGCAGAAATACCGATTTCCAGCTAACCGCCCGATAGGCTTCCTCGATGGTCAACACCCGCGACAAAATCATGCCCAGGGCGCCCACAAACAAAGCCACCGACAGCCGCAACTCGGTGAACATGATAAGACCCAGCGCTACCAGGAAGAAAAACAAGGCGTGGGGCACCTTGTGCGGCCGCAATTCTTCATGTGGATACTCGGTAGTAACGACGACAAAATCAGGATTGTGCTCCAGATGCGCCAGATCCTGCCAAGTGGTATGCACCATCAAGGTATCCCCCGCCTGCAAGGGCACATCTCTTACCCCTTGCCCCGCCACACTGATGGTTTTACCACCACGGTGGATGGCCAGCAGGGACATGCCGAAGGATTTGCGCAGCCAGATGTCACGGGCACTCTTGCCCGCCATGCTGGAGGCGGGCGGGATAACCACTTCCGCGATACCGGCCTTGGTGGGCACCAAACTGTCGGCAAAGGTTTCCAGATCCGTACGCACCTGCAGCTGGTTAACCGCGACAAAGGCCTGAAAAGCGTCACCGCTGGCCAGCACCGCCAGCNNACCGCCAGCACCGCGCCGGCGGGTATGGTGGTGCCGCGATCTATGCTGGCGGCGCCGAAGAACGGCCCGTGACCGTCGTCGATGCCGACGAAACGCACCCGCTGCGCCTGTTCCACATCATTGAACCGGGCCCCCACCAGCGCACTGTGTGCCGGCACCACGACTTCGTTGATGACATAGTCGACGCCATAAATACGTTTGAGGTAATCCATGGCTTTGGCGCCCACCGCGCCGCTGGTTTTCACTTCAGGCAGGACAAAGCGCCCGGCCAGCACGAAATAAATGATGCCCGTGGTCACCAGCGCCAGTCCGATGGGCGTCACCGCGAACAATTCAAAGGTGGCCATCTTGTGGTCCGGCGGCAAACTCTGATTGGAGGTCAATATCAGATCGTTGAGCAGGATCAGGGGGCTGNNATGGTGCCGCCGAGGATGGCGCAAAATCCCATAGGCATCAGCAGGCGCGACATGGCCAGACCGCTGCGCGCCGAAATACGGCTGACCACCGGCAGGAACAGTGCGGCGGCGCCCACGTTTTGCATGAAGCTGGAGATGAAACCGACAGTGGCGGAGATCAGCGGAATAATACGCCGCTCGGTGCCGCCACCGATGCGTAGAATCAGCCCGGCCAGCTTGCCCATCAAGCCGGTTTTATCCAGACCGGCGCCGACTATCATCACCGCGATAATGGATACCACCGCGTTGCTGGAAAAACCGCTGAACAATTGCTGGGTTGGCACCAGGCCCTGTTTCAGCCCCATGACGGGCGCAAACACCGAGGTCAAACCCAGCAACACCATGATAGTGATGGCCGCCTCGTCGACGCCAACGATTTCAAAAGCAAACAGGTAGACGGTCAACAACAGAATGGCCGATACCCAGGCGATTTCCATTGTCGGCACCACATAGGCGCTTGCGGCGCCGGCGATGGTAAAGACCAGCAAACCGACAATACGCGTACGCAAACTGCTGCCACTGGAGATGCCCACCGGATTCCTCGGCTGAATCAGCGTCTAGAGAACGATTCGCGCCATCATACACCAGGCAAAGCGGGTTTGCCAAAACAGGCAGCGCCATGGTTGCCGCCCCGCCAGGCAAGCCTGCCGCAGCGCCTGCAATCGGCGTTATTCCCCGGCGTTGCCGTTGACCTGTCGCACCATTTCCGCCAGCGCGTGAATCGCTCGCCGCAACGGCTCCCCTTCCACCGCGCCGCAACTCATGCGTATCTGCCGCCGATACTGCCCACGGGCGCAGAACAGCACGCCGGGACTGATGGCGATGCGCCGCGCCATCGCCTGCTGGTACAGGGCAAGACAATCGATGGCCGGTGGCAACTCCAGCCAGCAGACAAAACCACCCGCAGGGCGTGACACCCGCGTCCCCGGTGGAAAATATTCGTTCAGCCAGTGCTGCAACTGCTGCATGCGCAGGCGGTAGATCTGCACTTGCGAGCGCAGACTGCGCAGATATCCGCCACGGGAAAGAAATTCGGCAATCGCCAGCTGCGGCAGGGTGGCGGTGCTGATGTTGCCGAGAAATTTCTGATACAACAACTGTTCACGATACCGTTCCGAATAGATCCAGCCGATACGGTAGCCAGGCGCCAGCGTCTTGGAGAAAGAGGAACAGAGAATCACATTCCCGCTTTCATCCCAGGCTTTGGCCGCTTTCGGTCGCGGCTGCCGGTAACTCAACGGCCCGTAAACATCGTCCTCGATCAGCGGTATGCCCGCCGCCGCCAGCAAGGCTACCACCCGCTGCTTGTCGGCGTTGCTCATGCAGGCGCCGGTGGGATTGCTGTGATTGGGCATCAGAATGCAGGCCTTGATTCGTCGCCGAGCCAGCGCCTGCGCCAGAGCGTCGACATCGATTCCATGCTGCGGATGGGTGGCGATTTCCAGGGCGCGCATTCCCAGCGCCTCGATAACCTGCAGAATCCCGAAGTAGGTCGGCGACTCGATGGCGATGGTGTCGCCCGCCGTCGCCAGCGCCCGCAGCGTCAGGGACAGCGCTTCCAGACAGCCATTGGTAACGATAATATCGTCGGGGGCGCAACGACAGCCGGCCTGGCGCATCAGGCGGGCAATCTGCCGGCGCAGCGGCAACGCGCCCTGCACGCCTTCATAGGCGCCGGAATCGCGCCAGTGCTTGCGCGCCATACCGGCCAGGATGCGCGCCAGATTGCGCACCGGCAGCAACTCCACGCCGGGCACGGCCGCCCCCAGCCGTACCAGCCCGGGCGAGCGACTCTCGCTGATCAGGGACTGCGCCAACTGCCCCACACTGACCGGTGTCGGCTGCGACAGCGGCCGACTCGGCGCTGGTGCTTCGCGCCCGGCCTGCGGCCGAGGTCGGACGAAATAACCGGATTTCGGCCGCGCTTCCACCAGCCCTTCCTGCTCCAACAGGGAAAAAGCCTGCACCACCGAGGCCAGACTGACCTGATAGTAGACGCTGACCCGACGCAAGGACGGCATGCGTTCACCCACCGCGTAGACTCCCTGGCGCATGGCTTCCGCCAGTTCACGCGCCAGCCGCTGGTAGATAAATTCCTGGATTTTTGCCACCCCATCCGCCCACATCTGTACTGGTTAATTTGATCTTACTCTGTATCTGTTCTGGCTGCCAGGGCAGGCGTAGATTGCAGGCATGGATCACGCATAAAACCGCCACAGGAGATAGTTATGCCCGCTTTCTGGCTCAATGGCACCCGGGTAGCGCCGGACGCCGCCAGCGTATCTGTACTGGACCACGGTTTGCTGTACGGCGACGGCGTTTTCGAGGGGCTGCGTTTCTACCAGGGACGCTGCCTGCTGCTGACGGAGCATCTGCAACGCCTGTGGCAATCGGCACACGGCCTGCAACTTGCCATCCCCTACACGCAACAGCAACTGGCGGACGCCATCGACGACACGATCGCCGCCAGTGACCTGCGGGAAGGTTATCTGCGCCTGGTAGTCACGCGCGGCACCGGCCCCCTGGGGGTGGACCCGACCAACTGCCCTCAACCGACGGTTTTCATCATCGCCGACAAGCTGCAGATGGTTGCCGCGGAAAAACGCCAGAGTGGGCTGCGCGTGGCCATTGTCGCCAGTCGTCGCGTGCCCAACAGCTGCTGGGACAGCCGGATCAAATCTCTCAACTACCTCAACAATGTGCTGGCGCGCCTGCAGGCGCGCGGTGCCGGCGCCGATGACGCCATCATGCTCAACGAAAACGGCCATGTTGCCGAAGGCACCGCCGCCAATGTGTTCGCCGTGCGCGACGGCGTGCTGCTGACGCCGCCGGTCAGCGACGGCGCCCTGGCCGGCGTGACCCGCGCGCTGATCCTGCGGCTGGCCGATGGCCTGGCCCTTCCCTGGCGGGAAACCAGCCTCACGGCACACGACCTCTACGCCGCCGACGAATGTTTTTTCACCGGCACCGGCATTGAGTTGCTGCCCTTGCGCACGGTCGACGGCTATGGCATGGGCAGTTGTCCCGGACCGCTGTTCACGGCCCTGTTGCATGCCTTCAATGACTTTGTTCAACACCACACCGCCGACGCGCTAAAGCGGCAGGCCATATGAAAATCAAAGTCGGCATCATGGGTGTTTACGGCTACATGGGAGGCGAGGCACTGCGCGTGCTGCTGCGCCACCCGCAGGTGGAGCTGGCCTGGCTGACCAGCCGTGCGCCGGGACCAGTGAGCCTGCATCACCCCAATCTCCACGGTTGCGACTTGCACACCGTCAGCGAGGACGCTATCGGTGATTGTGATGTCGCGCTGCTGGCGCTGCCCACGGCAACAGCGTTGTCGGCGGCAGCGCGCCTGCTTGACCGCGGCATACGCGTGATCGATTTGAGTGCTGCTTTTCGCCTGCGGGATCGCGCCGTCTGGGAGCGGCTCTATGCCATGCCTCACAGCCACTGGTCGTTGGCCCGGCAGGCGATATACGGCGTTAACGAGCTGCATGCGCCGCTGATCGCCGCCGCCGATCTGGTGGCCAACCCGGGATGTTTCGCCTCCGCCGCCATCCTGGCATTCGCGCCCTTGCTCAGCCGGCGCCTGGTCGATCCCGAGCGGCTGCTGGTCACCGGCATTTCAGGCACCGCGGGCGCAGGCGCGGAACTTTCTCCTTTACTGCACCATCCGGCCATGGCCAATAATGTTGCCGCGTACAATGTCGTTGATCACCGCCACAGCTACGAAATCGAGCAGGAGCTGAGCCAGCTGCACGATGCGCCGGTCAGTGTGCATTTCACGCCTGCGTACGCGCCCTTCGTCCGCGGCATTCTCGCCATCTGCAGTGCGTTCCCCCACGAACCACTGACTCGCGAACAATTGCTCGAACTGTACGCAGCCTACTATACCGGCCAGCCGTTCGTAAAAATCGTCGACGCTCCGGCGGAAACCGCGGTCGCCTGGCAGCACCGTCCTTATCCTCAGGTTAGCGCGGTCGCCGGCACCAATTATTGCCACATCGGCCTGGATATCGACCAGCGCCGGCAACGCATCGTGGTGTTCAGCGTGCTCGACAGCCTGGGCAAGGGCGGCGCCCAGGTGGCGGTGGAAAATCTCAACCTGATGTTCGGCCTGGCCCGTGACAGCGGCCTGCAATACTACGCAGCGCAACCCTGTTAGCTTGGCCGCCTGCCAACCGCCGGTTCCGGCCGGCTCCTTGCTCTCACACCAGACAGGAACGCCCGTCACTTCCCCATTTAAATTAATGTTGATTACTTCTTAAGCACAACATCCGCAAAAAAACTGACCTCACGGGAACTTTTGGATACCATAAGGCAAACCCCGGCACGCCCGCCGTGCGCGCGCCGGTGCCGTCATATCCTTAAATATTTAATAAATTTACCCGCAAACCAACTTTGAGGAGCCAGCCGTGACTCACCCATTGAAAAATATCGCCACCCTGCTGTGCGCGGCCTCCCTGGCAATGACTGCCTGTGGCAAGCAAGAAGACACCGGCACGGCCTCTTCCGGCGGTGCACCGGCAGGCAGCGATACCGTGGTCGTAAGAATCGGCTCTGTGGCTCCCTTGACCGGCCCCCAATCCCATCTGGGCAAGGATCAGGAAAACGGCATCCGGCTGGCCATAGACGAGGCCAATGCCGGCAACCCGATGCTGGGCGGTAAAAAAGTGCGCTACGAACTGGTCAGCGAAGACGACCAGGCGGATCCGAAAACCGCCACCATCGTCGCCCAGAAGCTGGTGGACGACAAAGTCGCCGTGGTGCTTGGCCACCTGAACTCGGGCACGTCCATTCCCGCGTCGAAAATCTATTCCGATGCAGGCATAGGCCAGATTTCGCCGTCAGCCACCGCCGTGGCCTATACCGCGCAGGGATTCAAAACCACGTTCCGCGTCATGACCAACGACGCCCAGCAGGGCAAGGTACTGGGTGAGTTCGCCGTCAACGCTCTGGGCGGCAAAACCCTGGCGATCATCGACGACCGCACCGCCTACGGTCAAGGCCTGGCGGACGAAGTGGAGAAAGCCGCGAAAAACGCCGGCGCCAGTATCGTCGCTCACGAATACACCACCGACAAGTCCACCGATTTCATGGCCATACTAACCGCCATCAAAGCGAAGAAACCCGACGTCATCTTCTATGGCGGCATGGACAGCCAGGGTGGCCCCATGGCCAAGCAGCTGAAATCCCTGGGCATCACCGCCAAGTTTCTCGGCGGCGATGGCCTGCAGACCGCGGAATTCCTCAAACTGGCCGGTGGCGACGCCGAAGGCGTTTATGCCTCCTCGCCGGGTCTGCCGCTGGATGGCATGCCCGGGGGCAAGGAGTTCAATGACAAGTTCGGCACCCGCTTCGGCGCCATTCAGATTTACGCGCCCTACGCCTACGATGCGGCGCGCGTTGTTATCGACGCGATACAGCGCGCTGATTCGACCGACCCGGCGAAATACCTGCCGGAACTGGCGAAAACGAACTACAACGGCGTCACCGGCCCCATCGCCTTTGACGCCAAGGGTGACATCCTGGGAGGCGCCGTCACCGTCTACCAGGTGCAGAGTGGAAACTGGATGGTCAGCAAGTAGCAAAGCCGGAACCGCCACTTGGACATTCTCCTCCAGCAGCTGATCAATGGCCTGGTCCTGGGCAGTGTCTACGCCCTGGTGGCCCTGGGCTACACCATGGTGTATGGCATACTCGAGCTGATCAACTTCGCGCACGGCGAGGTGACGATGATAGGCGCGATGGTGGCCCTGGCGGTGATCGGCGCCCTGCTCAATCATGGCGTGGTTCTGCCCGGAGCGATGATCGTATTTCTGGGCCTGCTGGTGGCTATTCCAGCCTGCGCGCTGCTCGGCTTCGGCATCGAGCGGGTGGCCTACCGGCCGCTGCGCAATGCCCCCCGCCTGGCCCCCCTGATCACCGCCATAGGCATGTCCATCGTCCTGCAGAACGTGGCGATGATCACCTGGGGCCGGCAATACGTTTCGTTTCCGCCCATCCTGCAGATCGAGCGTTACAACCTGGGCGGCGCCACCATCACCAGCCTGCAGATCTTCATCATCCTGCTGTCCGCCGTGTTGATGACCGGGCTGGTTCTGCTGATCGACCGCACACGGCTGGGCCGCGCCATGCGCGCCACGGCGCAGAATAAGGCAGTCGCCGGACTGATGGGGGTCAATATCAACAGCGTGATTTCCATGACCTTCATCATCGGCTCCATGCTGGCGGCGGTCGCCGGCGTCATGGTCGGCGCCTACTATGGCCTGGCCCACTACTACATGGGGTTCATGCTGGGTTTAAAGGCGTTCACCGCCGCGGTGCTGGGCGGGATCGGCAATATTCCCGGCGCCATGCTCGGCGGGCTGCTGCTGGGAATCATCGAAAGTCTGGGCGCGGGCTATATCGGCCCCCTGACCGGCGGCTTCCTCGGCAGCCACTACCAGGATGTGTTCGCGTTTTTCGTCCTGATTCTGGTTCTGGTCCTGCGCCCGGCGGGATTGCTCGGCGAACGCGTCGCCGACCGGCCCTAGGAAATCCCGGTGCGGTCCCGCTGGCAACTATGGCAACAGGACAAACGCGCAGTCTGGCTGGCGTTCGCCGTTGTCACCCTGCTGCTGCTGAGCCTGCCCTTCCTGACCGATCTGATCGCCGGCCGCAGCTGGGTGCGTATTCTGGATTTCGCCCTGCTCTATGTGATGCTGGCGCTGGGCCTGAACATCGTCGTCGGCTACGCCGGCCTGCTTGATCTGGGATATATCGCGTTTTACGCGGTCGGCGCCTATTTATACGCAATGCTGGCCTCGCCGCATTTCGGGCTGCATCTGCCATTCTGGCTGATCCTGCCGCTGGGGGCGATTACCGCCGGCGTTTTCGGCGTGTTGCTGGGCACCCCCACCCTGCGCCTGCGCGGCGACTATCTGGCCATCGTCACCCTGGGCTTCGGGGAAATCATTCGAATTTTTCTTAATAACCTCAACACCCCGGTGAACATCACCAATGGACCGCAGGGCATCAACCTCATTGACCCGATTGCCAGCGCGGGGTTTTCCCTGAACCAGACGCACAGCCTGGCAGGAATGCAATTGCCGGGTACTTACGGCTATTATTACTTCTTCCTCACCCTGACCCTGCTCATCATTTTTGTCTGCGTACGCCTGCAGGATTCGCGCATCGGCCGCGCCTGGGTGGCGATACGTGAAGACGAAATCGCCGCCGCCGCCATGGGCATACATACGCGCAACATCAAGCTGCTGGCATTTGCCATGGGCGCCTCGTTCGGCGGCATCAGCGGCGGCCTGTTTGCCGGATTTCAGGGATTCGTCAGCCCGGAAAGTTTCAATCTCATGGAATCGATCATGATTCTGTGCATGATCGTCCTCGGCGGCATGGGCAATATCGGCGGCGTCATTCTCGGCGCCGTGCTGCTCACCATGCTGCCGGAAGCGCTGCGCTACGTGGGACCGGCGCAAAACGCCATGTTCGGCCGCGTCTACCTCGACCCGGCAGATCTGCGCATGCTGGTGTTCGGCGCCGCCATGGTACTGATTATGCTGTTTCGGCCGGAAGGCCTGTTGCCGTCGGTACGCCGCCGGCGCGAATTGCATCCGGGTCAGGGCGTCGCCGCTCAGGAGCAGGAATCGGTGTATGACAGTCGACGCTAAGACACCGCTGCTGGCCACCAGCGGTTTGCACAAGACCTTCGGTGGCATCCGCGCCTTGAGCGATGTCAGTTTCAGCATCATGCGCGGCGAAATCTATGGCCTCATCGGCCCCAACGGCGCCGGCAAGACCACCTTGTTTAACGTGCTCACCGGCCTGTACACCGCGGATACGGGAACGGTGACCCTGGCCGAGCGGCAGCTGAGCGGGCGCAAACCCCATGAAATTGTCAGCGCGGGCTTCACCCGCACCTTCCAGAACATACGCCTGTTCGCCAACATGACCACCCTGGAAAACGTCATGGTCGGCCGTCATGTGCGCAGCCGCGCGGGGGTCCTCGGCGCCATAATCCGTGATCGGCGGACGCGGACGGAAGAAGCGGCCATCACCCAGCGCGGCCTGCAGTTGCTGGATTATGTCGGCATTCAGCGACACGCGCACCGCCTGGCCCGGCAGCTATCCTATGGCGATCAGCGCCGGCTGGAAATCGCCCGCGCCCTGGCCACCGATCCGCTGCTGCTGGCCCTGGACGAACCGGCAGCGGGCATGAATCCAAGCGAACGCGTGGAACTGCAACAACTGCTGCGCACCATCCGCGATGATGGCATCACTCTGTTGCTGATCGAACACGATGTCCGCCTGGTAATGGATATCTGCGACCGTATGGCGGTGCTGGACTATGGCAGGAAAATCGCCGAGGGCACGCCGCAGGAAGTGCAGAACAACACCCAGGTGATCGAGGCGTACCTGGGGAGCGAGCCGCCATGAGCGTGTTGCTGCGCACCCGGCAGCTGGCGATAAGCTATGGCGGCATCCAGGCGGTCAAGGGCATAGACCTGGAAATCCATCAGGGCGAACTGGTGTGCCTCATCGGCGCCAACGGCGCCGGCAAATCCAGCACCCTCAATGCGCTGTGCGGCATGATCCCCGCCGCCGGCGAGATATTTTTTCAGGACCAGACCATTACCGGCCAAGCGTCCCATAGTCTGCTGCGCAAGGGCATCACCCTGGTGCCGGAGGGCCGCGGCATATTCGGCCGGCTGACCGTGGAAGAAAATCTGCTGATGGGCGCCTATATCCGCCGTGATCGCGCCGCGATCCGCCAGGATATGAAAAAAATTTACGAGCTGTTCCCTCGCCTGGACGAGCGGCGCACGCAGGCTGCCGGCACCCTGTCCGGCGGCGAACAACAGATGCTGGCACTGGGACGGGCGATGATGAGCCGACCGCGCTTGTTGCTGCTGGACGAACCCAGCATGGGCCTGGCACCGCTGGTGGTGCAACGCATCTTTGCCACCATAAATCAAATCGCCGCCGAAGGGGTCACCCTGCTGTTGGTGGAGCAAAACGCGAAGCTGGCGCTGCAGGTCAGCCAGCGCGGTTATGTCATGGAGAACGGCGTCATCACCCTGGCCGACGCATCGGCCAATCTGCTGGGCAATCCCCAGGTGCAACAAGCCTACCTGGGCTTGTAAACAAGGTGACGCGAGAGACCGCGGGCGGGCCTGCCGGCCGGGGTTTTACCTGGATTATCCGCCGGTGCTTCGGTAAAAAACCGTAAAACTAAAAATTTAGCGCCAGAATTACTCTGGCTTCCATCCAGGGTGCTACACTGCCCGGGAGGTTTACCGTCGAGGACGAGTATGCACCGGATACGCTCGCTGTTAATGACCAGTTTTTTTTTCGCCATGATGATCGCTGGCTGCGGTGGCGGAGTCAATGCGCCGCCCTATGAAACCAGCGACCCCGTCGACGATACCCAGCGCAACTTCGGCGCTACGACCTGGGCACGGCTGCTGGGTTCCGATCGCGAGGAATTTGCCAGAGCGATGGTCATCGCCGACGACGGCAATATCTATATCACCGGCTACACCCAGGGCGATTACGAAACACTGAGCAACAACGGCAACATTGACGGCGTCGATTCGCGGACGGATGTGTTCGTCAGCAAACTCAACAAGGATGGCCGGATTCTCTGGCATAAACTCTATGGGACTGCGGCCAATGATGCTGCCACCAGCATCGCCCTGACCCCTGACGGCGGCATCGTCATCGGCGGCACCACTACCGCCAGCATGACCAGCCAACCCAATCGTGGCTATACCGACGCCTTCATCAGCAAGATTGACGCCGACGGCAACCTGCTCTGGAGCGCCATGCTGGCCTCGGACTATACCGACTGGGTCAGCAACCTGACCGTGGACGCTCTGGGAAATACCTATATTCTTGGCGTCAGTTTCGGCGACATCGAAGGCCTGCAAAACCACTCCCTGCATACCATAGATCCGAAAAAGCCGATAACCGCAGATTTCTTTCTCGCCAAGCTGAACAGCGACGGCGGCAAACTCTGGACCCTGCTCGAAGGCGATATGGGCAACGACTACGGCAACGAGCTGGCGGCTGACAATGCGGGCCACCTGATCATCGCTGGCGCGACTTTCCCCTATAACAGCCTGGGCAATACAGACGCCTTTCTCACCCAGTTCGATCCAGCCAGCCAGACCTTTCTGTGGCGCGTGGCACAAGTCACCGGCGCAGCTGATAGCAACGATGTGCTGGCGATAGACAGTCAGAACAATATTTACGTGGGCGGCCTCAGCGACGCCACCCCCTTCGTAAAACAATACAACTCCCTGGGACAGATCCTGCAAAGCAATCTAATTCCCGCTTCCACCGAAAGCAACAGCATCGCCGGCGTGGCCGTCGATGCGGCGGGCAATGTCTTCATCACCGGCACGCGCCGCAGCCTGACTCAGGAGGAACTGGCGGGCAGCGGCAGCACCGACATCTACGTCAAGGAATTTCCCAGTAACGGCCGCGACATACCAGCAGTGACCTATGGCGGCCCGGAGTCTGACGACCCCGCCGCCATCGCCATCAGCCCCACGGGCGACATCTATATCTGTGGCGGCAGTGACGGCACCCTCTATGACCAAACCGGGCATGGCATGACCGACGCGCTGCTGATGCAACTGGCGCGGCCTTGACTTGCGACGATTTCTGTCGCGCCATCGCTGCCGACACGCGGCGCCGAATGCGGATTTAAGGTTATTTTGGTAGGATACCCCCTGCGGGTCTGCACCAGCGCCGCTGGCCCTATCCCGATGCTGGAATATAATTGATTTAGTTTCAAAAACTTATTGGCTCGCCGCATTTTCATTTAACTGAATCCCTCAACAACCGAGCCCAGGAGCAGGCCATGGCAATATCCGTACTCGAACTTGCGCAGTTTAGCGGCACCCAGGCACTGGGTGGCGACCCCAAAGCAATGATCGAGGCCGCGGCCAATATTGATGAAGCTGACGCTACCCAGGTGACCTTTATCGGCAGTAGCAAATATCTGGGTAAACTTACCAGCAGCCGAGCCGCCGCCGTATTCGTCCCCAAAGATACACCGGCCAACAGCGCCCCCGCATCCACCGCGCTGCTACCGGTAGACGACCCCGAAATCGCCTTCATTTCCTGCCTACATCGTCTCTACCCCCGGCCGCGACCGCCGGCGACACGCAGCGAACAGGCCTTTGTGGATAGCAGCGCCCAGGTCGGCTCTGGCACCACCATAGAACCATTCGTTCACATCGGCGCGCGCGCCCGTATCGGCAAAGGCTGTCATATCGCCGCCGGCTGCCATATCGGCGAAGATGTAGTAATCGGCGACAACTGCGTATTACACCCCAATGTGGTGCTGTACTACGAAACAGTCCTCGGTGACGAGGTGATAATTCATGCCGGCACCGTCATTGGTGCTGACGGTTTCGGTTACAAGCTGCGCAATGGCCGCCATGTCAAATTCCCGCAGGTAGGCAATGTGGTCATCGGATCGCAGGTGGAAATCGGCGCGAACACCTGCATAGACCGGGCGGCCCTGGGCGCCACCCGGATCGGTGAGGGTACCAAGATGGACAACCAGGTGCACATCGCCCATAACGTGCAGATCGGCAACCATGTTCTGATGTGCGGCCAGGTGGGTATTGGCGGCTCGACGATCATTGGCGATTACGCCGTGCTGGCATCGCAATGCGGAGTCGCCGATCACGTGCAGGTCGGATCCCAGGCACTGGTCTATGCCCAGGCGGGCGTCACCAAAGATGTGGCACCTAAAGATCAGATGATGGGCTACCCCGCCACCAACCGGCGGGAAGCACTGCATGAAATGGCGGCGCTGCGCAAATTGGCGGGAAACCAGAAAGCTCTGGACGAACTGGCGAGATTGCTGCCCGCCCTGCAACAGCTGCTGGAAAAAGCCGACTAGCCCACCTTTGCCCCCGCGCAGGTCTCGTCGCACCTGAGCTTCCTGGCACCGACACCGGGGAGCGCGCATTCCCCCTTGCAACCGGGGCCGTCGCCCCGGCCCCGGCTCGTCCCATTTCCGTCCGTCTCCTGCAGCCCGATACCCCCGCTCGTTCTTACGGTTTTTGAATATCAAAACCCCACATTCACATTTATTGTTATTAAAGAATGTACATATCGCGGTCGATCAACATCCGGTGATTGAATGGTCACGATTTGTGTCCGTCAGCTCACCGTTCCGGGCGTTCCATGTTATTAATTTTGTTGAGGATTCACCATGCGCGCACTGCGTATTCTGGCTTCCGTTTTATTCGTTTATACCTGCAGCCTGCCGGCCCAGGCCGATTTAATCCTGACCGCGCCGCCGCGGGAAGACGCTTCCAAAGGCGATGAAATGTACGGACCCATTGCCGAGTTCCTGAGCAAACAACTGGGTCAAAAAGTGGTGTATGAGCGTCCGGAAAGCTGGGAACAATACGCCATCGACATGCGCAAGGATAAATACGACATCGTGTTCGATGGCCCGCATTTCGGCGCCTGGCGCATCAAGCACCTGCAACATACACCGCTGGTGAAACTGCCCGGCGAACTGGTTTTCAAGGTCATCGCCAGAAAAGATGACCCCAAAGCCAAGAAACTGCGTAATCTGGTATCGCAGAAGACCTGCGGTATTAAATCTCCGAACCTGAGCATGCTGACCTACCTGTCGCAATTCCAGAACGCCTCCCATTTGCCGCCGGTGGTGGAAATCAGCGGCGACATGCCTGAAGTCTACAAGGCGTTCAAGGAAGGCCAGTGCAACGCGGCCGTGGTGCGGGACAATTTCTATGAAAACGGCATTTCGCCCGAGGACAAAAAGAATCTGAACATACTGTACACCAGCACTCCCCTGCCCAATCAGACCGTGACGGTATCAAAGAGGGTCGACGCGACCATGCGTAAGAAGATCGAGCAGGGTCTGCTGGCATCGACCGGCAACCAATCTTCGCTGGTCCTGCTCAAGCGCTACAGCAAAACCAATCCGACTTTCGTCATGGCGGAACCCGCGGGGTATGACGGCGCGGAAAAATACCTTGAAGGTATCGTCTGGGGCTGGTAATCAACCCAGGCCAGGAAGAGCGGGCGGCGCACAGCAAGCGCCGCCCGCTAATTTTCACCCTCGCTACCGGCCTTCCTGGCCCGGATGGCGTTCTCCTCAAACCCACTGATTTCAATAGGCGCCTGCGCCGCCAAGCCAGCCCCGACCACGGGCATGACCTGACCGGAAAAGTCTGCCAAGCCGTTGCCCAGATAGGTCCCGCCTTCACCCACCTGTAAAGGCTGGATCAACAGCGATCCCGGCAGCACCACCACCCATCCCGGCCCCAGCAGGCGTTGATAGGCACCGTCAGCGATCGTCGCCAAACGACTGTCCTGGGCCACATAGTGCACCGATGAAACCCCGAACAAGATCAGAATAATTATCAATATCATCAGAAATTTCAAATAGATATCCTCTAATCACGGCATCATCGTTAGCCCTGCGGCGGCCGGCTGACGTTATTTCCACCTGGTACTTCAGTCATCCTTAAGTGGCATTTTATTTCCATCATTCATGTGTGGCTCAGTTTCTGCATAGGTAGGTTTAGCTCATGCCTGGATTAAATCTTCAAAAATTATGTTGAAAAGCTTCCGCACTCACGAGCCCGGCCTGCTGTCACCCCGGGACCTTTTTCTGGAAAATCGCCAGTTGCGTCAGCAGCTGCAGGAGCTGATGGCCAATGCCAGGCGCAATGAGCGCAAATTCAAACGGGCGCAAAACCAGGAGCTGCGCCTGATCAGCTCCGCCTCGCTGGCGGAACTGGTGGATAATTTGTTAATCCGCTACCGGGAATCTTCCCATCTCGAGTGGGTTACCCTGACCTTAATCGATCCGGAGTACGAAATTCAACGCCTGTTGACCGAAAGCGGCGGGGTCGCCCAACCGCGTTCCGGCGTTTTCTTCCTCCGCGACGATCAGCACCTGCGCCGTCTTTTTCACAGCTGCCGGCGCCCGGTGCTGGGCGCCTATGAAGCGGAGAAACATAGCATGTTTTTCCCCGAGTCGCGGCTACAACCGCACAGCGTCGCCCTGTTGCCATTATGTGATCACAATCGCCTGCGCGGTTGTATCTGCCTGGGCAGCCGGCAGGAGCAGCGTTTCCTGCAGTCCGACGGAACCGATTTCCTGGAACGCCTGTCGGCGATCTTTCCCTTGTGCCTGGAAAACACCTTGAACCAGGACCGTTTGAAAAAAGTGGGGCTGACCGATCCCTTGACCGGAGTAAACAATCGCCGATATTTTGACCAGCGCCTGACCGAAGAAATTGTCCGCACCCAGCGCCACAAGAAACCATTGACCTGCCTGTTTCTGGATGTGGATCGTTTCAAGTCGGTGAATGACACCCATGGCCACCAGGTAGGCGACCAGGTACTGGCGCAGACTGCCGTCTTAATCCGTAACCAATTGCGCGTTACCGATGTCCTGGCAAGGTACGGCGGCGAGGAATTTGCCGCCCTGCTGGCCGATACCGATGTTGCCGAAGCCCGGGAAGTCGCGGAGCGGATACGCTATAGCGTCGAACAATACCTGTTTCTGCTGCCCGCGCAGCTCAACCTGCGCATCACCCTCTCCATCGGGATCGCGACCTTTACCGGCGCGGTGGACAATGCGGAAATCGCAGGACAGCAATTGATCGCCGACGCCGACCAGGCGCTTTATGCCGCCAAAAACGGCGGGCGCAATTGCATCATTACGGCTTAGCGGCGGGCAATATAAGACAGAATATATTCCATTATTTCAGTACGGTGAAAAGCCTGTTCCAGACTTTCTCCCCAGACGGTGATGCCATGATCGCGTATCAGGAACGCTGGCACCTGGGGAAGATGAACGAAACGCTGCTGTATATCTTCCGCTATACGCCCTATATCTAGATGGTTTTCAAAGAGAGGCAAAGCGACCGCCGGTTTTTCCGTCCAAATCCCCAGACCTTTGAGCATTTCCAGGGGAGGGAGCGGCAACAAATCGCCTTGCGCGCGATCAGCAGCCAGACAGGCGTCAACCGTATGCACATGCATACAGGCCCGCGCATCCGGAAACAGCCGATACAACGCTCGATGAATGGCAGTTTCAGCCGAGGGCCGATTTTGCGGTGCTCCCTGCTCGAGCACCTGACCGCCGGCCACATCGATCAGCAGAAAGTGCTCCGGGGTCAGCGCGCCCTTGGCCTTGCCACTGGCGGTGACCCAGAAACTGGAGGCATCGCCCGGGTCCCGGCAACTGAGGTTGCCGGCGGTACCGGCCATCCAGCCACGGCGGTAGAATTCCGCGGCAATCCTGACCAGGCCTTCTCGAGGGTGTGATATATCGCGTAGATTCATGCTGATTGTTTAGAAAATAATCGATAGCTGCAAACGTTTCCGTCGGCCCGACCGGGCTGCGAACCGGAATAAGATTATATCTAAAACAGGCCGGTTCGGGCGAGCGGTGAAGCCTGCTCCGCCACCCGCCCCCACCCCGGACGGCAGTGTACCGCACGCAGGATAATTTTCCCGATTCCTGGGACACAGACTTGAAATATGCGCTGTTTTAAGATGACAATGTATCTCTTGCGAATGGTGAAGGAGATCCGCCAGTGAGTGAAAACATCGTGCATGTGACCGACGAAACTTTTGAAGAAGAAATTACCAAGTCGCCGCAACCCGTATTGGTGGATTATTGGGCTGACTGGTGCGGCCCCTGCAAAATGATTGCCCCTATCCTCGACGAAATCGCCAAGGAATACAAAGGCCGGGTCAAGATCGCCAAACTGAACATCGATGAAAATCCCGGCACCCCACCGAAATACGGTATCCGGGGTATCCCGACGCTGATGCTGTTCAAAAACGGCAATGTGGAAGCCACCAAGGTTGGCGCCGTGTCGAAATCGCAGCTGACCGCCTTTATCGACAGCAATATCTGAACACCGCGAACGCTATCGAACCGCCATCCCCTGCGCGCTGTAGGGGTTGGCGGCAGAATAACACGATAGCTAGAGTTGCAACCCCGAATTCGGTCCAGGGGGTACTGGACTTCAGTAATGCCTGGAGCTGCCGATAGATAGGCCAAGCTCTGGACGTTTTGAATTTTACATGCTAGCCTTATTGTGAGCGCAAAATTCAGCCTTAACGTCTTTTTGGTACTCCCCCGGCACCATAAAATTTTCAGCCCTGAACCCGATCGACGGGTTCTCCGCTGCATGGCAATCGCATCAAGCTTTATATCATCCGGAAACCAACCACAATGAACCTCACTGAACTAAAAAAGCAGAACGTCGCCGAACTGCAGACCCTGGCGGAATCCCTCAATATTGAAGGTGCCGCCCGCTCCCGCAAGCAGGACATCATCTTCGGTATCCTCAAAGCGCACGCCAAGAATGGGGAAGATATCTACGGTGATGGTATTCTGGAAATCCTGCAGGACGGTTTCGGATTTCTGCGATCGGCGGACAGCTCCTATCTCGCCGGCCCGGATGATATTTACGTCTCTCCCAGCCAGATAAGACGGTTCAATCTACGCACTGGCGATACGGTTTCCGGCAAAATCCGCCCTCCCAAGGAAGGCGAGCGCTATTTCGCCCTGCTCAAAGTTTCCGACATCAATTTCGAAACTCCCGAACATGCGCGCAACAAGGTGCTGTTCGAAAACCTTACCCCCTTGTTCGCCAACAAACGCCTGAAGCTGGAACGCGGCAACGGTAGCACCGAAGATCTGATGCCGCGTGTCATCGACCTGGCCGCTCCCATCGGCAAGGGGCAGCGCGGGCTGATCGTGGCACCGCCGAAGTCGGGCAAAACCATCATGCTGCAAACCATCGCCCAATCCATCGCCAACAATCATGAAGACTGCCATTTGATCGTACTGTTGATCGATGAGCGCCCGGAAGAAGTTACGGAAATGGCGCGCTCGGTGCGGGGCGAAGTCATCTCCAGCACCTTTGACGAACCCGCCAGCCGCCATGTGCAGGTGGCGGAAATGGTCATCGAGAAGGCCAAACGCCTGGTGGAACACAAGAAGGACGTGGTGATACTGCTGGACTCCATCACCCGCCTGGCCCGCGCCTATAATACGGTGGTTCCGGCCTCCGGTAAGGTGCTCACCGGCGGTGTCGACGCCAACGCGCTGCAACGGCCGAAGCGTTTCTTCGGCGCGGCGCGCAATATCNNAAAGGCACCGGCAACATGGAAATCCACCTGGACCGGCGCATCTCGGAAAAACGCATTTACCCGGCGATCAATATCAACCGCTCCGGCACCCGTCGCGAGGAGTTGCTGCTGCCGCCCGATGAGCTGCAGAAAGTATGGATCCTGCGCAAGCTGCTGCACCCTATGGAAGAAATTTCCGCCATGGAATTCCTGCTGGACAAGCTCAAGGGTACCAAGACCAACAGCGAGTTCTTCGACTCGATGAAGCGCTCCTGACGCTCAAGCACGCCGCCACCCCGCAGATGCCGGCCACGCCCCGCTCTTCGTTCACTCCCCGACCGCCTGACCGACGCTGGCTGGCAGCGGCGCTGTTGCTGCTGTTGCAGATAGGCTGCAGCGGCGACAATCGCACGGAGCTGATGGCCGCCGCTTCCCTGGGTGACGTGGAGGGCATGAACCGCATCATGGCCCGCGGCGGTGACGTCAACACCACCAGCAATCATGGCAAAACCGCATTGCTGCTGGCCGCCGGCAACGGCCACTTGATGGCCACCCACATCCTGATCGCCCGTGGCGCCCAGGTCAACGCCCAGGACCGCAACGGCACCACGCCGCTGCTGGCGGCCGCCACCAATGACAAACCTGATTGCGTGCAGGTACTGCTGGCCAATGGCGCCGACCCCACGATTACCGACGTCAGCGGCAACAGCCCGCTGCGCAACGCAGTGTTCTTTCGCTTGCAGGGCGTACTGGAAATACTGCTGAAATTCAAAGACAAGTTTCACCCCGACGAGCGCGCCGAAGCCATGCTGATGGCCGCGTCGCTGGGTTACAACGAAATCCTGACCCAGATGCTCGAGCAGGGTTTCAATGTGAATATCGTCGGTTTTCAGGGGCGCACGCCGATCATGGCCGCCGTGGAATTCGATCACCCGCGCACGGTAAAGCTGCTGCTGGACCGGGGCGCCGATATCTCTATCGCTGACGTGGAAAGCAATACCCCACTGGAAATCGCGCAGAATAACGGTAACGACGAGATCGCCGCCCTGCTGACCCAGCAGAACATCGCCAAACCGGCCGCCGCCGCGCCGCGCGACCCTCCCGCCAGCATAAAAAAGAAATAAGCGCTACCACCACTTGCCGGAGCCGGCATGCGGCACGCTGTGGCAGCGTTCACAGGTAAACAGCGCAAACGCCACCTTGTCGTGACACACGCCGCAATATTCACCACGCAGCACCTTGTTCATGCTGATATCGTTGGCGTTTTCCCGGGGAATGAAAATTTTGGGATGGCAGTTGGAACAATCCAGCCATTTGGTATGCTGCAGGTGCGGGAAGCGCACATAGGGCATATCCTTGGTATTGGTCATCAGAATATCCATGTCCATCACCAGCATCTCGCTTTTGCCTTGCAGATCGGCGCGCGGCTCGATCAAACCCATTTCCAGCGCCTTCACCCAATTGACCTGCAGACGCCGGTCGAGAGGAAAGCCCTCCAGCGCCACCGTCGGATCCTGCAAGGTCATAAAAGCATTGTTCTCGGTGTCGTGCACCCCGTCATTGAGGGTTTCAATCGGCGCGATATTGACGATGCTGAGTTTCTTTCCGTCCGTCGTATAGCCTTCCTGCGCCGTTTCACCGACACCGCCGGCACCGGTATCCACCCGTACCGGCTGCAGCAGTTCCGGCATGGCCGCCAGCAGCACCCTGGCCCGCGCCTGATTCTCGTCCGCCACGGGATCATGGCCTTGACAGGCGCTGAACAAACCGCCGCTGCCAACAACTACCGCCAATAAAATCAACTGCTGGCGCATAAACTTTACCCTCACTGCCTACCACCATTTCGCCGGCGAGTTCTCATGGGGAACGCTGTGACAGCGCTCGCAGATCCACAAGGGAAACGCCACCTTGTCGTGACAACGGCCGCAATGTTCGCCGGCAAGGATGCCGTCCATGGAGGGATTGTTGAAACCGCGCTGCGGCACGAATATCGCCGGATGACAATTGGAGCAGTCCAGCCATTTGGTATGCGCCAGGTGCGGAAAGCGCACCCAGGGCATCTGCCCGGTATCGGTAAAAATGATGTCCATATTCATGATCAGCATTTCCTGATCGCCCTTGAGCGACTGGCGCGGGTTGATCAAGCCCTGATCAAGGGATTTCACCCAGTCGACGTTGCCGCGCCGGTCCATGGGAAACTTGCCCATCGCATCCTTGGGATCCTGCAGCGAGGTGATGGCCGGATTTTCGGGATCATGAATGCCATCGGTGGCCAGCGGTTCGGTTGTCACCGACTGGGCGTAAAAGCGGTTGTCCTGCCACTGTTTGCCGCCACCGCCGGTACGGCCTTCCACCACGTACTGCGCGGCCCGGCTCTGGGATTTGCCGGCGCCGCCGGAACAGGCGAACAACAAGGCCGGCAGAAGCATGGCCAGCACGACCACGGAAACGGTTTTATGTTTGGCATTCACGGAGATCAGCGCCCTGTATTATGGTTATATCCCTGCCGCCGGTCAGCAAGTCCGTTCAGAACTTGGCACCGGCGGATCGCAGCATTTGCACGATGTCATTATAACCTTCATTGTGCGCCACCATGCTTACGGTCTGCCCGGCGGCATCCTTGGCGTTGACATCCGCACCTTTATCTATCAAGACCTTTACGGTGTCAACCTGCCCGCGCTGCACCGCCCAGAACAGGGAGTTCCAGCCACCGGCATCGGCTACACGCCAATCGGCACCATGGGCCAGCAACAGCGCGGCCGTGGCCGCGTGGCCTTTCATCGCCGCCCGCATCAACGGGGTCCAGCCGGCGTCATCCCGGTGATCCACGCTGGCTCCGTGCTGCAGCAGCAGCTCGGCGATCTCGCTGTTGCCGGCGCGGGCGGCATGGCTCAGCGCGGTCCAGCCATAGTTATTGGTCTGATCGACCTCGGCACCCTGTTGCAACAGGGCCCGTACGGCCTGCACATCTTCGTCAAGCACTTTATTCATCAAGGGGGTATTGCGATCGCAGCCCGCCAGAATTAACAACAGGGCCAACATCGACGTCGCGGCTGCACCCGGTCGCCATTTGCCATAATCTAACCTGCACCAATTCACTGTGAAATCTCCTTGGGATCCTGGACGTCGCTGACCCCGGCGTATATTGTAACCACAATCGGAACTAAACTGAAAAACCCAGTTGCGGAATAAAGTATGCGTTTTACCTGCCCTCATTGCCGCCAGCCCACGCTGTCGTTAAAACAGAAATATCTTTCGGGGAAGTGGCTGGAAATCTACTGCCCCACCTGTGGCGGACGCATCTGCGCCCAGCCGATTATTCTGGCGGTGCTTTCTTTCTTCTATACCTGGGATGTTATGCTGTTCGGCTATGTCGCCGCCGCCAAACAGAGCTGGTTTTATCTTGGCGTGCTGCTCGGCGGCTGGCTGTTGCTGGACCTGCTCAACCTGAGCTGCCCGTTGTCGCGCATGCGCCCCAAGGATGCGGTTCCGGACCGCCGTTAGGCCGACACAGCATGGCAGCAATTCTCGGCATCGGCATTGCCACCATCGACATAATCCACACCGTCGATGCTTATCCGCAGGAAAACGCGGAAATCCGCGCTCTGCAACGGGAGCGGGTGCGCGGCGGCAACGTCACCAATACCCTGACCGTGCTGGCGCAGCTGGGTCACCGCTGCGAATGGGGCGGCGTACTGCTGGCGGACAGCGACGGCGACTTTGTACGCCACAGTCTGCTTGCCGCCGGCGTCGGCCTGGAACACTGCCGGACGCTGACTACGGGCAGCATGCCCACCTCCTATATTCTGCGCAACCGCGGCAACGGCTCCCGCACCATCGTTCACTATCGCGATTTGCCGGAATTCAGCGCGGAGGATTTTCAAGCTATTCCCTGCGCCCGTTACGACTGGGTACATTTTGAAGGCCGTAACGTCGCCGCCACCCGGCAGATGCTGCAGCGATTACGCGCCGCGGGTTTTGGCGGGCGCATATCGCTGGAAATCGAAAAAGAACGCCCCGAAATCGACCTGTTGTTCCCGCTGGCAGATGTGCTGATCTTTTCCCGGGTGTTTGCCCATGGCCGCGGTTACACCGACGCCGCGGACTTTCTGGCCTCGGTTCGCCACCGCTACCGGCCGCCCGCCGACCTGATCTGTGCCTGGGGAGAATCCGGTGCCTTCGCTCTGGACCGCATGGATCAACCCTGCCACAGCCCGGCCTTCCCACCACCCCAGGTCGTGGATACCCTGGGCGCCGGCGACGTTTTCAATGCCGCCCTGATCCATGGCTGTCTGGCGCAACAAACCTTGCCGGCAGCACTGGAAAACGCCTGCCGCCTGGCCGGCAGGAAATGCGGCCAGCTGGGCCTGACCGCTTTGCTGACGGAACAGGACGCCGGTCTATGAATCGCCACAGCGATATCGTTATCGTCGGCGCCGGCATCATCGGCATGCTCAGCGCCCGGGAGCTGGCCCGCGGCGGCGCGCGCGTCACTCTGGTGGAACGTAGCGACTGGGGTCAGGAATCGTCGTGGGCCGGGGGCGGCATCCTGTCCCCCCTGTACCCCTGGCGCTATACCAAGGCCGTGAACAATCTGGCGCGCTGGAGCCAGGAGGTCTACCCGCAATTGATCGCGGACTTGCACGCCGCCACCGGTATCGATGCCCAGTGGACGGATTGCGGTCTGCTGGTCCTGGAAACCCGGGAGCAAACCGCCGCGGCAGCCTGGGCCAGTGACTATCCTCTGCCATGGCAACCGGTGGGAACGGCGGATGCCGACCGTTTCCGTTTAGCGCCGGCGCCGCTGGCCGCTGGCGGCCTGTGGTTTCCCAGCCTGGCGCATGTGCGCAATCCGCGCCTGTTGCAAGCCCTGCATCAGGAACTTCTGCAGTTGGGCGTGCAGTTCCGCCTGCAAACCGCCGTGACCGGTTTTCACCGCCAGGGCGACCGAATCGAACACGTCGACACCCCCCAGGGACCGCTGGCGGGCGACCACTTCCTGATCTGTGCCGGCGCCTGGAGCGGCTTGCTGGCGGAACAGCTGGCACTGGCGCTGCCCGTGGCCCCGGTCAAGGGGCAAATGATCCTGCTGGCGGCGAATCCCGGCGTGGTTCCCTGCATGGTGCTGCGTGACGGGCGCTATCTCATCCCGCGCCGCGACGGCCACCTCCTGGTGGGCAGCACTTTGGAAAACACCGGGTTCGCTAAAGAAACCAGCGCAGCGGCCCGCCGGGAGCTTTTCGACTTCGCCCTGGGACTCTACCCTGAGCTTGCCTCTTTTCCCGTGGTTCGCCACTGGGCCGGTCTGCGTCCCGGCACCGCCCAAGGCATCCCCCTCATCGGCCGGCACCCGGCTTACCGCAACGCGTACTTCAACACCGGTCATTTCCGCAACGGGGTGGTTCTGGCGCCGGCATCCAGTCGATTGATTAGAAACATAATTTTAAACGAACCGCCGATCCTTGACCCCTCACCTTATCTGCCATGACCCATGCCGGACGCACCGCGGCGGTGAAACTGGATTCCGATATTTCCTTGTTTCTCTCCATTCATGTTATATAGATTGTAATTTCCCGCGAAACGCACTCAGTTACTTTTGTAAAATTCGCCTATATAATAGGGAACATGATGATATCGACCATGAAAGAAATCGTATCCCTGCTGAGCCAGCACGATATTTCCCCTACCCATCAGAGGGTAGAAATCGCCGCCGCGCTGTTTTGTAAACCCCAGCACTTGTCAGCGGAACAGGTACTGAACGTCGTCAACAAGGATCGACCGATAGCCTCCAAGGCGACCGTTTACAACACCCTGGGCTTGTTCGCGCGCAAGGGCCTGGTAAAAGAAGTCATTATCGATCCGGCCAAGGTATTCTACGATTCCAATACCAGCCCGCATTACCACTTTTACAATGTCGACACCGGCGAACTGCATGACGTCATGCATTCCGAGCTGGCCCTCAGTTCCCTGCCCCAGCCACCGGCCGGTACCAAATATGACAGCGTGGAAGTCATCGTCAAAGTGCGCCACCGCTGAGCCAGGTTCAGGGCATTCTTTTTCCGCGCCCCCCCTGCCGAAGCGGCGTCAGGATGATACAATTCTGTTCCCCTAACCTGCCGGTGTAGCTCAGATGGTAGAGCAACGCACTCGTAATGCGTAGGTCAGCAGTTCGATTCTGCTCATCGGCACCATTTTCCCTCCCGTCACGCTCAACCAGACTGCCTCGGCTCCCAGCCCCTGTCCAGCGCAAACCGCCTGCGCGCATATTTTGCCCGGCGCACCAGCAGTTCCTGCCGGGATTCGTTGCCATCTGCGGCGATGCTAGGATCAAAGCAAGATTAGCCTGCACGAGGTCTGATGTATGCCGAACCTACACCTGCTGCCGCAGCGGTCACGCAGCCGCTGGCCCGCCGCATTCACCCTGTTGCTGTTGTTGTGCGCCGCTGACAGCCATGCCATTGGCCTGGGACTGGATCTGGGACAGAGCCAGGAAAACTGGCGGGATGCCGATGCCTCCGACAGACGTGAAACCATGCATTTTGCCGCCATTCTGGACAGCGCTGTCGCCCGCCCCGCGGTCTTCAACTACCGGCTGACGGCGGGTAAGGAAATCAATACCGCCAGCAACGACAGCTACGCCCTGTACTATTCCGGGTTGGCGATGACTCACACCTTCGGCTTTGCCCTGGCACAAGGTGAACGTTATCGAGTATGGCTGGGACCACAGCTAAAGCTGGCTTTGTATGACACGTTCGCCGAAGACAGCGATCTGGGGACGGCCAACAGCTACGACGGCTTTCTGCGCGGCTACGGCGGCGGCCTGATCGTCGGTTACAATCTCAACCTGCACAAACCAGTAAGTCTGAGCTTTACCGGCGGCACCCGCTACATGCATTACCAGGGGCATTTTGACGATGACGGCCGGACGAGCACGCCCGATATAAAAATCGATGCGGACGCGGTGGGTTATTTTCTCGGATTCTCCGTGCTGTTCCGGATGCTGGACAGCTATTGAAGGGACGAACTACCAGGCGGCGGGAAGACGCTCATTGATGGTGATGCGCTTTCTATCCACGGTGATATAACCACCGACGGAAAGATCCTTGAGAATGCGGCTCACCATTTCGCGCGAAGCTCCGACCATATTGGCGATGTCCTTCTGCGTCAACCGCTCGCGCACCACCATCTTGCCCTCCTCGGGCACGGACAGGTTGAGCAGGGTGCGCGCCACCCGGCCATACACATCCATCAGGGCCAGGCTCTTGACGTTTTCCGTCAGGGAACGCATGCGCCGGCTGAGATCCTTGATCAGGCTCAAAGCGATCTCCGGATGGTTTTTCAGGCAAGTGGCGAAATCGTGCTTGCTGATAATGGACAGGCGGCAGTCTTCCACGGTCATTACCGAAGCCGAACGCGGCGCTTCATCGATCAGCGCCAGTTCGCCGAAATAATCTCCCGGCCCCTGATTGTTGAGGATGACTTCCTTGCCTTCTTCATCGCTCAAATAGATCTTCACCCGCCCCGACAGAATAACGTACAGCGAATCCGAATTATCACCTTCATTGATGACCACGGTATTCTTGTTAAACCGTTTGGTAATTGCATGCTGGGAAATCGCCTGCAATTCTTTTTCGCTCAAGCCTGCGAACAGAGGAACATTGCTCAGCGGTATAGCTTCATTTTCCATGATCGTGACCGGTGTGAATATGTACCCATTATACATATAAGTGGTATAGATAAAAGTAATCACCACGCTAAGGATACTAGTTTAGCAAAAAAATCCGCCGCTTAAGTGCTAAAGAATTTCCAAGTAGACTAATTCTAAGCCGGGAGCGGCCAAGTGCTCAGGAAAACCACCCTGGCACGAAAAGTTTAAAAAAAAGCCACTGCCCGAAGACAGTGGCCAACTATGGAGAGGTAGATTGGAGATGAGTATGATCAATCAGATCGAATGAGTTCACCCTACCGATCAATCAACTACGAGTTCAATTTACCTCGCCACGCTGGCAGGCTCCATGCACTACGCTACAGGGGCAATATGAAATAATACCAATCGACGCAAAAGTCGCGGCTCAACGGGTCACCACACCCGCCGGATCGCCGCCAGCAGCCTCCCGCAGCGCGGCTTGCAACCGGTCGAGCATCATGACGCCGTCATCGCCTTTGCGCCAGGCGGTAAGACCGAAGTGCGCGCGCGCCCGACAGGGCTTGCCGTCCGCATAGGGAACCGTCAGGGTCTGCAATCGTTCACGCAGCTTGTCGCAGATGCGGGTCGCTGCTTCCGGTGTCGTCTCCGGCATGACGATAATGAATTGATCCTCGCGGGTACGGCCGATCAGATCCGCCCAACGCAATTGATCCTTCAACAGATGCCCTACCGCCGTCAGCATGTCCGCCGGATCGATATCCGGGCTGCCGTTGTCCGCCTGCACCTTCAGTGCGGACAGCGGATTGCCATAGCGGCGACTGCGGGTTATCAGCAAATCGAGATTCTTGATCAGGGCGCCATAGGTCAACAGGCCGGTATCGACATCTATCATGGCCTCGTTTTCCAGGCGTTCACGCAATACCTTGTTTTCACTTTGCGCGCTGGCATCGATCAGATAGCAGGCCGGTAATGTCTCGCCACCTGCGCTCAGCGTGGTCTTGTGCAAACGGTAAATTCCCGCGGCGCACTGCACCAGTCCGCCGGGCACGCTGCGGCACTGCCCTTCCAGATCGGCCAGGGTCATGGCTTGCAGACTGGATTCGTCGCGATGCAACACTTTTGCCAGTCCGGGGTGTATCCACAAGGCCTGCCCGGTCGCGGAAAACACTGCACAAGCGACCGGATGGCTGGACAGCAAAGCTAGGGCCTGCTCCAAGGTGAGCTTGCTTGTCATCGGGCACTCTCCTTAACGTACGCTGATTGCCAATGGAAGTCAGGATCAAGGGCTTATGTTATCAATAACTTGCGCATAACACACGGGAACCGTCGGCCACCCCCGCCGCGCGCTGCGCCCCAAATCCTATCTGATTGTTTTCAAATGAAATTTAGGCTGCCGGCAGGCGGCCGCGCAACCACTCCGCCAGCTCCTGGATTTCCGGTGCGATCACGGTATGCGGCATCTCATAGCTGTGCCAGTCCACGGCCACGCCCAGGGTCAGCAGGCGATCCCGCGACATTTCGCCGAAGACAAAGGGAACCACGTCATCCCAGGTGCCATGAGCCATCCACACCGGAGTGTCTTTGCCGGCAGGGCTGATAGTCGACTGGATATGCTGCGCGGTGGGCAGGTAGGTCGACAGGGCAAGCACACCGGCGAAGGCCTGGCTGGCGCGTAGCGCAGTGAACAGGCAGACCGCCCCGCCCTGGGAGAAACCGGCGAGCACAATGCGCTGCGGAGGTATGCCTTCACGACCCAGCTGGGCCACTAGATCCAGCAGGTATTGCTCCGAGACCTCAAGCCCACTCTGATCCTCCGGACTATCCGGGCCGATGGCGTAAATATCGTACCAGGCGCGCATGACATAGCCGCCGTTGATGGTTACCGGCCGCAACGGCGCGTGAGGAAACAAAAAACAAATGGCGTGATCTGCCGGCAACCCCAAACTGGCCTGGATGCCGGCGAAATCATGGCCGTCGGCGCCCAGGCCATGCAGCCAGATAACCGCGCTGTCCGCCTTGACCGCAGGCGGATCGATGACTATCAGCGAATTGTTGGATAACATATATATTCATCCTGTCCCGCCCCTGAGGGGGCATGGGAACGCGACACCAACATGTGGCTTCCTTAATGTAGTTCTTAGTAAGCGCCTGAAATACGCTATAATGCCGGCTCCCAGGACAACAGTATACAGAGGACCCGGTGCGCCGGCTGAATTTTCGCATTGCTCCCCTGATCGTCGCCGGCCTGCTGACCCTCGCCGCCGGCTGCGGCTACAAGGATGATCTGTATCTGCCCAAACCCGACGACAAGGCGCAGAAACCGGCGGACAAAACATCTGCTTCCGCGCCCGCCGGCCCCGAACAACCTGCAACCAATCAGTAAGCCGCCATGGACCATTTCACCTATCGCGACAGCGAACTCTATGCCGAAGACGTAGCGGTAAAAACCATAGCCGCCGCCGTGGGCACGCCATGCTATATCTATTCCCGTGCCACCCTGGAACGCCACTGGCACGCCTTCGATCGCGCCTTCGCCGGTCACGATCATCTGATCTGCTACGCGGTGAAAGCCAACGCCAATCTCGCGGTGCTGAACGTCATGGCACGCCTGGGATCGGGCTTCGATATCGTGTCCGGCGGAGAACTGCACCGGGTGCTCGCCGCCGGCGGCGACCCGGGCAAAGTGGTGTTTTCCGGCGTCGGCAAGACACGGGACGAGCTGCGCTACGCCCTCAACCAGGGCATCTATTCCTTCAACATCGAATCGGAGTCCGAACTCTACCTGCTCGAACAGGTGGCGCGCGCGGAAAACAAAGTCGCCCCCGTCGCCATCCGGGTGAATCCGGATGTGGATCCCAAAACCCATCCTNNGAAGGAAAACAAATTCGGCATCGACATGCCTTCCGCCCGCCGCCTCTACGCCTACGCCGCTGCATCACCGCGGCTGGCGGTCAAAGGACTGGACTGTCACATCGGCTCGCAATTGACTTCCGTCGCGCCCTTCCTCGACGCCGTCGACCGGGTGCTGGCGCTGATCGGGGAATTGCACAACGACGGCATCCGCATCGAACACCTGGATCTGGGCGGCGGCCTGGGCATCCGCTAC
>DKAS01000207.1:0-348 GCA_002448875.1 Proteobacteria bacterium UBA6920 | reverse complement strand
CGCCGAAGTCATGGTCGACGGCGACCGCTACCACGTGGTGCGTACGCGGGAAACCCTGGCGGATCTGATCCAGGGTGAAAGCACTTTGCCCGCCTGACATGGCATCAGCGCCGCTGCGCCGCCACAACGACCATGTTGACGCGCACCCCTGAACCGGAGCTGATGGACGAGGTGGCACAGGCGGAGGCCTACGCCCAGGCGGATTTCAGTCAGCCGCACGAACAATGCGTCACCCTGTTCGCCGAGCATTTTACCGCTATTCCGCCCGACGCCTCGGTCCTGGATCTGGGTTGCGGCGCCGCCGACGTCACCAGCCGCTTCGCCCGCCGCTATGGCGATATGCGCTTC
>DKAS01000070.1 GCA_002448875.1 Proteobacteria bacterium UBA6920 | reverse complement strand
GTGCGCTTCGTCGTGCACTACGACCTGCCCAAGCATATCGAAGGCTACTATCAGGAAACCGGCCGGTCCGGCCGCGACGGCCTGCCAGCGGAAGCCCTGCTGCTGTACGGCGCCCAGGATGTGGTCACCGCCCGGCGCCTGATCGACAACAGCCAGAACCCTGACCAGCAGCGTATCGAAATTCATAAACTGAATGCGATGGTCGCCCTGGCCGAGGCCGTTACCTGCCGCAGGCGAGTGCTGCTGGCCTATTTCGGCGAGCAACGCCAGGAAGACTGCGGCAACTGCGATGTCTGCACCGATCCGCCGGAACGCTTCGATGCCACCGTCGACGCTCGCAAGGCGCTGTCCTGCGTCTACCGCGTCGACCAGCGGTTCGGCATCAAGCATGTGATCGACGTGCTGCGCGGCGCCGACACCGACCGCATCCGCAGTCTGGGTCATACAAAACTGTCCACTTACGGGATCGGCAGCGACAAGTCCGAGGCCGACTGGGTCTCCATCTTCCGCCAGCTCATCCACCATGGTTACCTGGTGCAGGATATCGCTAACTACTCGGTGCTCAAGCTCACCCCGGCCGCGCGGCCGCTGCTGCGTGGCGAGACTCAGCTGGAGCTGGCCAAACCCCGCATCAAGGAAGCAAGCAAGAAAACCAAGCGTCCCAAGGTCTCCGCCGAGCTGGCGCTTGCCGACGAGCCCTTGTTCGACGAATTGCGCGTACTGCGCAAAAAGCTGGCCGACGCCGAGGGCAAGCCGCCTTACATCGTGTTCGGCGATGCTACCCTGGTGCAGATGGCCAGGGAAAAGCCGCTGACCGATTATGACCTGCTCAGCATCAGTGGCGTGGGGCAGGCCAAACTGGAAAAGTACGGCGACGACTTTCTGAGTGTCATCGCCATGTGGTGCGCCGGCAGTGGACGGAGCGCTCCGCCGATCTAGCGCCCCAACCGCGGGCACCTTGAGACCTGACTCAATAGGCGCACTCCTGGATACGGTTGTAAAGCTACTTTGGCAATCCGACAAAACCCATTGCAGTGTCCCGCTAAAACGGGTACCTAAGTTGGCGGCCTAATTTCCACTTTTGGCGATGATTATATTAGGTGGGATTACCCGCCGGCGGCGCCCGGTTTGCCGGTGTTTCCACTTCAATTTCCTTTAATGTTGCCAGCCGCATTCGGCTGGAGAACATCCCGCGCGCCGGCCGCGGCGGGCCGGGTCACCAGCAGGAAATTCTGCGTGCCCGCCAGCTTCGCCACATCGATGACCCGCATCACCGTCTCGTATTGCACCTGGCGATCCGCTTCGATGGCGACCTTACCCGCCGCCGTACCACCCAGACGCCGGACCAGCATTTCGTATAAGCCGTGATCATCCACCGTCAGACCGTTGAAAAACACTCTACCCTCGCGATCGATATCGATGACGATATCCGGCAGCAGCTCGTTGTCGCGGCTGGCGGCTTCCGGCACCTGGATGCCGACCCCCTGCTGTTCGACGAAATTGCTGGCCAGCAGAAAAAAGATCAGCAGCAGAAACACGATGTCGATCAGCGCGGTGAGGTGCAGCGTCGGACGGGTGCTTTTACGCGGCGGAAATCGCATGCGGCCTCATCCCCGGTGATTATGGCCTTTGGCCCAGGCCTTCATGAAGGTGACCGCGGTCTCTTCCAGATCGGCCTGAATGGCGTTGAGTTTGCCTTCCAGATGATTGTGAAAGAACAGCAGGGGAATGGCCGCCAGCAGCCCGAAGGCGGTGGTCAGCATGGCCTCCCAGATGCCGCCGGCGAGCGCCGCGGCGTTGACGCTGCCGCCCATGTCCTGCACCACCATGAATGCCTTGATCATGCCGAACACCGTACCCAGCAGACCCAGCAGCGGCGCCACGTTGGCCAGCACCGCCAGGGTGCCCAGCCGTTTGCCCAGCTGGCTCATCTCGCGCTCGACGCCGTGCACCAACACCATTTCCAGGGTCTCGCGGTCCGGCTCCGTCACGTTCAGCGCTTCCAGCAGGATGCGCCGGTCGACCACATGCGTCCGGGCCGGGGCTTGCAATACCGACTTCGCCTCCTGGTATCTGCCGGCGAACAACAGCGCGAACACCGGCTCGTGGTCGCTCTCCGTCCTGAGAATTCTGCGGTACAGCGCATAGCGCTCGAGGAAGATGCTGGTACCGAGCAGGGAACAAAATAAAATCGGCCAGACCAGCACGCCGCCCTTGTTCACCAGATCTAAAAACGTCAGACTGCTCATGCCCTGCCTCGTCACCCCCTACTGCACCCAGATGTCTCGCTCTTGACTCAGAACAAGGGCGAACTAAATGCTTTCTCTTTCGACCAGCGGAACGCCGGTTGCGGCCCGACACAACGCACCAGCAGTGCGCCTCCAGGCCCGCAAGACACCGCCGTTAAAATCCAGGACCGACGCCACAAAGCCCGTGGTTCTTTTCAATTCCGAGCATTATACCGGTTGGCGCTATTGCACTGAAAGCGTGCCTTTGCCGCTGGCGAACGCATCGTCATTGTGCATGACAGGGAATCCTCGTCTGCCTCCCGGCTTACCCCAACATCCGCAAATATCTCTACTAACAATCAGTTGCACTACGACGCACAAATCTGGCACATGCGTTGCTCTTAGGCCCGGCATGTCACGCGGTGGCGCACCGCATCTTGAGGAGTGAAACAATGAACTGGAGCGAGTTTCGCAAAGTAGGGCACTGGCCGACGCTGTTGTCGGCTTTCTTGTATTTCGATGTCAGCTTCATGGTCTGGGTGGTGCTCGGCCCTCTGTCGCTGTACATCACCCGCGACCTGGGTATGACGGTGGAGGAAAAATTCAGCCTGGTCGCTGTGCCCATTCTCGCCGGCGCGCTGCTGCGCATTCCCCTGGGCATGCTGGCCGATCACCTGGGCCCGAAACGCACCGGCAGCCTGGCACAGCTGGTGGTGATCTTCGGCCTGGCCTACGCCTGGTTGTTCGGTCTGCATTCCAAGCTGGAAGTAGAGATGCTGGGCGTGATCCTCGGCCTGGGCGGCGCCAGTTTCGCCGTCGCCCTGCCGCAGGCGTCCCGCTGGTATCCGGCCAAGTACCAGGGCATGGTCATGGGCATCGCCGGCGCCGGCAATATGGGCGTGGTGCTGGACTCCATGTTCATTCCCTGGATGGCGGAGCACTGGGGCTGGCAGGCGGTGTTCGGCGTGCTGTTGATCCCGCTGGTGATCGTGCTGGCGATCTACCTGGTGCTGGCGAAAGACGCGCCGGAAAAACGCGCCCCCGTTTCGCTGGCCAACTATGGCACGGTGCTGCGCGACCGCGACACCTGGTGGTTCATGTTTTTCTACAGCATCACTTTCGGCGGCTTCGTCGGTCTGGGCAACGCCCTGCCGCTGTACTTCACCAACTGGTACCACGCTTCCGGCATCGCCGCCGGCCTGATGGCGGCGCTGGTGGTTTTTGCCGGATCCATGGCCCGCCCCATCGGTGGCCTGCTGGCGGACCGCTTCGGCGGCATCCGCACGCTGCAACTGCTGTTCATGGTGGTGGCCATCTGCTACTTCACCGAGGCGCTGCTGCCCGCGGGGCCGCTGCCGATGGCGGTCGACGGCGCCAAGGTCGCCGGCTGGAGCCTGTTTGAATTGCCGTCCATGGCGTGGGTTGCGGTCGCCGTCTTCCTGGTCGGCGCCAGCGCCCTGGGCATGGGCAACGGCTGCGTGTTTCAGCTGGTGCCGCTGCGTTTTCGCAATGAAATCGGCGTCATGACCGGACTGGTGGGGGCCGCCGGCGGCTTGGGTGGCTTCGTGCTGGCCAAGACCCTGGGTATTTCCCAGGGCGCGACCGGCGGTTTTCTCGCCGGCTTCTCCGTGTTTGTGGTGCTGTCGTTGGTAGGCTTGATCGGCCTGGGCGTGGTCAAGACCCGCTGGCGCACTACCTGGGGCGCGGTCTCCGGTGCCCGCGTTTGACGAAATTACCAGACAGCTTGCCGGCGTGCGCCGCGGTGCACTACCCTGGCGCCATGAGCGAGTCGATTCTGGAAGTCCATCACGGCATGGCCAGCGCGCAGGGACCGCGCGCCAGCAATGACGATTTTGCCCTGGTGCGGCAGGCCACGGATGCCGGCCGCACCCTGATCGCCGCCCTGGCCGACGGGGTCAGCGGCGCCGGCGGCAGAATGGCGGCGGAAGTGGTGGTACGCGGCTTCGTCGAGGGTTTCCTCTGCCAGCCGGAAACGCAGCCGGTCGAACGCGCGGCCGCCCGCGCGCTGACGGCGATGAACCGCTGGCTGCACGCCCAGGGCCGCCATCAATCACAACACGCCGGTCACGCTACCACGTTCACCGCCGCCCTGTTGCGCGGCCGGCGCCTGCATTGTGTGCATGTGGGCGACACCCGCCTGTATCGTCTGCGCGACGGCATCCTTACCTGTCTGACCCGTGACCACACCCACAGTCACCCCGACCTGCAGCATGTGCTGATCCGCGCCGTCGGCATGGAACCCAGCGTGGTGGCGGATTACACCGCCGTCGACCTGCAGATTCACGACCGGTATCTCTTGTGTTGCGACGGTATATACAGCGTGCTCGATCAAACGCGTCTGCAACAGCAATTGGCCAACCGCGACGCGCCTGAACAGACCGCTTCCCGTATCGTCGCCGCGGCGCTGCAACGGGGCAGCCAGGATAATTGCAGCGCTGTCGTCCTCGATGTGCTGTCCCTGCCGGCCGCCGACCGCCTCGATCTGCAGGCCACCTTCGCTGACCTGCCCATAGTCGACCTGCCGGCGATGGGAGAAACGGTGGACGAATTCCGGCTGCTGGCCGTGCTGGCCGACGGCCGTTACAGCCGGGTGTTTCGCGCCGAGGACCTGCGCGGCGGCGCCACGGTGGTGATCAAATTCCCCCATCCCCGGGTGGCCAGCGACGCCAGCTACCGCCGCGCTTTTCTGCGCGAAGCCTGGATCGCCTCCCAGGTACGCAGCACCCATGTCGGTGAAGTGCTGCCGCTGGAACCCGGCAGACGCAGCTGTCTGTATTCAGTGCTGGCGTACTATCCTGGGGAAACTCTGGAACAGCGTTTACTGCGGGAGCCGGCGATCGGCCTGCAGGAAGGCGTGCGCATCGCCGTGGCGCTGGCCAAAGCGGTCTACGCCCTGCACAAGCGCAATATCATTCATCGCGACGTGAAACCGGACAACGTGTTGCTCGCCGCCGACGGCCCGCGCCTGGTGGACCTGGGGGTGGCGCGCATTCCCGGACTGGACGGCGACGACGGCGACATTCCCGGCACGCCCAGTTATATGGCGCCGGAAATGTTCAACGGCAACGCCGGTGACGTGCAAACCGATGTCTACGCCCTGGGAGTCACCTTATACCGGATATGGAGCCGACGCTATCCGTTTGGGGAAATCGAGGCGTTTTCCCGGCCGCGCTTCGAACGGCGGGTACCTTTGACCCACTACCGCCCGGACCTCCCGGCCTGGGTCGATGCCCTGCTCACCCGCGCCACCGCAACGCAGCCCGGCGCGCGCCACGGCGACACCATGGAATTAGCGATAGAACTGGAGCAAAATCTGTTGCGCAACCCGCCGCCGCAACGCAATTTGCCGCTGTATCAGCGTAATCCCCTGCGCTTCTGGCAGGCCATCAGCCTGCTGCTGTTGCTGGCGCTGTTGGCCGCACTGTTTCTGCGATAAAGCAGTATTTTTTTGGTGCACACCGACAGGGTGCGCACCAAGCTCGCGCAGCCTGATCCGCCCTTTTTTCAACCCCTCCAGAATACTCATAATAAAATCAGTATCTTACGTTGACGCGCACACTGGCACTTGGCTTGCTATAGCGCCTGACATCGAATGCTATTTTCTGGAGAGAGCTAATGAAGGAAAGCCTGGTAGTCATCGGTAACGGCATGGCAGGCATGCGCACCGTGGAGGAGCTGCTGCAGCTGGCGCCGGACAGGTATCAGATCACGGTGTATGGCGCGGAACCGCACACCAATTACAACCGCATCTTGCTGTCGCCCGTCCTCTGTGGCGAGAAGAGTTTCAACGACATCGTGCTCAATGACGATGCCTGGTACGAGGAAAACGCCATTACCCTGTTCCGCGGCAAGACGGTGGAAAACATCGACCGTCGTACGCGTCGGGTGGTGGCGGCCGACGGCACCACCACGGTCTACGACCGCCTGCTCATCGCCACCGGCTCCACTCCCTTCATGCTGCCGGTGCCCGGCAGGGATCTGCCTGGCGTCATCGGCTTTCGCGACTTTGCCGACGTAGAAACCATGTTGCAGGCCTCTCGCGCCTTCAGCCACGCCGTGGTGATCGGTGGCGGCCTGCTGGGTCTGGAAGCGGCCAATGGCCTGCTCAAGCAGGGCATGAAAGTCACCGTGATTCATCTGCCCGACATTCTGATGGAACGGCAACTGGATACACCGGCGGCGCGCATGCTGCGCAAGGAACTGGAAGCGCGCGGCCTGCAATTCATCACCAAAGGTGTAACCAAGGAAATCATCGGCAAGAAGCGCGTACAGGGCGTGATCCTGGAGGATGGCCGCGAACTAACCGCCGACCTGGTCGTGATGGCGGTCGGTATTCGCCCCAATATCGAACTGGCGAAGAAATCCGGCCTGTACTGCGAACGCGGCATCGTCGTCAATGACACTCTGCAAACCTACGACCCGCGCATCTACGCGGTGGGCGAGTGCGTACAGCACCGCCAGCAGACCTACGGCCTGGTGGCGCCGCTGTTCGAACAGGCCAAGGTGTGCGCCAACCATCTGGCCCATTACGGCATTGCCCGCTACGAGGGTTCGATGACCTCCACCAAGCTCAAGGTCACCGGCATCGATGTGTTCTCCGCCGGCAATTTCACCGGCAACGACAGCACCGAAGAGCTGGTGATGCAGGACGCCGGCGCCGGCGTCTATAAGAAACTGGTATTGGCCGGCAATCGCCTGGTGGGCGCGGTGATGTACGGCGACACTATCGACGGCACGTGGTATTTCCAGTTGATGCGCGACAACACCGACATCACGGACCTGCGGCCGCGCCTGCTTTACGGCCAGGCCCACCTCGGGGAAGCCGGCCATGGCGACATCAAGACCCGGGTGGCGGCGATGCCGGACGCGGCGGAGATCTGCGGTTGTAATGGCGTGTGCAAGGGCGCCATCGTCAAGGCTATCACCAGCAAAAACCTGTTCACCCTGGAGGACGTGCGCGCCCACACCAAGGCATCGGCCTCCTGTGGCTCCTGCACCGGCCTGGTGGAAGGCCTGCTGGCGGCTACCCTGGGCGGAGACTACTCCATCACCCCGACCAAGAAACCGATGTGCGCCTGCACCGATGCCACCCATGACGAGGTACGCGGCGCCATCACCGGCCAGCAACTGAAGACACTGGCCGCCGTCATGACCGCCCTGCGCTGGCGCACCAGCGACGGTTGCAATAAGTGTCGCCCTGCCCTCAATTTCTATCTGCTCACCGCCTGGCCGGGCGAATACGTGGATGACAACCAGGCGCGCTTCATCAATGAGCGGGTGCACGCCAATATCCAGAAGGACGGCACNNCGCTTCGGCACCCAGGACTCCACCACCCTGGGCATCGATCTGGAAAAAATGAGCTGGGGCGCCTGGATGCCGCACAAGGTGAAGCTGGCGGTATCTGGCTGCCCGCGCAACTGCGCCGAAGCGACAATCAAGGATTTCGGCGTGGTCTGCGTCGACTCCGGCTACGAATTGCACGTCGGCGGCAACGGTGGCGTCAAGGTGCGGGCCACCGACTTCCTGTGCAGCGTGCGCACGCCCGCGGAAGTCATGGAATACTGCGCCGCGTTCCTGCAGCTGTATCGGGAAAACGCCCACTATCTCGAGCGCACCGCTCCCTGGGTGGAGCGGGTCGGCCTGACCTGGATCAAGGAACAGGTGGTGAGCGACGACACCGTCCGCAGCGAACTGGCCCGGCGCTTCCATCATGCGCAGACGTTTTCGCAGAATGATCCCTGGGCGGAACGCGCGCAAGGCATCGATCAACATGAATACCAGCCGCTGCAGCGGGTGGGCTAAAGACGAGGACAGATTATGCAAGCCGTACTGGAAGTAAAAAAGAGTCAATGGGTGGAAATCGGCGGCCTGGCGGACATTCCGCGCCAGGGTGCGCGGGTGGTGCGCACCGCCGACGGCGACATCGCCGTGTTTCGCACCGTAGACGACCAGGTGTTCGCCCTGCGCGATCGCTGCCCGCACAAGGGCGGGCCGCTGTCCCAGGGCATAGTGCACGGTCACAAGGTCGCCTGCCCGCTGCACGACTGGAAAATCCATCTCGACACCGGTCTGGCGGTGGCGCCGGATGAGGGCTGTGCCGCGCGCTTTCCGGTGAAACTGGACGGCGACCGGGTATGGTTGTCACTGACGGCAGAGCCGGCCGCCACCGTTACCACGGATTAGGAGAATCTATGCTGTTCGGACGCAGGAAGAAGAATCCGATTCGCATTGCCGACAAGCGCGTGGTGGAATGGCGCTACGCCACCTGCGGCTACTGCTCCACCGGTTGCTCCATCGAGGTCGGTATCAATGAGCAGGGTACACCGGTGGCCTCACGCGGCGTGGCCGACGCCGATGTCAACCGCGGCAAGCTGTGCATCAAGGGCATTTTCGAGCACGAACTGTTCCGTAAAACCGCCGGCCGCGGCGAACAGCCGCTGTTGCGCCAGCGGCGCTTCGAGCCGTTCCAGACCGCCACCTGGGAGCAGGCGCTGGACCAGACCGCGGCGGAAATCACCCGCATTCAGCACAGCTACGGCCGCGACGCCTTTGCCATCGTCTCCACCGGTCAGATCATGACCGAGGAGTTCTACACCCTGGGCAAGCTGGCGCGCGGCATCATCGGCACTAACAACTACGACGGCAACACCACCCTATGCATGGCATCGGCGGTGTCCGGTTACAAACGCTCCTTCGGCAGCGACGGCCCGCCCGGCTGCTACGACGATTTCGAGCACACGCACTGCCTGCTGGCCTTCGGCAGCAATCTGCCGGAACAGCACCCGATTATTTTCTGGCGCCTGCGCCAGGCGCTGGAAAAGCGCAAGTTTCCCATCATCGTCGTCGACCCGCGGGTCACTATGTTCGCGCAGATGGCGGATATCCACCTGCCGATCAATCCCGGCACCGACCTGGTGCTGCTCAACAGTCTGGCGCACGTCATCCTCAAGGAGCACCTGCACCAGGCCGATTACATCGCCGCCCACACCGAAGGCTTCGACGAATTCGCCGCCCTGGTGGCGCAATACGACCCGGTAAGCGCTTCCCGTATCTGCGGCATCGATTCGGACACTATCTATCACGTAGCGCGCACTTACGCCAAGGCCGCCAGCGCCATGAGCATCTGGACCATGGGTATCAACCAGTCCACCCACGGCTCCGACGGCGTCGCCGCCATCAACAACCTGAACCTGATCACCGGCAATATCGGCCGGCCGGGCGGCACCTCCCTGTCCATCACCGGCCAGTGCAATGCCATGGGCACCCGCGAGTGGTCCTCCTGCTCCGGCCTGCCCGGCTACCGCTACCTGGAGAAGGAAAAAGACCGCAAGGAAATCTCCGCCTTCTGGGGCATCGATCCGGAGTTTCTGCCCAAACACCGCGGTATGTTCATGACCGATATTCTGCCGGCGATCGAGACCGGTCAGATCAAGGGGCTGTGGCTGGTGGCCACCAATCCCATGACCTCCATGGCCAATACGCCGCGCATCCGCAAGACTCTGGAGAAACTGGAATTCCTGGTGGTGCAGGACGCCTATCGCGACGTGGAAACCAACGAATACAGTCATGTCTATCTGCCGGCGGCGATCTGGGGCGAGAAGCAGGGCTGCTTCACCAATACCGAACGGCGGGTAAACCTGATCAGCAATGTCTGCCCACCCTACGGTCAGTCGAAACCGGACCTGTGGATCTTCAATGAAATGGCCAAACGTTTCCCCCATCGTCAGCCGGTCCATTTTCCCGACACCGCCGAGGGTGTGTTCGAGGAAATGAAAACCCTGTCCAAGGGACGCCTGCTGGACCTTACAGGAATGAGCTACGCCAAGCTGGAAAAACAGCGTGGCCTGCAATGGCCCTGCCGCGAAGGCCAGGACGCCGGCGACCAGCGGTTGTACACCGACGGCAAGTTCGAGCATCCCTCGGGCAAGGCACGGCTGCTGGCCCTGCCGTTCATCGACAACAACGAGCGCCCCAGCGACGACTACCCGTTCTGGCTCAACAGCGGCCGGGTGGTGGAACACTTTCATACCCGCACCCGCACCGGCAAGGTGGGCAATGCCAACAAGTTCTCGCCCATCCCCTACATGGAAATGAATCCGGACGCGGCGGCGCAGCTGGGCATCCGGCACGGCGAGTACGCGCGCCTGATATCACGGCGCAGCGACGCGGTGGTGATGGTGCAGCTGACCCAGCGTGTGTCACCGGTCAAGGTGTTCATTCCGTTTCATTTTCACGAATGCGTCAACCGGCTTACTCTGGGCCTGCTCGATCCGCACTCGCGGCAACCGGCCTATAAGCAGTGCGCGGTGCGCATCGAACCCATTGCCGATCAGCAAGCGGCGGCGAAACGCAATCACGCCGCCCGTACTTTCTAGCAGGAGCTGCCATGTTCATTCCCCGTCCCAAGGAACAGAATTACGCTTTCGTGCCCGACGCCGCCCACCCGCCGGCCAACCGCTACGGCAAGCCGATCGAAACGGTGCCCGAAGAGAATGCGCTGCGTGGCGCATCGCTGAACATCAACGGCAATACCGATGTCAGCACCAATCCCAAGCGCTACAAGCAGCACGGCTTCTATTTCACCGCCGACAACTGCATCAGCTGCCACGCCTGCGAGGCCGCCTGTTCGGAAAAGAACGACCTGCCGGCGCATATCGCCTTTCGTTCCGTAGGCTACCTGGAGGGCGGCTCCTGGCCGTCCAGCACCCGTCTGAATATTTCCATGGCCTGCAACCACTGCGACAATCCGGTGTGCCTCAAAGGCTGCCCGACCCGTGCCTATACAAAATTCGCCGAATACGGCGCAGTGCTGCAGGACCCGGATATCTGCTTCGGTTGCGGCTACTGCACCTGGGTCTGCCCCTACAATGCGCCGCAGCTGGACCCGGTGGCTGGCCATGTATCCAAGTGCAATATGTGCGTCGATCGTCTGGAAGCGGGTTTGAAGCCGGCCTGCGCCGCCGCCTGTCTGGCGGGCGCACTGGATTTCGGCATCATCGAAACCACGCCGGAAAACCGTGTGCAGACGGAAACCCGCATTCCGGGCTTCCCGACGCCGGAGATTACCCACCCCAATATCCGCTTCCAGCAGGTGAAGACGCTGCCGCGGGAGTTGACCCGCGCCGACAGCATGCCGCTGCGCTACGTGCGCGACGGTTTGGGCGACCAGCAGGACGCGGTTTACCGGCCGCAGGTGCGGGAAGACGGCCGCGGTCGCAGCTGGGGTTTACGCAAGTTGAGCACGCGCGAGAATCCGCTGGTGGTCTTCACCCTGATCACCCAGGCGGTGATCGGCGCCTTCGCCCTGCAGTTTCTCGCGCCGCTGTTCGGGAAATCCCTGTTCGCCAGCGACGGCATCCGCAGTCTGCTGCTGGTCGGGATGATAATCGCCGAGGTCTTCGCCCTGGTGCTGTCCACCATGCATTTAGGCAGACCACACCGCTTCTACCGCGCCTTCAATAATTTGCGCTATTCGCCGGTATCGCGCGAAGTGGCCGGTGTCGCCGTGTTTTTCAACCTGCTCATCGCCTATACCCTGGTAACAGCCTTCCCCGTGCTGACCAGCTGGCTGCCGGCCGGCCTGGCGCAGCCTCTGCCGTCGCTGCTGGGCGGTCTGGGAGTGGTTGCCGGTCTGGCGGCGCTGTATTTCATGCATCGCATCTATCGCATCCCGGCGCGTCCGTTCTGGAACCACTGGCAGGTACTGACAAGTTTCTATGGCAGCATGCTGGCTCTGGGCAGCTTACTGCTGGTGGCGGTCGTCGCCGCGCAATCCGTCGCGGCCGACACCGTGGCTGGCGTGCCTTTGTACCTGACCCTGCCACTGCTCGCGGGCCTGGCGCTGGAAGCCGCCGGTCTCTACGCCCATCGCCGTCACCTGCATAAAATCGGCGGCGAAGGCGCGGCGTCCCACTATCTGCAAACCACCACCTTCGGTTACACCTATCTCACCCGCAATGCGCTGCTCGGTTTCACCCTGGCACTGCTGACCGCCCTGGCCGTTACCCAGCCCGGCGGCTGGCTGGCGCTGGCCGCCTGGACGCTGGCCGGCGCCGGCACCCTGCTGACTGGCATCATCGGCCGCATGCTGTTTTACGCCCTGGTGATCCCCACCACCATGCCCGGCGCCTTCTTCTGGCGCAATCGCGGCTTCGAGGAACACGCGCGCGCCACTGGCCTGGCGCGGATGCCGCAGGTGGGGGTGGTGCCGGAGACCCATTGAGCAGTGATGGCGATACAGGGCGTGGCTCGCTGACCGGGGCGACAGCGGCCCGGTCAGCGTCGTCCGCGGGAAACCCGCCGCCCGCGGTCTACAGTTGCGCCAGGCGCTGTTTGAGATGGGCGGCGAGGCGCAAGGCCAGAGCGACGATGGTTAACGTCGGCGTAGCGTAACCGACGGTGGGAAACACCGAACTGCTGCCGATATAGAGATTATCCACGGTATGCAAGCGGCAGTTTTTATCGACCACGCCGGTGCTGGCATCATTTGACATGCGCGTGGTACCCATATGGTGGCAACCGCCCCATAGTGGCTGCGGCCAATCGCCATGCTCGTCGACGATCCAATCCGCCAATTGCAGGTGCCCCAGGTGCAAGCGCCCAAACTCTTCGGCAAGGATCTGCAGACTCAAACGTATCGACCGTCTTTCGAAATCACTCAGGCGCCAGTCCACCCGAAGTCTGGGTAAGCCGAAAACATCCTTGTCGGTATCAAGATCTATCCTGCTGTCACGACTCGGTAACTGTTCGGCGCGCAAATAAACCTGCAATTTCGCCAATTCACCGCGGCTGACCTGCCCCCGCAGGCGGCGATACGCGCCCTTAACCGAATAGGAAAAATCCTTGGCCATATTTCCCAGGCGGACCGCCAGATCCTCGCCCTCGCCGCTCGCCTTCTTCTGCTCCCAGTCCTCCCGCAGACGGCTCATGCCCATATACCGCCACTCGCTCTCATCGAGGGTAAAAGCGCAGTTGAGTATCTGCAAGCGCTGCTGCACCTGGGGTGATATCGCCAATTCAGCCGCCACCTTGACGCCGACGGTATTCTCCTGGCGGGTAAACATATACGCCAGCTCTTCCGGTCGATCGGTACTCACCTGAGCAATCGCGTACTTCTCCGGGTGTTGCATGAAATAACTGCCCACCAGTCCACTGCCGTTGCCCAGACCCTTGCGCTCGACATCATTGGAAACGAGCAACAGGCGCGTGGTTTCCATGCCACCGCCGCAAAGCGCGAAAAAACGTGCACGCACCCGAGCGCTCTTGCCATTCAACGACCTGATCTCGACTTCCCGCAGCGCCGAAGCATGGGCATTGGCGCGCAAACCGATGACATTGGCAAACAAAAAGACATTTATATTCCTGGCATCCGCCAGCAATTGCCGGTATTTCCTGCCGAAGCGGGTCGGCGGGCCGAACTGCCAGAAACGCAACAGGATTTTATCGGGCAAAAAAGCCGGATAGTCATAGCGGTCGGAGAGAAATCGATTGTTATCATACTCGAATGCTCCCAGGTCGCAAACCTCCTGGGCCTGCCGGTAATACTCCAGCAAATCGTCGATCCTGATAGGCCAACCGCTGCCGGGAATCCAGGAACGGGGTTCGAAATCCCAGGGACTCAACGGCCGGCAGTGACCGGCCCAATGCTGGGTCGTGCCGCCCAGACCGCGCACCCGACATGCCATCGGATCGGAATTTTGCAGCCCCAGAACTTTACCCTGATTAAGATTCTGGGTGTCCTGATCAAACTCGAATCCGCCGCTTTCCAGCAAACAAACTTGCACATCGGAACCGGCGAAGGACTGGGCAAGAGTAATACCCGCCGCCCCTGCACCGATTATGCATAAATCGCAGTCAATAATGCCGGACTGGTTGTATTCCCTGAAATCGATAAACATGCGCTATTGCCGCCACATCAAGTGACTACCAACAGGCCGCAGAGGCAAGCCTCCGCCGGCGCCAGGATCCAATTGTTTACCATCAGGATGTCACCACGGGTGTATTGCGCCGTTTTCAGCCGCAGGACACGGGCACGTATTTTTGAATCGGTCAGGGACCGTGGCGGAAGACGCGCCAGCCCCAGTTCCGCCAGTAAAACCTGACGTTCAGCTTTCTCGGGATGTGCGCGCAAATAGGCTTCGCCCAATGCCCGGGCAAGGTCAACACTGGTGAAAATACCAGCGATTGTCGCCTCCGGGCGCCAGTGCAGCGCCAGCCCGTCGCACCCACAATCAGCAGCCCCAGCCGACCGTGCCCAGGGCAGACAGAGCGGAAAAGACAACGCAACCAGAAAATCTCTGCGTCTCATATTTCGAGCCCATTGCCCCCGCTTATCCCGCAGCCGCTGGCCGCGACCATAAAAAACTCATGAAAAATCAGGAAGACGTGCCTTTCACTGCAAGAATAAACACGCAACTGGGGGGTGTCAAGCCGACGACCGAACTGGCGTGGCGCGAAGCGTTTGTCCTATACTGGTTATTGTAGTGGGCACAATGTCGGCGGCGTTCTGCTTGCGCGCATCAGCGCATAGTCGCGGCCGGGGAATTGGAGCTGACACATGGAATTCATGCAGCAGGTTCGCAAATATGCACAGGACGGCGTCATAATCATCGCTTTTGCCAACGATCTCTATCTGCCGCTGTTCAATCTCTGGTTCCGCCTGTTTCGCAAACATAATCTGCGCAATTATCTGATCTTTTCCCTGGACCAAACCCTGCACGCCAAGCTGCGGGCGCGCAATATCAATTCCTGCCTTCTACCGCTGGAGAAAAGCGCTTTTTCACGTGGTAATCTTTGGATATTGCGCGCGGCAGTGGTGCGGGAAATCCTCCGCGCCGGCATCCATGTGATACATACCGATATCGACGCTTTCTGGCTGCGTAATTTCTTGGAACTCCTGGCCACCCACCCCGACGATCTGGTTATCTCCCGCGACCGGGGCGTACCCAGGGAAATCGTCGACCAGTGGGGCTTCACCCTGTGCTGCGGGATCTATCTACTGCGCAGCAATGCAGCCACCGTCAAGTTCATGGACAGTTACTTGCCCAGGGTGGAAGAGCTAAAAGACGATCAGCGCGCGCTCAACTATATGTTACACGACGCCAAAGTGGTCTGGCGGCAGGACGGCGCCAACAACAGGCATACACGTGTGGCGGGGCACGACATCACGGTGGAAGCGCTGAGTTCAGATATCGCGGCCCGCGGCGGCGACCAGCCCAACGCCTATATTTTTCATCCCTGGCTGGCACCGCGCAGGACGCATGAAAAAGTGCTGCGGGCCATCGCCATGCTGCGGGACTTTCCCGCCGACCGTCGCGAGTTGCGGCTGGCAGCCATCGCCACTTACCTGTCCTCGCAGCTGTGGGTACACAGACTGGGAGACACCCTGCAAGGCAAACGAAACTAGCCAGTCCGGCCGGCGGCCGCCCGCCTTCCTTATCGCCGAGGTGGGCGCCGGGCTCAGCGACTGGCCTCCGCGTGCAGCATCCGCCCCTGCTCCTCGACACCGGCGGCATGGGTCAAGGCCGCGACGTTGGACTTGGTGAAAAACCCGGCGAAGTCACCGAAGCGCTGCACGTACTCGATGATCAGTGACGAGTGCTCCGAGGCGCTGGAGAAGATCTGCTTCAAGCCGGCCTCCTTCGAACCGATGACGTCGAGCAGGAATGTCTGCCCGCAATCGCGCAGCGACTCGACGACATAGTCGATGTTGGCCTGCATCGCCGTTTCGCCGTCCTTTACCGCGACGGCGATGTGATGCAGGCGCGGCCCGAAGTTGCGCACGAAGGCTTCGGTCGGCGATTCGGTCAGCAGGTGGTTCATGAAGTACGGGTGGTTGGCGGCGGTGAACACCTTGGCCGGGCATTCGAGCTCGTTGCGGTAGTGCACGCTCTTGGTGACGTTGGTCGAGGAGTTCTGGTCCTTGATGTCGTAGGAACCCCAGTAG
>DKAS01000121.1 GCA_002448875.1 Proteobacteria bacterium UBA6920 | reverse complement strand
GCGCAACGATGATTGTGGCGTGGCCCTGAAACTGGCCTATCTGGGCGAGGGGGCAATGCCGGCGCGGCAGCCGCCGCGGCTGGTGGTGGAGACGTACGAGCAGAAGGCGCCCACCTGGGACGCGGACGCGGTGCGGCCGGACATGCGTTTTCTCGGGCCGGACAATGTCCGCGATTATCTGCGCGCGACGCCATTGACCGGTGCCGGCGACCTGGCGGTGCTCGATCTGGGCTGCGGCACCGGTGTCTGCGGCGAATTTCTGCGGCCGCTGGCCGCCAGCCTGACGGGGGTGGATATTTCCGCCGCCATGTTGCAACCGGCGCGCGCCAGGCAGTTGTATGACCAGCTGGTCTGCGACGATCTGCAACACTATCTGGACGGTTGTCGCCAGCGCTTCGATCTGGTGATCGCCTCGGGGGTGGTGATATTTTTCAGCGATCTATCGCCGTTGCTGCGCGCGCTGGCGGCGGTGCTCAAGCCAGGGGGGCGATTCCTGTTCACCGTCTATCGCGCCGATGCGGCGCCGATTCAGGTGCGGCGCAACTACCATTTCGCCCACAGCGCCGACTACCTGCGCGCGGTCGCGCCGCAGGCGCAGTTGGCGCTGGAGGAACTGCGGGAAATCGTCCACGAATATGAAAACGCCGTAGCGCAGCCCGGTTATCTGGTCTGTCTGCGGCGCGCTGCGGGGAATTCGTAGTGGCCGCCGCCGCCGGCATCGGCTTGAATCTCGGGCCGGTTTCCAACGGCTGGTTGCAGGCCCAGGGGATCAGCTCGCTGCAGGATCTGCGTCGCGTCGGCGCGGTCGCGGCCTATCTGCGGGTCAAGCGCGACGTTCCCCATGCCAGCCTCAATCTGCTGTGGGCCCTGGCCGGCGCACTGGAGAATTGTCGTTGGAACCAGTTATCGAGCGAGACCCGGACCCGTCTGCTGCTGGAATTGGCAGCAGCGCAGCGGTCGGTGCACGAACAAAAATAGATGGATGTGCCTATGAAAGTCGATTTACACGCTCATTCCAATCATTCCGACGGGGTGCTGACGCCGCGCGCGCTGGTGCAGCGCGCCCATGCCCGTGGCGTGCAACTGCTGGCGCTGACCGACCACGATATCGTTACCGGCCTGCCGGAAGCCATGGCGACGGCGGACGAGTTGGGCCTGCGCCTGGTGCCCGGGGTGGAAATTTCGGTGACCTGGGGCAAGCGCGTGGTGCACGTGGTCGGTCTGGGTATCGATCCGGCCGGTGAGCGTCTGCTGTCCCATCTGCAGGCGCTGCAGCAGGCGCGCAGCGAACGGGCGCAGCGCATCGGCGCCCGCTTGCAGAAGCTGGGCGTCGACCAGGCTTATGAACAGGCCCTGCAGCTGGCCGGTGGCGGCAATGTCACGCGCACGCATTTTGCGCGGCTGCTGGTCGCCTGTGGCCGGGCGGACAGCGAGACCCAGGCCTTCGACAGGTTTCTGTCACAGGGCAAGCCGGCCTATGTGTCGACCCAGTGGGCATCGCTGCCGGAGGCGGTTGGGCTGATCAATGAAGCCGGCGGGCTGGCGGTGATCGCGCATCCGGCGCGTTACAAGATGACGCGCACTCTGTTGCGCGAATTGCTCAAGGAGTTTCGCCAACTGGGCGGCGCCGCCATCGAGGTGGTGAACGGCGGCCTGCAGCGTGACGCCATCGCCGCCAACGCCGCGCTGGCGCGGCAGTTTGAGCTGCGAGCGTCGGTGGGGTCGGATTTTCACCATCCCGACAACGAGTGGATAGACCTGGGGCGTCTGGCCCCCTTGCCGCCGGACCTGTCTCCGGTGTGGCACCTGCTGGGCGGCGAAGGAGGCCGGTGATGAAGCCGTTTGCCGAGTCCTGTGAGCAGAACAAGCAGCCCATCGGCGAGGTCCTGCAGCAATGGTTCGTCGCCGCCGGCGCGGTGCTGGAAATTGGCAGCGGCACCGGCCAGCATGCGGTGTACTTCGCGGCGCGACTGCCGCACCTGACCTGGCATCCCTCGGACTGCCGGCAGCAGCTGGCCGGCATCGAGTTGTGGCGGGCGGAGGCCGCGCTGGCCAATGTGCAGGCGCCGCTGGCGCTGGATGTCGCTGTCGACCCCTGGCCGAGCCGGCAATTCGATTATGTGTTTTCCGCCAATACCGCGCACATCATGGGCTGGCCGCAGGTGACGGCGATGTTTGCGGGCGCAGGCCGGGTGTTGCGCAGCGGCGGCGTGTTCTGTCTCTACGGGCCATTCAACTACGATGGCGTATTTACCAGCCCGAGCAACGCCAGCTTCGACACCTGGCTGCGACAACGGGACCCGCACAGCGGCTTGCGTGATTTCGCCGATCTCGACCGGCTGGCGCGCGCCCAGGCACTGACCCTGGTGGCGGATCATGCCATGCCGGTAAACAATCGCACTCTGGTGTGGCGCCGCGACTGACGATCGGCGGTCGCCGCCGGTCTTTAGTGTTTTTTGTAGTCCGGGTCCAGCCAGCAGCGCGGCAGCGGCTCATCCGAAGGAAAGACCAGATCGTGTTTGGCGAAGCTCTGGATTTCCTGAATTTCCTCGCCGCTGTGAAACCTGCCCAGTACTTCGCTGCGGCAGGGATCGATTAGCTGTTCGACGCGGGTGATTTCCACCAGGTCGCCGCTACCGGTTTCTTTCAGATACATATCGGCCTCCTTTGGCACTTGGCAGGGCGCTGACCTAGCCGCCCTCCATCTCCAGCTCGTCTTGAATCGCGTCGACACCGGCCTGGGCGCATTGCTCGTCGATTTTACCGTCGGGTGATCCGCTGACGCCGATGCCGCCGAGAATCGTGCCGCCGGCGGTGATCGGCAGGCCACCGCGGGCGATGAGTACGCCGTCGATTTTCGGCACCGAGAACATGGAAAAGCGGTTTTCCAGTTCGCTGGTGGCGGTGTTGAAGCTCATGGCGGTGTAGGCTTTCTGCTGACTGACGGTAAGCGCCAGGTCCATGGTCAAGACGTCCCGCAACACCACCTGCGGGTGGCCACCCCGATCGATGACTGTCACCGCTACCTGCACTCCCGCGTCGCGACAGCGCTCGAGCGCCGCTTTGGCCATCGTCAGAGCGCTTTCCAGGCTCAGGCGCTTGATCGTGAGCATGGCCGGTGGGTGTTCGCTGTTCGCTGCCCACAAACCACCGGGGGCGGCGATGCACGCAAAGGCCAGGAAAAGTGTTGATTTGCCCATCGTCCTCTCTCGCTCTGGTTCAATTTGCGAACTGTCATGCAATTCAAAGTGCTTGTCAAAGCTCTGTTTTTTCATGGTGTAAAAAAACGGATCAGGGTGCAATTCGCATTGCTACCATGTCAGCTGGACGACTTATGTATATGATTTATATAACTATTCTGGATGGGGGATCATAAAAAAAATATTGACCCCATAAGCCCATATGAGTATTTTATGCCCCGATATAGATATTGCATTTTTTATTGATGCATAAAAAAACCAATTAAAACATGAAAAAACTACTGTATTGAAGGAGAAATAACCGATATGAAGAAGATTCATGCACTGACCATCGCCGCACCCATGGTCGTGGCGGCAGCGGCTTATGCAGGCTCGGGCTCGGTCCATTGGGGTTACGAGGGACATGCCGGTCCGGAACACTGGGGCAAACTGGCCAAGGAATTCGGCACCTGTGATTCCGGTACTCAGCAGTCACCGGTGAACATCGATCAGTCCATTACCGCGGAACTGGCGCGCATCAGCTTCAACTATCAGCCGGCGCCGATCAAAGTGGTGAATAATGGTCACACCGTGCAGATGAATTACAGCGGCGACAGCAGCATCACCATCGGCAGCAAAACCTACAAGCTGGCGCAGTTTCATTTTCACAGTCCCAGCGAAAACAAGATCGGCGGCAAACCGTTCGATATGGAAGTGCACCTGGTGCACAAGAATGACGCCGGCGAGCTGGCGGTGGTTGGCGTGATGATGCAGGCGGGGGCGGAAAACAGCGCGCTGGCGCCGCTGTGGCAGGCATTGCCCAAGGAAGTCAACAAGGAGCAGGCGCTGAGTGCGCAGCTCAATGCCGCCGATCTGCTGCCGGCACAGCGCCAGTTCTATCACTTCAAGGGCTCGCTCACCACGCCGCCCTGCACCGAAGGCGTGGACTGGTTCGTGATGAAAGATCCGATCAGCTTGTCGGCGGCGCAGGTGGAAAAATTCGTGTCGCTGGTCGGTCATAACGCCCGCCCGGTACAGGCAGGCAACAACCGTTTTATCCTTTCCACCGCCAATTGATCGCCGGTGGTCTGCCTGACAAAACGCCCCGCCCGGGGCGTTTTGTTTTTGGGCGGCGGTATCAGCGCTGCTGTTGGCGGACGATAGCGGCTGCCGGCGGCGCATCGACATAGCGCGCCAGCAGACAATGTTCCGCGCTGGCCGCCGCCGGCAGCCGCAGCTTGACCCGGTGGCCGCTGCCGGGGGCGACGTCGATGGCATTGCCGTCCAGGTCACTCAGCTGCTCCAGGGTGAACGCGACATTGCCTGTCGGTCGGATCAATTGCAGCAGATCGCCGCGCGCAAAGCGGTTTTTCACCGCAATCACCGCCGTGCCGCTGTCCGCGTCGAACGCGCTGATATCACCGACGTACTGTTGCTTGTAGTTGTTGGAAACTCCGCTCAGATAGTTCTGGTGTTCCGCGGTGTGGTGACGCTGGTAAAACCCGTCGGTGTAGCCGCGATTGGCCAGCCCTTCCAGCGCCCCCAGCAGCTCGTGATCCAGGGATTTGCCGGCGGTGGCATCATCTATCGCCTGCCGGTAGGCCTGGGTGGTGCGGGCCACGTAATACTGGGATTTGGTGCGGCCTTCGATTTTCAGTGAATCCACGCCCAGTGCCAGCAGACGCGCCACGTGCTCGATGGCCCGCAGGTCCTTGGAGTTCATGATATAGGTACCGTGCTCGTCTTCGATCACCGGCATGGCTTCGCCGGGGCGGTTTTCCTCCTCCAGCAGATACACCTGTTCCGCCGCCGGATGCCGCGGCAGGTCGCCGCAACTGGCGTTGGCCGGCTGGCTTTGCACGATGTCGCCGCTGGCGTCGGTGGCGCCGGCGTGCAGCTTGTAGTTCCAGCGGCAGGCGTTGGTGCAGGTGCCCTGGTTGG
>DKAS01000148.1 GCA_002448875.1 Proteobacteria bacterium UBA6920 | reverse complement strand
ACCGTGAGCCGGGCACCGCCGCCACGGGTGATGATACGCGCAGCAGTGGTCAGATCTGAACCCGCCTGGCGCGGCCTGCGTCGCGCGTTTACCGCATGGCGATGGCGCCGCATTCTGCCGGCTCTCGCCGCCGTGTTGCTTTGTCCGCCACTGGCAGCCCAAACTTCAGTGACCGATGACAGCGGTGCCCGGCTCACGGTGCATGCGCCGGTACGGCGCATTGTCAGTCTCGGCGCCGATGCCGGCGAGTTGCTGATCGCCGCCGGCGCCGGTGCGTGGATCGTGGCGGTCGCCGCAGCCGATGGTGACCCCCCGGGCCTGGCGACCGGCGTGACTCGCCTGGCCATCGATGATCTGGATCGCGTGGTCGGTTTGCGGCCGGATCTGGTGGTGGCCAGCGACGCGGCAGCGGCGCAGGCGGCCGCGACGCGGTTACGGGCCCGTGGTCTGGCGGTCTATCAGTTTGTGCCCCGCGTCTGGGAAGACATCGCGATCACCATCGAAAAGCTTGGCTGGCTGGCGCGCAGTGAGGACCTGGCGCGCCTTACCGCCTTGTCCATGCGCGAGCAATGGCAGAAGCTGGCGGAGGCCGCGGCAGGGCAGACACGCCTGCGGGTGCGTGTCGACTATGGGACCGTGCCGCGAGCCTTTGTCCGCCGCTTCGTCGACGATGCGCTGGCGATCTGCGGTGGTGATCCGGTGTTCTCCTCCGGCGAGGCCGACAACGGTCAGGCCCGGCCGCCGCCGCAGCTCATTCTGGGAATAGGCACCGACGAGACCTGGCGGCAGATGTCAGCGGCGACGGAGGTTGGAGCAGTCTACGCCGTGGACCCGGCTGGCTTTGCCCATGCCACGCCGCGTATCTTGCCGGCCGCGGTACAGCTGTGCGATGCGCTGCGCCAGGCGCGCCTGCGGCTGCTGCCTATACGGGGTAACGGTCACGATTCCACAGCGTTTCCGCATGGCGCTGCAGGCGATTGATGCTGCGGGCGGCGACGAACAGAAAATCAGACAGCCGGTTGATATAGGCCAGGGTGTGCGGATTGACGGCTTGTTCGGCGTGCAGCGCGGTCAGCTGACGTTCGGCGCGCCGGCAGACGCAACGCGCCTGGTGGCAACAGGCGGCGGCTGGGCTGCCGCCCGGCAGGACGAACTCCTTGAGCGCTGGCAGCTGTTCATTCCAGGTATCCAGCCAGCTTTCCAGGCGCAGGCTGTAGGCGTCGGTAATGAGCAGACGGCCGGGGATGCACAGTTCCGCGCCCAGGTCGAACAGATCGTGCTGCACGGCCGTCAGTTGATCCCGCAAGTCGCTGGCGAGTCCCAGGCTGATGACGCTGCCCAGCAGGCTGTTCAATTCGTCGATGTCGCCCAGTGCGGCGATGCGCGTGTCGTGTTTTGCCAGTCGGCTCCCGTCCGCCAGCCCGGTCAATCCCTGGTCACCGGTACGGGTATAAATGCGAGTGAGGCGATTGCCCATGGGCAGTTTCCTGTGGTGACAGACCGCCAGTGTGCCACAGGCGCGTGGCTGGGAAAACGCCGAACGCCCGGTTCGCAGTTATTTCGGATAGAGGTAGGCGTAGCCCTGTTCCTGCAGCTCGATCAGGCGTACTACGCCATCGTCAACCACTTGCACGCCTTCGCTGAGCGCAGGCTTCTTCCCGGTTTGTTTCTCGATGAAGCGTAAGGTGTTGTTGCAGGCGCTGAAGCGGACATTGCGCATTGCCAGGCTTTTTACCCTGGCGGCCAGGGGATTGGCGGCCTCCAGCATTTTCACCCCTTCGCCATAGGCGACGATTTCCAGGTCCAGTGCGTCCATGCCGTACTTCTGCTGCAGACCATTGGCGATGATAAGAATCAGGTCGTGGGTGCCGGCGTCCGCGGTGGTGGCCTGCAGCACCACTTTGTGTTGCGCTGCCAGGGTGTCCGCGGCCTGGGCGGCGCCGAGCGCCAGCAGCGCGGCGATTGCCGGCAGCAGCAGGGGATGGCGGAACAGAGTAGAGAGCTTGTTCATGGTGGTATCTCCTGTGGTCGTGGATCTGGGTACGGTTATTAACCCAGCTGCTGCTGCCTGTCGGCCAGCACCAGCGGTTCGGGAATATGAATATGGAATCCCTGAGCGTAATCGATGCCGATGTTCTGCAGGGTATGCAGCGTCGCCGCGTCTTCCACCCATTCGCCGATAATCTTGACGTCCATGACGCGGGCGATAGTGGCGATGGATTTGACGATGGCCAGATGCATGGGGTCGCGATTTACGTCCTTGATGAAGGTGCCGTCGATCTTGATGAAATCGACCGCCAGGTTTTTCAGGTAGGCGAATGATGACATGCCGCTGCCGAAGTCGTCGAGGGCGAAGTTGAATCCCAGCGTGCGCAGGGTGGCGATAAAGTGATGCGCCTGATTCAGATTGGCAATGGCGGTGGTCTCGGTGATTTCAAAGCAGATCTGTTCCGGCGCGATACCGGAAATTGAGGCGGTGTCGATGATGTAGCGCAGAAAGTTCTTGTCGTTGAGCGATTGCGCGGAAATATTGATGGCATACAGCGCCCGTTCCCGGTGGGGGTTTGCCTGGCTGACCAGTCTGAAAGCGTTGGCGATTACCCAGCGATCCAGCTTGGGCATGCTGCCGAAGCGTTCCGCCGCGGGGATGAAGGACATGGGGTCGATGACGACATTGGATTTGTCGAGCATGCGCAGCAGCAATTCGTGGTACACCGGCAGTTCGGGATGGGAGATGGGTTTGACCAGCTGCTGATGCAGGAGAAAACGATTGTGTTCCAGGCTTTCGTTGATCACGGCGATCCAGCGCATTTCACCCTGGCGCTTGACGATTTCCTGGTCGTTGAGTTCGTGGATGAACAGACGGTTTCTGCCCTTGTCCTTGGCCATGTAGCAGGCGGCATCGGCAGCGCTGAGAATGGCTACGGGGTTTTCGCTGTCCTTGTCTATGCGCACGAGGCCAATGCTGGCGCCGATGGAAAACAGGGACTGGTCCCAGGGGAAACGAAACTGGCGAATGCGATCCAGGATACTGTTGGCGATGATGCTGGCTTTGTCCACGTCGCAGCCTTCGAGTAACAAGCCGAATTCATCGCCGCCAAGGCGCGCCAGAACATCGCTGCTGCGAATGGCATCGACCAGCAGCGTAGCGACTTGCTTGAGCAGCTCGTCACCGGCGATGTGACCGCAGGTGTCATTGACGATTTTGAACTGGTCAAGATCGATGTAGAGAAAACAGTGGCAGGTGTTGCGCTGGCGGGTGCTGGCTAGCAGCCGAGTCAGATCCAGTTCGAACTCGCGCCGGTTTATCAGGCCGGTAAGCGGATCATGGCTGGCTTGCCAGTTAAGCTGTTTCGACAGCTCGTGCTCGTAGGTGACGTCACGAAATACCAGCACGTTGCCGATAATCTGCCCGTCACGGCCGCGGATCGGAGTGACGGAATCCTCGACGATAAGACGCAGTTCGTTGTGGTTGAGCAGGATCTTGTGCTGCTGCAGGCCGGTTACCGGTCCGCTGATATCGGAGTAAAATGCCGGATGATCAAGCGGCAGGTTGCTGCCAATCGCCAGCAATCTGAAAATCTCCCGCAGTGGCTTGCCTATGGCGTCGCGGCCGTTCCAACCGGTGAGCTGTGCGGCTCTGGGGTTGAGGTAGATGATGCGAGTGGCAGCGTCGGTGGTGATCATGCCGTCGCCAATGGCCTGCAGTGTCACTTCGGCGAGTTCTTTTTCCTTGTGCAGCACGCCCTCGATATTGCTGATACGGCGCATGGTAAACAGGCTGATCACGACGCTGAGTCCCAGCACCAGGATGCCGAGAAAGATGGTAAAGCGCAGAATATATTCGTGTTGCAGATAGGTAGAGGCGATGGCGGCTTCGGAGTCGTGCTGCTCCATGGCCACCAGCTCGTCGAACTTGTCGAGAATAAGTTTTTCCAGCGGCAGGTCCACGGCAGACATGACATCGAATCGGTCCGCCTTGACGCCGTCCATCATGGCGTTGACGATGGAATCCTGCAATGGCGCGCTCTGTCTGATCAGGGCCTTGGCTTCCTCGAATACCGCCGCCAGTTGCGGCGACATGCCGAGCGTTTCCAGGCGCTGCCGTTGCTTGATGAAATCGCTGGCCAGCTGATTGAAGTGGATGAATTCGGCGTCCTGATCGAAGGCATCCTCCAGGAGGAAGATCGCGTACATGCTGTGCGAGCGCTCGCGGACGATGTTGCGCATATTGTACAGGACGGCGGTTCTTGCCAGATGGTTGGAAACGATGCTTTCCAGACGCTCGCGGATGTGCAACACGTTCATGATGCTCGTCGCCAGTACGCTGATCATGAGCAGCATCATGAGAGTGGAGCCAATGGCTACGATGTACTTCGAGCTGCGAAATACCATAGAGATTCCCAGTTCCTGGGCTGCGGTTCGCGGGATACCTGATAGTAATCGGCGTTAATGATACGGACTTGATGAAAATGTACAAATCCGGCCCTGCCCGGCGGCAAATCGCGAATATGCTTATGATTTTTACGTATAAAGAAAGAGGCAGGATTGCGTAGCGGGGCTGTGCGATTTGGCAGTGGACACCAGCCGGCCGCCTAACGGACCCGCCGGCTGGCGGGATCCGTCACGTGCGCCCTGGGCGCTGAAGAACTCTCAGCTGCAGCCTTTGGGGCGGGGCAGGCCGGCGATTTTGTTGGCGCACTTGATCAGGCCGGTGGGGAACAAGGAATAGATATACTTCTGGTCGCTGCGCTCGGCGCCAAACTTATTTTTCATCAGCTTGGAAAAAGTCCGGGGTTCGGCAACGATGCCGAATTCCTGAAAGTAATCCCGTGCGGTTCGAATGATATCCCAGTGCTCGTCAGTTAGTTCTTGAATCTTCTCGATTTTAGCGATTTCGACCGCCAGGTCTTCGCTCCATTCCTCAAGATTTTCCAGCCAGCCGGCCTCACTCAGCTGAATAACTTTGCCATTGACGGTTGCCTGCATTTGTTCGACTCCTGCATGAATAAAAGGGTTAAAACCATACCAAAATGCTCAGGAATTATAGCAGGGAAGCATATTAGAAATCACTAACTTTCGCTGTGATCCAGGCCGCAAGAGGGGCCGCGGGTGTGAGGCGGAAGGTTGAATATCAACCGGACTGGGCCGAGCGAACTGTTGTTTCGCGACCGTGGACCGGCAATTCAATCCAAAAAGTGCTGCCCTGGCCAAGCTGGCTGTCCACACCGATGCGACCGGCCATCAATTCCACGAGCTTGCGCGATATGGCGAGGCCAACGCCTATGCTGTCGACCTGGCCGGAGGGCGTGCCGATATGCTGGAAAGGTTCGAAGATGCGCTGTAGATCTTCATTGCTGATGCCAATACCGCTGTCAATGCAGGCAATCCGCAGGCGTTCGCCCGGGATAGGCGCCGCATCCGGCGCTGCGGCTTCGCAGACGATGCGAACGCTGCCGCCGGCGTGATTATATTTGATCGCGTTAGACAGTATGTTGATCAATACCTGTTTGAGACGCAACGGGTCGGCGTGGACCGCCGGCAACTCGGCGTGGTCTTCGATGATGATGCGAATATTGCGCTGCTGCGCCAGGGGCGCAACAAAGGGCAGGGCATCGTGCAAGGCATCGCTTACCACTACCGCCTGCGGCGACAGGCCGATGGCGCCTGCATCCACCTTGGCGATGTCGAGAACTTCATTGATCAGGTTGAGCAGGTGTCGGCCGCTGTCCATGATGTAATGGACGCCGCTCCTCTGGTCCTTGCTCAGTCCGTTTTCGTCCATTTGCAGCAGCTGGCCAAAGCCGAGAATGGCGTTGAGCGGGGTGCGCAGCTCATGACTCATGCGTGCGAGAAATTCAGATTTGGCGTTGTTAGCGGACTCCGCATCCTTCCTGGCAGCGACGAGACGGCGCTGGGCCAGGCTGTTGCTGATGCTCAGGCTGATGGCGCTGGCAATCTGCTCCAGAAACGGCAGTTCGTTGTTGCTGGCATTGGTATGGGCGGCGGCCTGCAGCAGCAAGACGCCGTGGCAGTCTTCCTGGTTGTATATTGGTATGCCGTAATACCTGCTGTCTGCTTCCGCCGCTATTTCCTTCCCCAACTCGCGGCCGAAGAACATGCATACTCCCTTGCTGTTGCCGCCGCTTTCGCCGAGGCAGCGCTGGACCGCGGATTGCAGGCGCGACTTGATCGCGGCGTCGGGTCCGATACCGGTGGACGCCACCAGCCGCGGCACGCCGGATCTGCCGTCGACCGACGGCTCGTCTAAGAAAATCGCACCCTCCAGGTTTGGACCCGGCCAGGCGATACGCATGGTCACCAGGCGCAGAGCCTCGGCCAGGTAATCGTCCAGCTCGATTTGCCGCAGGCCCAGGCGCAGCAGGTCGACAAGAATTTTTTCCCGCGCCGCCCAGGATTCGACCAGCAATTGCTGGCGTTTACGTTCGCTGATTTCGGTCTGGAGTTTTTGCGTGCGTTCCGCCACCCGCGCTTCCAACTGGCTGTTCAATTCCTGCAGTTCGCGTTTCGCCTGTTCGCGCTGTTGAATAGTGTCCAGACCCTGCATGGCAAAACCGATATTGTGCGCCATTTCGTCGAGCAGGTGCAGGACTTCGCTGCTGAAAGCGCCGGCTTGCTGTGCATAGACGTTGATCGCGCCTATGGTGCGATCTCCTACCTGAATGGGAAATGCGCCGCTGGACCGATAGTTCATCTGGCGGGCGCGCTCGCGCCAGGGGCCGTAATTGCTGTCGGTTTCCGTGTCGTTGTTAATCTGGCGCACACCCAGGCGTATGGCGCGTCCCGTCGGTCCCTGCCCTTCCGGCGTATCGTCACAGCGGATGTGCGCCTGCCGCAGGTAGTCGCCGGTGATGCCGGCGCTGGCCGCCGGAATCACCCTGCCGCTGGTGAAATCCGCTAAACCTATCCAGGCCATGCGAAACTTGCCGCTGTCGACCAGAATACGGCAAATCTGATCGCACATGTGTTCGCGGTCTTTGGCGCGTACTATCATTCTGTCGATCGCGCTCAAGGTATTGAGCAGACGGTTCATGCTGTCCAGGGAGGTGTCCGTGGTGGCGGAGGGCGCGCTGCCGGGAGTGGGGGTGGTCTGGCTGTCACTTGCCGGCAGGCTGTTGCTGGCAGGCGTCGTGAGCTGCGATGCGACTACCGCTGTTTTGCTGGATAGGATCCGCCGTTTCAGCCAGGCGTTGAAATAGTGTAAATGGTTGCCGTACCAACGCTGGTGTACGGCTGTTTGCTCAGCGCTGTCGGGTGTGCGTGGTACAGATTTTTTCTTTCTGGAACGCAACCTGTTGTCCTGTCGCAGCAAATAAAAAAAGCGCGCGGCGCGTAACATGCCGTGCGGCTAGTCGGTATGGAAATTTTATCCCTTAATTCGCTATGCGCGCCGGCCTCGCCATCGGGGGGCGTTGGCGGGCCTTTGGCGTGTCAGTTGCTTTGTTTTGGACTCGTGCGTCTCAGCGCCTGTTCCATCAGCTCGGCAGGTTCAACGAAATTGGCGTGCAGGCCTTTCGGCCCACGTTCCACTTCGAATTTTACCTGTGCCCCTTTTGCCAATGTTCTGAAACCGTCACCTTTGATAACAGAGTAGTGGACGAATACATCTTCTTTGCTATCTTCAGTGACAATGAAGCCAAACCCTTTCTTATTATTAAACCACTTGACAGTTCCTGTGTTCATAGCCCTAACCTTGAGAATGGCCTAATACGATTGTGTCTAAACGGCATGTAAGTAGTGTAGTTACAATATCCAACATTGCAACTATGATACTAAAAAATCGTAGTTAATTCTGTGATTTAGTAACGGATAAAAATAGTTTTTTCATGGTGGTCTATATTCATGATTTTTTCGTGGTGTTGAGGTGGTGTCATCAACAAAAAAATAAAGGGGTAGAGTGAGTGCTCGCGTTTCCCGAATTTCTCAAGCGGTATACGCTGTTAATGCGCCGTATCCGCAGCGCGGCGCGGTAAAACGCCTGTCGCGAGGGGCGAGTGGGATGTTGTGGTTCGGCTTGGTTGTGTGAATTATTGTTTCTTTGTCCACATTTTCCAGCCCTCAGTGTTGAGCTGAGAGCGTGGAGCCTGTGTTGTCAATACAACATCTTGGTGAAAATGCGACAGCGAAGGTTGATTTTCAACTGCCTTTATTCGCCGTGCGAGCCTGTTCAATCTTGCGCTCTATGGCGTTGAGCAATTCCGCGAAAGATTCTTCGAACGCCTTCACGCCTTCCTTTTCCAGCTGGTCAGTGACAATGTTGATGGCGATGCCGCACTGCTGCAATGTGTCAAGCGCGAAGACGGCGACCTCCATGTTTTCTTCCAGTGTGGTGTGCACCCGTCCGTGGCTGCGAAACGCGTCCATGGTGGCGGGCGGCATGGTGTTGACCGTATCCGGTGCGATCAATTCCTCGATATATAGCACGTCGCTGTAGTTGGCGTTCTTGGTGCCGGTGCTGGCCCACAGCAGGCGCTGAGTTTGCGCTCCGTGCTGGCGCAGGTCGCCAAAGCGCTTGGTAAAAAACAGATGCTTGTAAGAGCGATAGGCCATTTTTGCATTGGCTATGGCGATGGTGCCCTTGAGCTTGCTGATGCGGTTCTTGTCCTTGCCGCTGGCCTGCGCGACCTTGTCTTCCAGCAGGCGGTCGACCAGGGAATCCACCCGGCTGATAAAAAAGCTGGCCACCGATGCCAGACGATCGATCGGCAGTTTGTTGGCGACGCGTTGTTCCAGGCCGCGGATATAAGCCGCCGCTACTTCTTCGTAGCGCGTGACGGAGAACAGCAGGGTCGCATTGACGTTGATGCCGGCCGCGGTCAGCGCTTCTACCACCGGCACGCCGGCGGCGGTGCATGGTACTTTGATCATGCAGTTGGCGCGATTGACCTCGGCGAACAGCTGTTTGGCTTCGGCGATGGTGCGCTGGCTGTCGAACGCCAGATCTGGCGATACCTCGATACTGACGTAGCCGTCGCGGCCGTGGCTGTTGTCATACACCGGTCGCAGCAAATCGGCGGCTTTCTGGATATCTTCCACCGCCAGGCGATAGAACAAACGACGACTGTCGGCCAGCATCGCCGGATCCTGCAGCAGGCGCATGATGGCGGCGTCGTAGGTGCGGCTGCCGGCAATTGCTTTCTGGAAAATGGTGGGATTCGAAGTGACGCCCTTGAGACCGTCGCGGTTGATCAGGCGCGACAGCTCGCCGTTATGCAACATATCCCGGTGAATGTTGTCCAGCCAAACGCTCTGGTTCAGTTCGCCCAGTTCCAGTAAAGGATTGCTCATCGTCATCTCCGCTATGCTGAATTTTGCGCCGGTGACGGACCAGTGTTTGCCGGCCGATCATTGGCCGGCGCCCGGCGCCGATTCTTCTACTGTATCGGTTGCGCTGCACGCTTCTGAATCGGTTCTTCCCGCAAACGCCGGGCCGGCTCCACGGCCATGTTCCACCTGCGCCGGCAAGCTCCTGGGGGTAAGTTTTTTGTTCATTAAAAACAACGACATAAATGTATGCTGTGCGTGCGGTATTATCCCCTTGGAAAATCATATAAAATGCTCCTCCTGCGACGGAACCGACTAATCAATAAGATTTGTGTATTTATGAGTTTCACGTTTTTACGGCGCACATGGACCATGGTGGGCATGTTGTTGAGCACATTACCCGCAGTGGCACTGGCGGCGCCCGCGGACTGCATGCGCTGTCACACGCACAAGGATCCGCAGGTGGACCTGCTGGACGTATCCGCCTGCGGCAGTTGCCACCAGGCACCGGCTCTGATGCTGGCGCAGGCGCCGGCCGGTGCGGCCGCTGCCTCACCCCATGACCTGGAAAAACTCGATCCGCTGGGTATGCGTTATCCCATGTACGATGAGCAGTCACGGCTGGGGCCGGAGCCCAATGAGATGGTGCGTATTCCGGCCGGCGAGTTCATCATGGGCAGCGACGAGCGCCTGCCCGATGAAGGACCGCAGCACAAGGTCAAGCTGCCGACGTATGACATCGACAAGTACGAAGTCACCAATCTGCAGTACAAGAAATTCATCGATGCTACCGATCGCAAGTCGCCGGCGCATTTCAAGAATCGCACTTTTCCGGCGGGCAAGGCCGATCATCCCGTGACTTTCGTCAATTGGTATGATGCGGAAGCCTACTGTCTGTGGGCCGGCAAGCGTCTGCCCAGCGACGCGGAGTGGGAAAAAGCCGCCCGCGGCGGCGACGGCCGCATGTTCCCCTGGGGTAATACCTTTGCCGAGGACAAGGCCAATACACCCCTGCGCTGGGCGAAACTGGGCGCCTTCGGCGACACTTCGCCGGTGGGCGCGTTTGCCGGCGGGGTCAGTCCCTATGGCCTGTATGATATGGCGGGCAACGTCTGGGAGTGGACGGCCTCCTGGTATCAGGCCTATCCGGGCAACAAAACACCGTCGGAAAGTTATGGCGAGCGCTACAAAGTGCTCAAGGGCGGTTCCTGGTGGGA
>DKAS01000102.1 GCA_002448875.1 Proteobacteria bacterium UBA6920 | reverse complement strand
CTGCCCGCCACTGGCGTCGAGGTAGGGTTGTAGAATAAACAGGTCTCCGGGCGTCCAGTTGCTCAGATCGTAAGCCAGGTAGGAAATTTCGCCGCTGGGCAAAGTGAGGAAAAAACCCACCGATTCGTTGTCCTGGGTAATACCGGAGACCTCGCCGGTGGCGGCATCCATCTTGTATACCCGCGGATTCCAGTCCGCCTTGTCTATCCAGTAATTGGTCAGCAGATAGGAAGCGCCATTGACATCGCAACACTCGGTCACGGTTTCCTGCAGCGCCTTGAAGGTGGAAGCGGCGAAGTACACATTGCCTTTGCTGTCGAATTGGATAGGTTTCTGATTGCCACTGATGCTCTGCATATAGCGATCGTCCATTTTCTGGACGAACACGCCGGGATAAACGCAGTTGAAACTGTTGTCGGCGGTGGCCACGCGGTAGAAGGCGCAATTCTCGCGGGCGATCAACGCCGTGTAGTCGTTACCGTCGGGTTTGTCCAGACCGGTGTCCAGAGCTAAATAGACATAGGCGCCGGCCGGATCTACCACCGAATACATCACCTTGATCGGATAGTTGGTGTCTATGGCCGGATAGGTCACGCCCTGGTCGTCCACCGCCAGCAGGTTGGAGCCGATTACGCCCAGATCCGCGCCGCTGGTCGCAGTGGCCAGCGCCTGCCTGTGGGTGATCAACGCCGCATCCCTGGGGGCCAGGCCCTGCAGGCCCTGATTGACCACGCGATAGGTAAAAAGTTGTTTCCCGTCCTTGGTCAGCCTGGCCGTGGTCTGGCTGCTGCTGGAGGAGGATACCGTCTGATCCGTGGTCACCAGAGTCTGCGCACTGTTCACTTTATAGGACAGTTGCACATTGTCCTTCTTTTCCTGGTCGGTGGTGGTCGTGTTGCCGATCTGCTGGCCGCTGGATTTGTCGCTGGAACCCCCGGAACACGCGCTCAGGCCTGCGATGACAGCGAGCAATAGAAGTTTTTGGTATTTTTTTGTAATATTCTGTAGTTTGCTCATAACGAATCCTTCCTGCTTTTTCTCTGGTTACCGGAAGTTTCGTCCCGGTCACGGTGATTCTTTGATGTCGCGCACAAAATTTTTTCCTCCGGAATTCAGCCACCTGATGTTCAGCCGGCTGCAGGCGCAAAACCCGAATCCGACGACGGAATTAGAGTACGCCAGCCCCTTTGAACTGCTGATCGCCGTCATCCTGTCGGCCCAGGCAACGGACAAGAGCGTTAACAAGGCCACCACCCGCCTGTTCAAACGCGCCAATACTCCGCGTAAAATGCTCAATCTTGGGGAAACCGGCCTGCGCGATTACATACGCACCATCGGCCTGTTCAATACCAAGGCGCAGAACATCATCAAAACCTGCGATATTCTTCTGCATGAACACCGCGGCCAGGTGCCGCGCGAGCGCCAGGCTCTGGAAGCCCTGCCCGGCGTCGGCCGCAAGACGGCCAATGTCATTCTCAATACGGCCTTCGGCGAGCCGACCATCGCCGTGGACACGCATATTTTCCGGGTCGCCAATCGCACCGGCCTGGCGCCCGGCAAAACACCGCTGGCGGTGGAAGATAAGCTACTGCAGGTGGTACCGGAGCAGTTTCGCCGTGACGCACATCACTGGCTGATCCTGCATGGCAGGTATACTTGCATTGCCCGCAAGCCGCGTTGCGGCAGCTGCGTGCTCGAGGATTTGTGCCAGTTCAAGGAGAAAATCTATGACTGAACCGCGCCGGAGAACCCGCGTCCGTGCTTTATAATAATGATCGCAACGCCATGCGGCGGTATTTCGTGGCGGTATGGAGCAAAGCCCTGGCTGGCCTGCCCTTGCAGCCCATGGAACGCATTATCGCCGATGTCATCGCCATGCATCCGGAGTATCACGCCCTGCTCAACCCGGCGTCGGCCGCGTTGGAGCGCGACTATACACCGGAAGGCGGCCAGACCAATCCATTTCTGCATATGGGCATGCACATCGCCCTGCGTGAGCAACTCGGCGCCAACCGGCCGGCGGGCATAGGCGGCGTCTACCAGGCGCTGCAGGCCCGCCACCCGGACGAACACACGGCCCAGCACGCGATGCTCGACTGCCTGGGGGAAATGCTGATGCTGGCGCAGCGCAATGCCGTCCCCCCGGACGAAGCGCAGTATCTGCACTGCCTGCGCCGGCGCGCGGGACTGGCGGAGGATTGAACTGCAGCGCTGCGCCGAGGATGGCGGGCTATACCGGCACGGCGTGGCCGGCGCCCCCCTAGCCGGCCAGACTGTGGTCCGCCGCCTGCGAATCGACGCTGAACAACTTCGGTTCGCTGAGATAGTATCCCTGTGCATAGTCGACGCCGATGTCGCGCAACGCCTGCAGGCTGGCGGCAGACTCGACGAATTCGGCGATGGTCTGCATCTGCAGCAACTGGCCGATCTGGTTGATGGTGCGCACCAGCTCATACCCCACCGGATCGGTAGTGATATCACGAATGAACGCACCGTCGATTTTCAGAAAGTCCACCGAAAGCTCCTTGAGGTAAGCGAACGAACTCAGGCCGGTGCCGAAATCATCGAGCGCGAAGCGGACTCCGAGCCCGTGCAATTCACCGATAAATTTCCTGGCCTGACGCAGATTGGAGATAGCCGCAGTTTCCGTCACCTCGAAACAAATGGCGCGACCCGGCACACCGCTGGCGGCCACCTGCGCGCAAATTTCCTGCAATGCGACAGGATCCGACAGGGTTTCGCCCGACAAATTGATCGAATACATCGTTTCCCCCAGGCGCCGCTGGCGGTGCAACGCGCCGATCTCAGCCAGCGCGGCGCGTACCACCCACTTGTCGATAGCGCGGATCATGCCAAAGCGTTCCGCCGCCGGCAGAAATTGACCTGGCGTGATGATGTCGCCGTCAGGACCGCGCATGCGCAGGAGAAACTCCAGGTGTTTTGCCTCGCCGTCGTTGCGCAGGGAAACGATTTCCTGGCAGTACAACAGAAATCTATGCTCCTCGAACGCGGCATTGATCTCATTGACCCAGCGCATATTGCCACGATGCCGCGACAACATGTCGTCGCCATCGCAATAGACCTGCAAACGGTTGCGCCCCTGCCCCTTGGCGACATAGCAGGCGGCATCGGCCTTGCCCAGCACATCGCGATCGACCGCCGTCTCCTGGTCGATGGCGACTATGCCCATGCTCACACCGACACCAAAACTGCGGTCGTTCCACACAAAACGCAGCTGGCGAACATCATCCAGGATCTGCTCGGCGATGAGCACCGCGCGGTCCAGCGGGCAGTTCAGCAACAGCACCGCGAATTCGTCGCCGCCGATGCGCGCCAGGGTATCGGCGACCCGCACCCGCCCTTGAAACAGCTCCGCCACCTGCCGGATCAACAGGTCACCCGCGGCGTGACCGCAGGTATCGTTGACGATTTTGAACTGGTCAAGATCCAGGTAGATCAAAGCATGCATGCCGCGATCGACAACGACGCCGTCAATCGCCTGCGACAGTCGTACCTCGAATTCGCGGCGATTGATCAAGCCGGTGAGCGAATCGTGGGTGGCCTGATAGTTGAGTTTGCGGGTCATGGACCGCATTTCGGTGACGTCATGCAGCACGATCACTACGCCGGTGGTGCGACCGGCGCGATCGTGCATCGCCGCCGCGGTTATATTCACCGCCATGCGGGCACCGTCGGCACGGATCAACACATTGCTGTCGAGAAACAGGTGATCGCTTTTCGTATTCAGACAGCGCAATACGATATCCTTGACCGGCTGCTCGCTGCGTTCGTCCTGTAAATTAAATACATCGCGACAATGTCTGCCCCGCACCGTGGCCAGCGACAGGCCGGAAAGCTTCTCCGCGCTCGGGTTCATATAGTCGACGCTGCCACCGACGTCGGTGGTAATCACCGCGTCGCCGATGGAATTGAGCGTGACCTGCGCCCGCTCCTTCTGCTCGAACAGCGCTTCTTCCGTCGCCCGCAAGTGCGACAGGTCACGGATACCGCTGAGAATACCGATCGCTTCCTGCCGGTCATTGCGCACCACGCGTATCGTAACTTCTATGGGCTTACCGGTGGGATTGCTGTGGTCGTGTTTTTCCTTGGTAAAAAACGCATCACGCCGCTCCTTGCGCGCCAGACAGCCCGGACACGGCTTGTCCTCCGGCTTGAGATGAATCAAGGATTTTATATCCTGGCCCAGACACTGTTCGGCGCTCTTGTTCGCCTGCCGGTAAAACGCCGCGTTGGCCAGCACCAGGTTGTCATCGAGATCGACCACGTACATGGGGTCTGGCAGGAAATCCATGGCGTGTGCCCAGGCGTGATGGGTCCACTGCTGGCGATCAACGCTGCGCCGCAGGTGCCGGCGCAGTACCAGGGCATAGGCCAGTGCCGCCACAGCCAGCGCCAGCAGCGCGCCCAAGGCCAGCCACAAACCACCGGGGACATCGCCGGCTGCGCGAGCTTCCGCCAGCGCCGATCCAGGGACAATCCAGCTGAAGATGAACGCTACACGTGTACTGCCGTGCATACCAACTCGCGGGCTCAAAATACCTGCATAACCGAATGGTCACGCTCCAAATTGTTGGCGGCCGGAACCGGCCCGAACATTATTAAGGCACGCTGATTTCGCGGGATAAATTGAGAAGAAATTCTTATTTGGTTATACGTCAACCGTGGAACCGATCCGCAACAAAGGAGCGGTCCACGGGACGGCCGGCGAACTATTTTCTGCCCAGCAACTCGATCTGGTAGCCGTCAGGGTCGGCGATAAAGGCGATGATGGTGGTGCCGGCATTCATCGGTCCGGCCTCGCGCACGATGCGCCCGCCGCGCGCCTTGATCGCGGCGCAGGCCTGGTAGACATCGTCCACTTCCAGGGCGATGTGGCCGAAGGCGCTGCCCAGCTGGTAGTGGTCCACCCCCCAGTTATAGGTCAGTTCGATGGCCGCCTGCTCGCTTTCCTCACCGTAGCCGAGAAACGCCAGAGTGAACTTGCCGTCGGGATAATCCTTGCGGCGCAACAGGCGCATGCCCAGTACCTGGGTGTAAAACGCGATGGAACGCTCCAGATCACCGACCCGGAGCATGGTGTGCAGGATGCGCATGCCGCCCTCCCGATGCCGCGCTCAGCGGTGTTTGCGCTTGCGGCCGGCGATACGCAGGCGCAAGGCATTGAGTTTGATGAAGCCGGTGGCGTCACCCTGGTGATACGCGCCCTTGTCGTCTTCAAAGGTGGCGATTTTCTCGTCGAACAGGCTGTCGGTGGCCGACTTGCGCCCCACCACCATGACATTGCCCTTGTACAGTTTCAGGCGCACCACACCGTTCACCGTCTCCTGCGACGCATCGATCATGGCTTGCAGCATCTTGCGCTCCGGCGACCACCAGTAGCCGTTGTAGATCAGCGACGCGTAGCGCGGCATCATTTCGTCTTTCAGATGCGCCACTTCCCGGTCCAGGGTAATGGACTCGATGGCGCGATGCGCTTTGAGCATTACCGTGCCCGCCGGTGTTTCATAGCAGCCGCGGGACTTCATGCCCACGTAGCGGTTTTCGACGATATCGGCGCGGCCGATACCGTTGGCGCCGGCGATCTTGTTGAGATGGGCCATCACCTGCGCCGGCGACATCTCCTTGCCGTCGATGGCGGTGATGTCACCGCGGGTGAAGCTCAGTTCGATGTACAACGGTTTATCCGGCGCCTGTTCCGGCGCCACGCTCCAGCGCCACATATCCTCTTCCGGTTCCGCCCAGGGATCCTCCAGCACCACCCCCTCATAGGAGATGTGCAGCAGGTTGGCGTCCATGGAATAAGGGGATTTCTTGCCTTTCCTCGCCTCCACCGCGATGCCGTGCTGATCGGCATAGGCCAGCAGCTTCTCCCGCGACAGCAGGTCCCATTCACGCCACGGCGCGATCACTTGAATATCGGGTTTGAGCGCGTAAGCTCCCAGCTCGAAACGCACTTGGTCGTTGCCCTTGCCGGTGGCGCCGTGAGAAATGGCGTCGGCGCCGCAGGCCTCGGCGATCTCCACCAGCCGTTTGGCGATCAGCGGGCGGGCGATGGACGTGCCCAGCAGGTACTCGCCTTCATACAGGGTGTTGGCGCGAAACATGGGGAAAACGAAATCGCGGGCGAACTCCTCGCGCAGGTCGTCGATGTGGATTTCCTTGACCCCGGCCGCCACCGCTTTGGCCCGTGCCGGTTCCAGCTCTTCGCCCTGACCGATGTCAGCGGTGAAGGTCACCACCTCGCACTGATAATTTTCCTGCAGCCAGCGAAGAATGATGGAAGTATCCAGACCGCCGGAATACGCCAACACCACTTTCTTGATCTTGCCCATGCCACCATCCTGCGTGAAAAAAAGAAGGCGATTATACCAACCCGCCCCGGTCTGGCGGCAAAAGCAATGGAAAAAAACCGATCAATCTGGGTGGCCGGATATCAACACAATGGGAGAGGGAAGAACTTAGAGGAGATCGACCAGGGTACCGGTAGTCTGACGCAAACGCATGGAGATCAGCTTGGCCAGGCTCCACAGGATCTTATTACCCACCCGCGGCACATCCTGCACCAGCTGATCGAACTGCTCGCCGGGTATCACCACCAGGGTCACCGCTTCGAGGGCGACCGCCGTGGCCGAGTGCGGCATGGCATCGATAATCGACATTTCACCGAAGGACTTGCCGGCACGGATGGTGCTGACGCGCTTGCGCTGACCTTTCTCATCGTCCTTGAACACGTCGATCCGCCCCTCGACCAGCAGGCAGAACAGACGCCCGCGCTCGCCCTCGCGAATAATGGTCTTGCCGGCGTTGCCGGTAAACGCCTTGCAATAACGGGCGATGGTTTCCACCTCCTGGCGGCTCCAGTCGCTGAACTGCTGGGTGCTTTCGATCATATCGGCGGTCCGCTCCCGGGCGGCGGCGCCGTCAAACATGAATTGCAGATCTTTCAACGGTTCGATACCGTCAGCCATAGAGTGCCTCGTGTTGCCTGCGGATTACGAGTGCGCCCTGAACCAGGGCGCCGGGGAGGAGCGTAGCTCACGCCACCCCCGGCGCCAGTGGTCCGGTCAGCGGCTGACGGGTTTCTTGGAGCGGCGCAGCCTGGAAAGCAGGCGGCGCGCCATATCGCCGAACATCTCCGTCTGAGTTGGATGCGGATGAATGGCCCGGGCCACCTGTTCCAGGGTCATGTCCCCGGCCACCATCATCACTCCTTCCCCGACCAGCGTATCGGCATGATCCGCCAAATAGTGAACACCGATGATACGGTTGGTCTTCTTGTCGGCGACGATTTTAATCATGCCGTGGGTTTCGTTGGTGATCATGGCCTTGGCATCGATGCTCATGGGGGTTTTCACCTCCGCCGCGTCGATGCCCCGCGCCTTGGCCTGGTCCAGGGTCAAGCCGACGAAAGCGGCCTGCGGCCGGGTGAAAATGACGCCGCAATCCTTATCCTGGTTGTAGCTCATGTCCTCGCCCAGGATATTGGCCGCCGCCACCCGCCCCTGGTGACCCGCGGTGTGAGCCAGCATCAGGCCGCCATTGACGTCGCCCACCGCGAAGATATGCGCCAGGTTGGTGCGACAACGGGCATCGACCTTGACCACGCCTTTTTCGACCACGACCGCGGCCTTGTCCAGCTTCAGCGGCGCCAGCTGCGGCCGCTTGCCGGTGGCCATCAATACGTAGTCACAGGTCAGGGTTTCGTTCTTGCCCTCGGTGGTGGTATAGGTCAATTCCATGGCACCGGGACGGCCACTGATCTTGGCCACCTTGACCGAGGTCTTGATGACCAGATTGGGATCCTGATTCAGCACCTCGGTCAGATGTTTGGCGATTTCCGGTTCCACTTCCGCGAGGATGCGGTCCTGGGCTTCCAGCAACGTCACTTTCGTGCCGAAATCCTGGAAGATCTGCGCCATTTCCATACCGATCGCGCCACCACCGATGACTCCCAGGGACTTGGGCGCCTTGGGCAGGTTCCACACGGTATCCGAGGAGATGACGCCGCCGCTGGCCACGCTTTCCTGCGCCCCCGGAATGGGGGGAATAAAGGGCGGCGCGCCAGTGGCGATCACCGCACAGCCGAAGGTAATGTGTTTACCCTGACTGCCGTCACCCGGCACCGGTCGAACGTGTTTTTCGGCGGAATTGCCGCTGGTATCGATAAACAAGCGGTGGTCGGTCTCGAAGCTGGCAAAGCCGTGAATGACGTCGATTTTGACGCCTTTGTCGGTTTTTAGCGCCATTTCCCCACGAGTTTCCAGCACATGGCGGCGCGTTGCCTCCAGCTTGTCCCAGCTCAGGGAAGCCTTGGTAGTGCCTTCCACGCCCAGATGGACATCGTGGGCACGGTCGCGGATGCGATCCGCCGCCGCCCGCCAGGCCTTGGAGGGGATGCAACCGCGCCACAGGCATTCACCACCGGGCAGGGGCGCGTCATTGATCATCGCCACCTTGATCCCGTGTTCCGCCAGATCCCGGGCGCAATCCTCGCCGCCGGGTCCGCCGCCGATGACGACCACATCATAGTCCCAGTTGCCTTCGGGAATGGCCGGCCCCATGGGACCCATCCAGTTTTCCGGGTGCTCGATGAGGTCCTTCAGGGTATTGAGGTACATGGCCACTTCGGCGCCATTGACCACGCGGTGATCGGCGGTCACGGTGCAGGGCATGCCCTGTTCACCGGCGGCGGAAATCGCCAGGATGGCCGCCGTCCCGGGGGTGGGAATGGCGTCGAAATAGCTGACGCCCAGCATACCCATGTTGGAAACCATGAAGGTGGGGTTGGCGTATTCTTCCGGCGACAGGCGGCGCTTGCGCGCCCGCTCCACCAGACCGGACCAGCTCTTGTGCAGCTCCTCCAGGGAACGGGTTTCGCAGTGGCGCAGCACCGGCACCACCAGACCGCCGCCCTCGGCGGCCACCGCCATGCCGACGTCGACCACGTCGCGCTCCACCAGCTTGTCCACCGGCTGGTAGGCCCAGTTCATGGTCGGATGCTTTTTCATCGCCAGGGCGCAGGCCTTGGCTATACTGACAGTCACCGAGACGCCGACTTTCTTCGACGCCTTGATCAGCGGCGCCGGATCCACATTGCGCGACACGCGGAAGGTGGGCATGGTCAGGGCCGCGGTCATGGAATGGCTCACCGCCCGCTCCATCGCGGTCATCGCCCGGCCGTGACCGGGCACCTGGATTTCCGGCATCAGATGCGCCGGCGTCTGCCGCGCCACTTCCGTCGGCCGCTCCAGCGGCTGGGCGCGGCGCACGTCCTCGGCGACGATCACGCCGCCGGGCCCGCTGCCCTTGAGGGTATTGAGATTGACATGCAGCTGCGCCGCCAGCTTGCGCGCCTGCGGCGTCGCCTGCTTGTTTACCGGCCGTTCCAGCGGCGCGGCCGAGCTCAGCGGCATCACCGGCGCCCGGTGTCCCGGCGCCGGATGGGCGCTGGCCTGCTGGTGACGGAAATCCTGCTGCGACGGACTGGTGACATCGTCCTCGGCCAGCGGCCGGCTGGCCGCCGCGGCCTGGTCGGTAACGACCTGGCCGGGCTGGTCCACCAGGTAGGCGATGGCTGCGCCCACCGGCACCACGCTGTCCACTGGCACGATGGGACCGGACAGATAACCGTCACGGAACACTTCCACATCCATGATGGCCTTGTCGGTTTCCACCTGGGCGACGATGTCGCCGCGGTTGATTTTGTCACCGGGCTGTTTATTCCATTCCACCAGCACGCCTTCGGTCATGGTGTCCGACAGCTGCGGCATTTTGATTACATGGCTGGCACCGGCCGGCTGCGCAGTGGCGGCCGGCGCGGCGGGTTTGGCCGCTGCCGCCGCCGCGGCGCGCGGCGCGCCGGCAGCCGCGCCCTGCACCTGATCGGCGCTGGCCACCAGGTATGCCAGCACCTGCCCCACCGGCACGGTGCTGTCGACCGCGGCCAGGGGACCGGACAGGTAACCGTCGCGGAACACTTCCAC
>DKAS01000118.1 GCA_002448875.1 Proteobacteria bacterium UBA6920 | reverse complement strand
GATGGTGTTGTCCACCAGCATGCCCACGCCCAGGGCCAGACCGCCCAGGGTCATGATGTTCAGAGTCAGGCCGCCGCCCTGCATGAAAATGAAAGTGACCAGCACGGCGATGGGAATGGCGCTGCCGATGATCAGGGTGCGGCGCACGCTGCCGAGAAACACATACACCACCAGCATCGCCAGCAGGGCGCCGCTGACCGCCGCCAGCACCGCATTATTCATCGAGCGGGTAATGAACACCGCCTGGTCGGACACGGCGTCGATGGCGATGTCGGCGGGAATCAGCTGCTGGTCGCGCAGCCAGGCCAGCTGACCGCGCACCGCTTCCACCACCGCCACGGTATTGGCCTGCGGCTGCTTTTGAATCGACAGCTTGATGCCGGGAGCGCCGTTGAGGCGGATGCGCAACTGTTCCTGCTCGCTGGCATCGTTGACCTCGGCGACCTCGCGCAGATAGACGATCTCGCCCTTGCTCTGCCCGGCACCGGTCACCGGCAGGTTGGCCAGCTGCTCCAGCGAGGTGAAGCGCGCCTGCACCCGGCTGCTCATCTGCTGGGTGCGCATCTGCACCTGACCGCCGGGCGCCTCGACATTGCCCTCGCGGATGGCGCGCACCAGATCGTCCATGGTCAGGCCGACGCCGGCCAGGCGCTGCTGGTCGGGCAATACCTGCACTTCGCGCACCAGGCCGCCGCCCACTTCCGCCGCCGCCACCCCCGGCAGGTTGAGCAGCCACTTAGCCAGGGTGTAGTCCATCCATTCGCGCAGCTCGGCGCTGGTGCGCAGAGTGGAGCTGACCGCCAGCTCGTACACCGGAATCTGCGACGGATCGCGCTTATAGATAGTAGGCGGATCGATGGTGTCGGGCAGAAAACGCTTGGCCCGGTCCAGGCGGGTGCTGGCATCGCGCAGGGCAATGTCGATGTCCTTGCCGTACGGAAAAGCCAGGTCCACCGCGCTCTGGCCTTCGCTGGTATTGGACTGCACGCTGACCGCATCCTCGGTCACCGCCAACTGCTCTTCCAGCTGGCGAGTGATGCGATCCTCCATAATCTGCGCTGGCACGCCCGGATCGTTGATGCGCACGCGGATTTCCGGGTAGATCAGATGCGGCAGCAGATCGATATTGAGGCGCGACAGGGAAAACGCCCCCAGCACCATCACCGCCAGGGCGATCATGCTCACGCCGATGGGATGCTGGATAGACCAGGCCGCCACCCCACCGCTGCGAAACCGCTGCCGGTGGTTCACGGGCCACCGCCGATCGCCAGCGCCGTGCCGGCGCGCAGACCGAAGAAACCGCGCACCACCACCTTGTCGCCCGCCACCAGCCCCTTGCTGATCTCCACCTGCTCCTGCAGGCGCAGGCCGCTGCTCACCCGGCGCAACTCGGCCTTGTCGTCGGCGCCGACCACGAATACATATTCCGAATCCAGGTCGCGCTGCAGAGCGGCGAATGGAATCACCAGCCGCTGCTCATGCCGGGTCTGAATGGTCACCCGGCATAGCTGGCCGGCCATCACTCCCGCCGGCACCGGCTTCATCTCCACCTCCACCACGCCGCGCCGGGTTTTGTCGTCTATGGTCGGATGAATGCGGGTGACGCTGCCGGAGAATACCTGATCGCCCAGGGCGTCGACCTGCACACCCACGCCATCGCCTTCATGCAGCATGGGCAACAGCAGTTCCGACACCCGGATCTCGGTGATCAGGGAAGTCGGATCATAAACGCTCAGCAGATGGGTGTGCTTCGCCGCCACGTCGCCCTCCTGCACCAGGCGCTGACTGACGATGCCGCGAAACGGCGCGCTGATGCGGGTGTAACCCAGGCGCGTGGTCAGCACGTTCTCCTCGCCCTGCGCCATGGCCAGCTGGGTGCGGGCCTTTTCCAGCTGATTCTGCGATTCGATATTGCGCTCCGCCAGTCCCTGCAGCCGCTGCAGATCCAGCTCGGCCTGAGCGCGCACAGCGGAGGCTTTTTGCAGCTCTGCCCGCAGCAGGCCATCGTCCAGCTCTACCAGCACCTGTCCCTGGCGCACCGCGTCGCCCTCGAACACCTTGAGCCGGGTAATGCGCCCTTCCTCCAGATTGAACAGGCGGGTGGTGCGCCGGGCGCGCAGGCTGCCGGTATGTTCCGTGGTCTGACTGAAGGACTGCGGCTGCACCTGCAGCACTTCCACCAGGTGGCCGCTGTCTTTTCTGCTGTCAATCGCCGGCGGACCACCCTGCTCGCCGCACGCCACCAGCAGCAGCGGCAGCAACATCTTTAACCCTATTGACTGAATGTTTTGTTTCATGCGCCGCAATTTCCAGTTACCGCTTTCGCTGAGCCTACCGCAACCGTACACTAGTGGCCAGTAGCCGACAGAACAGGCAGAACGAAAAATGCGTCCGCCCTCGCAAACCGAAGCCCCGGAAAAGAACCGCCACGACTGGCGCAATGTTCAGGACGTGCTGCCGTTCCTGCGCGAGTTTTACGGCCGGGTGGCTTTTTCCATGGGCTGTCTGCTGCTGGCCAAGCTGGCCAATGTGGGTGTGCCGCTGGCGCTGAAGGATATCGTCGATGCACTGGACAGCAGCAAACACGCCGCCATTGCCTTGCCGATCGCGCTGCTGCTGGTGTACGGGGTGTTGCGCGTCGCCAGTTCGCTGTTCAACGAGCTGCGCGATTCGGTATTCGCGCGGGTGCGCTACCGGGCGATCCGCCGCTTATCGACGCAGTTGATGCAGCACCTGTTCAACATGTCGTTGCGTTTTCATCTGGAGCGGCGCACCGGCGCCATCACCCGCGACCTGGAGCGGGGCACGCGCAGCGTCGCCACCTTGCTGAACTATCTGACCTTCAGCATTCTGCCGACGCTGGTGGAGTTTCTGCTGGTGGGCGGCATCCTGGTGATCAATTATGACTGGCATTTCGTCGTCATCACCTTCGGCACCGTGATCGTCTATTTCATCTACACCTTCACCATGTCCGACTGGCGCATGCATTATCGCCACACCATGAACCGGCTGGAGTCGGAGAGTAACATGCAGGCGATCGATGGCCTGATCAACTATGAAACCGTCAAGTACTTCGGCAACGAGGCCTATGAGTTTCGCCGCTACGACCACACCCTCGCCCAGTGGGAGGACAACGCGGTGAAAAGCCAAACCTCGATGTCGGCCCTCAATTTCGGCCAGGGCGCGATCATCGCCGCCGGCGTCACCCTGGTGATGATCGCCGCCGCCAGCGGCGTCGCCGACGGGCGCATGAGCCTGGGCGACCTGGTGCTGGTCAACGCCTTCCTGCTGCAGCTGTTCATCCCGCTGGGCTTTCTCGGCATCGTCTATCGCCAGACCCTGCACGCCCTGGCCGACATGGACCATATGTTCGCGCTGCTGCGCCGCGCGCCGGAGATCGAGGACGCGGCGGACGCAGCGGCGCTGCAGGCCAGCCGCGGCGCCATCACCTTCGAACATGTCGACTTTCATTACGCGCCGGACCGGCCCATTCTGCACGACGTCAGCTTCAGCATCGCCCCCGGACGCAAACTGGCGGTGGTCGGCCACTCCGGTGCCGGCAAGTCCACCCTGGTGCGCCTGCTGTTCCGCTTCTATGAACCCAGCCACGGCCGCATCCTGATCGACGACCAGAACATCGGCCGCGTCACCCAGGACAGTCTGCGCGCCGCCATCGGCATCGTGCCGCAGGACACGGTGCTGTTCAACAACACCATCCTGTTCAATATCGCCTATGCCCGGCCCGAGGCCAGCCGCCAGGAAATCGAACAGGCGGCGCGCATGGCCTCTATCCACGATTTCATCGCCGGCCTGCCCCAGGGCTACGACACGGTGGTGGGGGAACGCGGTCTGAAACTGTCCGGCGGAGAAAAACAGCGCATCGCCATCGCCCGCGCCCTGGTGAACCGGCCGCGCCTGCTGCTGCTGGACGAACCCCTTTCCGCCCTCGACGCCAAGATGCGCGAGCAGATGCAGATAGAGCTCATAAACCTGCAAAAAGAGGTCGGCATCACCTTCATCTACGTCAC